>NZ_JBIALS010000034.1:0-89869 GCF_042873655.1 Streptomyces sp. NPDC004609 | reverse complement strand
GTGCGGACCCGTGCGCACAGCGCGAGTCAGAGCACTTCTCAGAATCGCTCCACCACCGGGCCAAAGCCCGGTGCACTGCGATTAGACCCGGTAGCGGGAAGCCCGGCGCCTGTCCCGTCGCGGGGACCCGCCCCCGCGACGGGACGACACCGCCACCCGCCGAGAGGACCGGACACCGCCGTGAGGGCCGACTGGGGCACCCCGAGCTGGGGGCCGCTGCTCTTCGACGTCGTGAGCTGGCAGCTGTTCCTGGCGTCCCACCGGCCCCCTGGGACGGCCGCCGGGGGCGGGCGGCGCCTGGCGGACGCCTACCGGGGGCGGTTCCCCCTCGACGACCTCCGTGACCTCCGTGACCTCCACGACCACGAGCCGGCGGCCCGGCGACTGATGGCCGGTCTCCACCATGCCATCCAGGATGCGTGGCGGTCCCCGTAGCAGACTGTGGGGGCATGAACCGTGGACCGCGGGCCGGACGAGCGCGGCGCCGGGCCCCGTCGGCCGTCGTTCCGGGTGCGGGGCGCGGTCGTACGGGCGCTACGAGGCGTAGCGGGTGACCTTGGTGACCTTGCAGGTGATCTTGCCCTTGGCCTCCGCCGTGCCCTGGGCGACCTCCTTCGCGGACCGGTCCGGCGCGAGGTTGTTCGTCGCCGCGAAGCCCTCGCCGATACGGACTCCCTGGGCGTCCACGAACTCCACGGACACGAGGTAGTTCGACGTGTCCGAGGACTGGTTGGTGATCGTCAGCTTCGCCGACGGCCAGCTGAGGGCGGAGTCCACCTCGCAGGAGGTGATCTTCACATCGTCCTCCGGCTTCAGGTCCTTGGGGCGGTCCGCTCCCTTGGTGTCCTGCTGAACCGGCGCGTCCGCGACCTTCCCACTGCTCTGGGTCGACGACTTGCCGTCGGGCGAACCGCCGCCGTCGTTCTGGGTGATCGCGACCGCGATGATCAGCACGACGAACACGCCCACCACGGCGAGAATCACGGGCATACGGGACTTCTTGGGCGGCCGCGGTCCCGGCGTGCCCCAGCCGGACGGACCGGGGCCGGGCTGCTGGCCCCAGCCCGGCTGCGACGGCTGCTGGGGCTGCTGGGGCGGTTGGCCCCAGCCCTGTGGTGGCTGGTGGTTCGACATGTGCCCCCCAAAGGCGCGTGCTGATGAGGTGGCCACACCGTAGATCCCGTCGCAGGCCGAAAGCAGTGGTGCGGCCGAACTGTGACACAAGGGATTCTCCCGGAGGAATAGGTCTAGACCAAGAAGGGGGGTCCGGGAATCGTCAATACCCTTGTTCCATAAGGCGATACGGGATTCCGGGGATGGCACGACGGCCTGGAGCGCGGCTCGGACCGAGGCTCCGTCGTGCGCGACGGGCTCACGTGATCCGGGTGATCCGGGTGAACGGCGACGCGGCCGGGGGCTCCGGGGGTGCTCCGGGGGCTGGTCACCCGGAGCCGGCGTCGGACCGGGTACGAGGGATACGGACGGCCCGCGATCCCGGAGCCGGGGATACGAGCGGCGCGCGATCCGGGCGCGGGACGACCGGAGGATACGGGCGGGCCTTTGGCCGGCGGGCCCGGCGGCCTGCGGGCCGATGGTCCAAGGGACCGATGGTCCAAGGGGGCCAGTCGTCCGGGTGGCCTGCGGCCCGGGGGGGCCGGTCATCCTGGCAGCCGATGGTCCGGGGCGGTCCGGGTGCCCGGCGCACCGGGGACACCCGTGATCCGCGCTGCGGGTCCAGGGCGGCGGCCGGGGCGGCGCGGTGCTCGCCCGGGAGCCGGGCCGCACCCATCCGGACGCGGCTCATCGGCGTCCGTCTCGACCAGCGGTCCACGGTGGCGGACCGGAGCCCCGCCCCGGCGAGTCGGCCGCGCCGAGCCCGGGTCCCATACGGCCGGGGCCCGGCCCGGAGACGGTCAGGGGCGCGGACCAACCCGTCGGGTCAGCGCCGGACGCGTCCGCACGGTCCGGTCCCGGCCCGGAGCCGGCGCGGGCGGGCGCACGGACCCCGCCCCGGGTTCGAACCGGGCGGGACGGGCCGCGCGGCTCGTCCCGCGATCAGCGCTACGGCTTGCGCAGCAGCCCCCCGTACTCGTACACACGGAGGTTCTTCTCCGTGGCGCCCAGATACGGCACCAGGGACGGATGCACACTCGCGAGCGGCGGCTGGTCCGGGTCGGGGCGCCAGTCGACGAGGTTCACCAGGCCGGGTTCCACCGGGTCCAGCCCGTCGAGGAAGGCGTTGACCTCGTCGGGGGTACGGGTCTGCCAGGGGATGCCGAGGCCGGAGATGTGCGCCGACATCTCCGCGCCCCAGGCCGCGTCGTCGCAGACGACCTGGGACAGGCCCAGATAGCTGCCGGGCGCGGCCTGGTCGATGATCGTACGCAGCGCCCGGCGCGGGTCGTCGGCGTCGGCGAGATGATGGACGACCGACAGGAACAGCACGGCGACGGGCTCGCCGAAGTCGATCAGCCGCTGGACATCGGGGTGGTCGAGGATGGGCTGCTGCTCGCGCATATCACCGGTGATAACGGTGGTGCTGGTGTCCTCGGCGAGCAGCGCCTGGCCGTGTGCGAGGACGATCGGGTCGATGTCGACGTAGACGACCCGGGCGTCCGGCAGGAAGCTCTGGGCGACCTGGTGCACATTGTTGTCGGTGGGCAGTCCGCAGCCCAGGTCGATGAATTGGCGGATGCCCGCCTCCTGCGCCAGATAGCGCACCGCACGGTAGAGGAATTGGCGGTTCTGCCGCGCGATGTCCACGCATTCGGGAAAGTCCGCCAGCGTGGAGAGAAGGAACTTGCGGTCGACCTCGTAATTGTCCTTGCCACCCAGCATCCAGCCGTAGGCCCGGGCCGAGGTGGGGATGTCGAAGGGTACCGAGGGCTGCTCGGAACGATTGTCACTGACCACAGCGCGCACTCCGCCTTCCCGTAGAGACACAGGGCGTGACCCCGTTGGTGCAGGGTACTGCCTCGCCGGGGTACCGACGAGGCATGGTCATACGTCAACAGACGTGTGTATACAGCAACTTGACACCCCATGAGGTGATGTGGCACGGAAGGGCCCAGCGGTACGACGGCCGCCCGGCCGACGGCGGAACGGCTGCCCGGCCCACGGCGGAACGGCTGCCGGCGGGGCCGACGGGCCGGTGCGGTCCGGTACGTCCCGGGAGCGCCGAACTCCGGATACGGGAGGACCGGTCCGCCGGGATCTCTTCTCGACGGCAGATGCCGGTTCCGGCCGGGACCGCGGGATCCTTCCCCGTTCCGTGTCCGTACATCGGCTCCACCGTCTTCGAGCGGTCCCTTTCCGCGGTGGTCCGTCAGCGGTCGAGCGCCGCCCGCCGGTCACCGCCGAACGCGTACACCCAAGGGCGGCCAGGAACTCGTCCCCGCCGCCGTTCGGGCAGCCGGAGTCCGCCGCGGGGCCCTTCGCGCCGTATCCCGGACGTCAGAAGTCCTGAGCCGGTCGCGGACCCCCGCCGCTATCGGCAGTCGCGGCCACCGTCACCGTAGTCCCGGTCGTCGTCGTCATCATCATCGTCGTCGTCGCTGCCGGGACGACCGTCGTAGCCGAACGCGGAGCCCCATCCGGAGCCGGTGAAGGAGCCGCCGTTGCCGTGGCGGCAGCCGTCCCCGTCGCCGGGCCCCGGGCGCTCCCGAGGAGGGGCCGGGACCCGCGGTGCCGATCGTCCGGCGGGGCGTTCGGCCTTGGCCGTGTTCGCGCCGGAGGCGGCCCTGCCCGCCCGTGGCGCGGTGCCGGCCGCCGGCTTCCGTACCCGCCCGGCGACCGGAGCCACGGAATCCGACGCACCCGCCCGGGCCCCCTCGGCCGCACCCGAGGTCACATCGGCCGCGGACTCCTCCTCGGGCGCCCCCGTGGGCCCGTCCTGTGCCGGCCCGCCGCCCAGTTCCAGGTCCAGGTCCATGGGGCTCGCCCGGTTCCGGGTGCTCCCCTCGGCGCCGTTGTCCGTCATGATCACGACGCTGGTCACCAGCGTTCCGAGCGCGAGCGCCACCCCCGTGCCCATCATGGTCTTCCCGACCCGGGACAGCACGGATATCCGCTCGGGGGCAGGCTCCCGCGCGACGCTGCTCCCCCTGACCGCCCGGTGCCGGCCCCTGGGCGCGGCACTCGCGGCGCACCCGTACGACGTCATCCCCGTGGGCGTTCCTGTGTGGATACGCCCGCACGCCTCGCAAACCATGGCGGACACTATGCAGCAATGCCATACCGCCTGGCAGGTATCTCCGGATAACAATAAGAATTCCCCGGCGGTCACCGAGAGTTCCTTGTATTACCCCTCACATTCCGCTTCCGGCACCGGTGTTCGGCACTCCGTGTCACGGCCGGCAGTCGGCCCGCATCTGTGCCGCCGCGTGGTGCGCGCCCTCGCGGTCACCGCCCCAGTCCCTGCCGCGGTCCACCAGCCGCACGGTCAGCCGCTGTCCCCGGACGGGGATCTTCTGGATCACGGCGCCCCGCCCCCGCAGTTGCGTCTGGTTCACCTCGAAGGTCTTGATCAGGCTGTCGTCGTCGGCGGGATCGGCCAGGACGCGGTAGACGGAGGGCTCTCCCGCGACATCCTGCGGACGCGGGGCCTTCGGGACGACCACGGCGAGGGAACAGGTCGTGTAGCCGCTGCCGACGTACCAGGACCAGGTCGCCGTGTTGCCGTTGTCCTTCGACTCGCTGCCGGACATCGGGATCGCGCTGAACCTGCCGTCGCAGCCGTCGCCCCTGTGGCCGCCGGTCCTGACCGTGTACCAGCCCTCGAATCCGTCCGCGTAGCGGCCGTGCTCCTTGTACTGTCCGCCTCCGGTGCAGCCGGGGCCCGCCCAGGCGGAGTACTCGGGGTGCGCGGTTCCGCTCGGGGGGCGGGTGCCGGGGGTGGCGGCACCGCCGTCACCGGGCACCCCGAGGGTGCCGCTCGGGGCGGGGGCCACCGCGCCGGGCTCGCCTGGCGAGGGCTCCGATGTGGGCTGGATCCGTTCCGGTACGCCGCCGATGCCACCGAGGCTCCCGGCGCCGCCGGAGACCGGGACGTCCGCGGCGCCGCCGGTCCCGGAGGGGTCGTCACCGGAGAACGCGACGATCGAGGCCACCAGAGCCAGCACCGCCACCGCCACGCCGCCGACCAGCAGCGCCCTTCCGAGTGCTCCGCGCGCGCCGCCGGCACCCCGGCCGGCCACGGCCCAACCGGCCCCGGTCCGGCCGCCTCCGAACGCACCCCCGCCGTTCGCCCGCCCGCCGGCCGCGACACCGCACTCCGGGCACCTCATACCCGGCAGCGCGCGCCCGCCCCTGTCACCGCATCGTTCGCATGCCATGTCGCACCTGAACCACTGGACCAACTGCTCGGTATGTTCAAACGAACCCCACTATGCATGAGGGAACCTTGAGCAGATAGGTGTTAACGGCGGTAAGGACTAGCGAAGTTCATCCGGGCACGGGGTGCCGCGCTCGAAGCCGTACTTGCCCGCGAGGCGGTAGGTACCGGGCTTGGGCGCGAGGAGTTCGGTCCACTCGTCGCCCTCCGCGTCCTGCTCCGCCTTGATGAGGCACCCGTTCAGATTGACGAACGTCTTCGGCTGCCCGTCCTCACGGCGCTTCGACTCCTCCGTCTCCTGCGGGCTCTTCACCTTCCGGCCGTCCTCGTCGACCAGGCCGAGCCAGGGCGAGTACGGCACCCGGATCAGCACCCGGCCCGCTTCCTTCACCCGGATCGTCACCTTCTCCGCGCCCGCGTGCTCCACCGTCGCGGGGGCCTCCGCCATCGGCGCGGGATCCTTGACCGCGAACACCTGCCAGTTGGCGTCGCCCCAGATACGGGTCAGATACGGCTGCCCCTCCCGGACCAGGTCGGCCTCCTGCCGGGCGCCGCTGGAGTCGGGCGACCCCTCGGGCAGGACGACGTAGTGGACCGCCCAGCGGTCCAGCCAGGCCCGGTAGTCCGCCGAGGTGAGCGTCTTGTCCTCGTCGTAGAAGATGGGGTTGCGCTTCATGTCGGCCTGGCGGTTCCAGCCGCGTGCCAGATTGACGTACGGCGCGAGCGCGGAGGCCTCCCGGTGGCTGCTGGCGGGGACGACCTCGACCCGGCCCCGCTCGGCGCCGACCTCCTGGAGCTTGTTGACCAGCGGCGCCAGCTCGAAGTTCCAGGACGCCGTCGGAGCCGTACGCACCACGTCGTCGACGGCCTTGAAACCGATCCAGAAGTTCAGGCCCGCGAACGCGACGAGCAGCGCGTACCACTTCCGCGAACGCGGCACGGTGTACGGCAGGACGGCCAGCAGCACCACCCCCGCGAACAGCATCGGCAGCCGCGACACGTTGGAGCCGATCTGGGAGTCGACCGCCCAGGTCAGCAGGGTCCCGATCGTGTACACGGCCGAGGCGACCCGGACCGTGCGCCACTCCTTCGGCACGAGCAGGAAGACGAAGACCCCGTAGAGGAAGGGGAGCGAGGTCGACGCCAGCGACATCGGCTGTGTCCCGGAGAAGGGGAACAGCCAGGAGGAGACCGCCACCACCGCGACGGGCGCGAGCCCCAGCGCGTACGCCCCCGGCCGCCGCTTGTTCAGGAACAGCGCGGCGGCCACCACCCCCAGGAAGAGACCCGCGACCGGGCTCGCGGCGGTGGCCAGCCCCGCGAGCGGCGCCGCCACCGCGGCCTTGGCCCAGCGCTTCATACGCCAGGGCCGGGGCCAGCAGAAGACCGCGGCGACCGCGCCCAGCGCGAACATGGTGCCCAGACCGAAGGTGACCCGGCCGGACAGGGCGTTGCAGAGGAAGGCGAAGACCCCGGCGAGCGCGCACGGCAGCGGATTGCGGACGGCCCTCACGCGCACCAGGATCAGCGCGGTGAGCGCCGCCGAGACCGTCCCGGCGACCATCATCGTGGGGCGTACACCGATCAGGGACATCAGATACGGCGAGACGACGCTGTACGAGACGGGGTGCATCCCGCCGTACCAGGCGAGGTTGTACGCGGAGTCGGGGTGGCGGCCGACGAACTCGGCCCAGGCGTCCTGGGCCGCGATGTCGCCGCCGCTGTTCGCGAAGAAGAAGAACCAGAGGACGTGCACCACCGCGGCGACCGCCGTCGTGACGAGCACGGGACGGCGGGTGAGCCGGTCCCAGACGTCGGCGAGGCGGCCGGACCGCCGCTCGTCGTGCCGCTGTTCGGAGCCCGCCGGCGACTGCCGTATTCGCGGCCCCGTCCGGGAGCCGCCGCCGTCCGTCCTGACCGGCTCTGCGGTGGTCACTGCGGCTCTCCCCGTCTCGGTCTGCTGTGGTCCGGTCCCTCGTTCCAAGGACGCAGCCGGGGCATGAATGAGTTGCGCCGTCAGGCGACCTTGAGCTGTCGGGACGCTAACACGAGGGCGCCCCGGAGCTTCGGGACGCCCTCCTCGCTCCCGGCCGGAGCGGCGCTCCGGCCCGTCTCAGCCGATGCGCGTCAGCCTGTCGCCCCAACCAGGTTCCGCCAGGTCCTGCTGGAGCGCGACCGGGACGGACACCTTGGCGGGCCCGGTGCCGATGGAGACCTGGCCGACGGCATCGCCCTTCCGGCCGGAGTCCGGCAGGCTCCTGCCGCCGTCGTCCAGCGCCAGCTCGATCCGCAGACCGGCCCAGCCGACCGCCTTCAGATCCTTGGTGGCGACGACGGCGGACCGTCCGCCCATCCCGTTGTCGAGGTGGCCGAGGACATCGCCCTTCTTGACGACGGTGGCGGAGGTGACGCCTTCCCTGACCTTGGAGATCACATCGATGCTGTGCGTGATCGCCTTCTGTGTCTTCTCGTACGGGTTCGTGCCGTCCTGGATGTTCATGGTGATGCCGTTGACCCGGTGGAACCGGCCGTCGACCTCCGTCTGGAACGACCAGAGGAGATTGCCTCCGGCCGGGGTCGACGAGCCGGTCTTGATGCCGTCGACGTCGGGCTGGAGCAGCGTGCGGTCATTGCCGTTCCGGATCTTGCCGCTGCCGGGGACGTCGGCGTTGGTCGTGTCGGTGATGCCCCGGAAGACGTCGTTCTTCATCATGACCTTGGCCAGCTTGAGCTGGTCCATCGGGGTCGAGATCGTCGTCTTCTTGAAGCCGCTGGGGTCCGTGTAGACGGTGTCGTTCATCCCGAGGTCCTCGGCGGCCCGGTTCATCTTCTCGACGAACGCGGCCTCCGACGGCGAGTCCCAGCGGGCGAGCAGTCGGGCGGCGTTGTTCCCCGACGGGATCATCATGAGCTGGAGCATCTGCTTCAGCGTGTGCTCCTGCCCTTCCACCAGGTTCGCGACGGACTCGTTCTCCCAGTTGTCGGACTCGTCCGCGGCCTGCTTGTCGACGGTGATCTTCTCCCCCTCCTCCTTGCCCTTGAGGGGGTGGTCCCGCAGGATCACGTACGCCGTCATCGTCTTCGCCACGCTCGCGATCGGCGCGGGCTTCTGCGCCCCGTACGCCCCGATCACCCCGAGTCCCTCGACCTCCACCGCGCCCTGGCCCCCGGCCGGGAACGGCAGGCTGAGGCGGCCGCCCTCGAAGGTGTAGGCGGGCGCGGCCGAAAGGGTCAGTTCGGGGTCCGGCAGAGGGCGCAGCATCTGTACGACCGCAAAGACGACCCCCAGGAGGAGGACGAGCGGCGTCCAGATCTTGATCCGCCGCACCACCGTCCGTACGGGTGTCTCCGGCGTGTTCGTCAGTTCCGCGAGCAGATCGAGCGGCGGCAGCGGCGGCACGGGCTGCTGGGTGGTCCGCTCGGCCTCGGTGAGCCCGGCGGGAGCGGCCGTCCCGGAAGTCGCGGCCGTCCCGGGCGTCCCGGCCCGGGACGCCTCGGAGGGGGCCGCGTCGTCCCCGCGCAGCGGTACGAAGGTGCTCGGCCGCCCCGCGGAATCGGAGGCCGGCCCGGGGTCGGCCACGGGCCGGGGGGCCGGGGGGAGTTTGAGGGCGGTGGTGGGGCTGTCGACGGCGGGGGCGGCGGACGGTTCGCGGAGCGCCTTGAAGACGGCGGTGGGCTGGTCGACCTCGCGGCGGGGGGTTCCGAGGGCGCCCGGGGTTCCGTCCGGATCGTTTGCATCTGCATCTGTGTCGGCTTCTGCGTCCGGTCCGGAGGCGCCCGCACGCGGCCCGGAGCCTGCTCCGGTGTCCGAGCCGGAGCCGGAGCCGGCGTTCGCCTTCGTCTCCGTGTCAACGCTCGTGCCGGTACCGCCGTCCGGCTTCTCGGCACCGGTGGTGCCGGCCATCCCGGCGTCGGCGGCATCCGCGCCGGCCGCCGGGTCCGCGTCCCGGGAAGCCTCCTCGGCGGGGGCGGCCGGGGCGGTGGCCGCGGTGCCTCCGGGCGCCGGGCTCTCCTCGCCGCCGGTGCCGGGCCCGTCCCCGGCACCGGCCTTCGCGCCATCCTTGGGGCCGTCCTTGGGGCCGGAAGCAGGACGTTCCGACGCCTCCGGTTCCGTTTCGGATTCCGGTTCGGTCTCACCGGACGCGCCGGAGGCGCCCCCCGAGGGCCCTCCAGACGCCGTACCGGCCTCCACCGCGTCCTCCGGGCCGCTCGCGGGCCCCGCGCTGCCCGAGGCGGCCTCCGCGGCCTCCTGGGGGTCTTCAGCGGCTTCCGGGATGACGGCGGTCACCTCGGCCGTGGTCTCGGGGGTCTCACGGGACTCGGGGAGCACGGCGGTCACCTCGGCCGCGGAGTCACCGGACCCGGCGCGGGGGCCCGTTCCGGCGTCCGTACCAGCGCTGCTGCCCGAGCCGGTGCCGTTCTCCGAGCCACGGTCCGAGCCGGAGCCCGGTGCCGAGTCCGGGCCGGAGCCCGAGTCCGAGTCCGAGTCATGGTCCGTGTCCGGGGCCGGGACCGTGCCGACGCCGGACGTACCGCCGGTGTCACCCCCGGCGCGCGCACCGGCGTCTACCCGCGTGCCGGTCCCGCCCCCGCTGCCCGGCTCCCCGCCGGCGTCGTCGTCAGCGTCGTCGTCCGCGGATGCCACCCAAGCCGCCACCGCCGAACGCAGTTGCGCGTCCCCCGCGGCGGAACCCGTGTCCGTGCCCGGCTCGCGGCGCGACCTGCCGGGCGCCGCCGGGCGCGGCTCGGGGGGAAGGGCGAAGACCGCCGTCGGCTGGTCCGCATCCGGCGCGATCGCCGGTGACGCCGACGTCGACTGGCCGAGCAAGGCGAGCCGCGGGTCATGTTCGCCCGAAGCCGTCTCCCCCGACGACTTCCGCTGCTCCGACTTGTCGGGGGACTCGCCCGCCACCGTGCCTCCTCCATGAACCATGAACGATGTGCTGCCGCCGTACGTACCAAGTACCGGCGCTGTCGAATCGAGGGCCCGTGTTGTCCGAACCATCTCTCAGTGTCCTGTGTGAGAACACGCCCCTGGGGCCTAGACGAGAACGACATACCTAACGGTTCCCATACAAAGCACCCAGGCACTCTCGACAGACCAATGTGAGAGGGGTCACCCTGTCATTCATCCACGCGGGGAGGCATGGATGGGCAGGAGCCGCAGAACACTTCCGGAGGAGCTTCTGCTGCTCGCTCTGGACCCGGCCACGGGTACCACAGCGCAGCCGCAGTCGCTCGACCTCGGCCTGGCCGGAGCACAGCTAGTAGAGCTGGCTCTGGCGGGTCGGATAGCCCCTGACGGGGATCGTATAGCCGTGGTGATGCCACGGCCGACAGGAGATCCGACACTGGACTCCGCACTGGAGCTGCTGCGGCGACGCGGCAGCCCGGTCCGGGCGGTCCACTGGATCGGCGGACCCCGCCTGGGGCTGCGCCAGATCTACCTCGCTCACCTGGAGCGTTGCGGCATGGTGCATGCCGTGGCGGGCCAGATGTGCGGGGTGCTGCCGACGACGCGCTACCAGGCGACGGAGACGGCGATCAGCCGGGACATCAGGGCCCGGCTGGACAGTGCGATCCGCACCGGTGTCCCACCGGATCCGCGGACCGCGGCGCTCGCCGCGCTGGCCCATGCGGTCGGACTCGGCAAGCACCTCTACCCCGGCAACGAGGGGCGTTCCTCGCGATCCCGCCTGCGGGATCTCATCAGGCACGACCCCATGGGCGGACTCGTGGCGCACGCCGTGATGGACGTCCAGAACGGCGTGGCGGCACAGCCGCGCCGCAGCCCCACCGCCGCGGGCGGCAGCCGTCAGTCGGCCGTCTCGATGCAGCCACGCCGAGGAGGCATGGCCCGCGTCGCCGCGCACTGAATCAGCCGCGCCCGAGTCGGCCGTGCGCTGAGTCACCCGTGCAGTGACTCAGCCGTGCGGTGACTCGGCCGCGTAACCGAACCACCTACCCTCAACCCACCCTCGACACCGACTCACTCACCCGGATATCCACCCGGATATCACCCACGTATCACCGGCGCACCGGTGCCGGCTCACCCCGAGCCGGTGCCGGAACCGCGTCGGCCGGCCGGTCCGGGAGCCGCACCCGCGACGCGCGGGGCAGCACGCCGCTGCCCCGCGCGTTCGCATCTCCACGGCTTCTCCACGGCCTACGGCGTCCGCGATCGTGACGGGTGCCGCCCGTGCGCCGCGGCGCCGTGCGGCCGATGCGTCACGGCCGTGCCGCCCGTGCCTCGCACGCGGTGGGGCCACGCGGCCAGTACCCCCGTGATGCCGTGCTGCCGCGGCGCCGTGACGGCCTTCACCCCGATCTCCACCCCGATTCGCCCTCAGCTCGCCACCACCGGAGCGCCGGCCGGACTTTCTGTGCCGCGCGCGGCGCCATGAGCGCGGTGCGTGTGGCTATTTCGCCGCGCGGCCCTGAGTATTGGTGGCAGTCTGCTGAGCAGTAGATACGCTCAGCTACGCAATCGGAGGTGCAGTTTCCGTGGCGTCCAACGTCAATCCCACCGTCAGGCGACGCCGATTGGGGCAGGAGCTGCGCCGGCTCCGCGAGATCAAAGGCATGACGGCGGAGGAAGTGGCCGACCGGTTGCTGGTCTCCCAGTCGAAGATCAGCCGGCTGGAGAACGGCCGCCGTTCCATCAGCCAGCGCGACGTCCGCGATCTGTGCGGGGTGTACGAGGTCGACGACCACCGCGTCGTCGACTCGCTGATGCAGATGGCCAAGGACTCCCGCCAGCAGGGCTGGTGGCACGCCTTCGGCGACATTCCGTACAGCGTCTACATCGGCCTGGAGACCGACGCGGCCAGTCTGCGGGTGTACGAGCCCCAGGTGATCCCGGGCCTGCTCCAGAGCCAGCAGTACGCCGAGGCGCTCATCGCGGGAGCGCTGCCGGAGAGCACCCCCTCGGACATCGACAAGCGCGTCAGCGTCCGGATGCGCCGCCAGGGCCGGATCAGGGAGGCCGAGCAGCCGCTGCGGCTGTGGGCCGTGATCGACGAGGCCGCGCTGCGCCGGGTCATCGGCGGGACGAACCTGATGCGCGAGCAGCTGGAGTACCTGGTGGACATCGCGCAGCTGCCGCATGTCACCGTGCAGGTGCTGCCGTTCGACATGGGCGCGCACCCCGGTATCAACGGCCAGTACGCGATCCTGGAGTTCCCCGACGCCTCGGATTCGAGCGTCGTCTACATTGAGGGCGTCACCAGCGATCTCTATCTGGAGAAGGCCAACGACGTCCACAAGTACACGGTCATGTACGAACATCTGCGGGCCCAGGCGCTGAACGTGGACCAGACGAAGGTCTTCATCGAGAACATCGCCAAGGAGTACGCGAAGATGCACTGAGGCCCGAGGCGAGGGTCCGAGGTGTTCCGGGGCGCCCAGATCGCTCCGAAGGGCTCATTGCGGGGAAGTGGCGGCGAGGGGGACGTAAGGTACACCCCCGCCCCCGCTCCGTGGAAGAGTCCCATGGAATATGCCATCCGACCGGGTGAATGCCTGCCCCGCCCCCCGGCTCCGGCGAGTAGCGTCGGTCGCACCAACACCTGGTTGGCGCACCATCACACCACTGCCGAAGCGGAGCGAAAATGGCAATCATTCAGGGAGCCACGGAGACCTGGACGAAGTCCTCGTACTCCGGGGGAAACGGTGCTTGCGTAGAGGTGAAGTCCCCGGTCATGGAGGCTGTTTCCGTACGTGACTCCAAGGTGCCCGCGGGCCCTTCGATCTCCTTTGTCCCCGGCTCGTGGAACGCGTTCGTGAACAATATCGGCCAGGGCGCGTTCGACGTCGACTGAGCACCGCACCGAGCGAGACGTGCGGTACTCGCACCGCGCACGCGTCCACCGCGTGTGCACCACCTGACAGAGCCCTCTCGACTGGTCCGCCGTCCCGGCCGAGGGGGCTCGGCCCTTTCCTCAGCGCACTTCTCAGCGCACTTCTCAGCGCACTTCTCAGCGCAGCCGATCGACGTAGCGGTCCGTGCCCGGGACCGTGGGGATGAACGGAGCCACCAGCTCCACCCGCCCGAGACCCGATTCCGCGACCTCCTCGTCGAGCCCGGCGAACCGGGCCTCCCAGCGCTCCCCCGGGTCCTCCTCCAGGAACCACAGCAGGGTCAGCCGGGTGTCGACACCCTCCACCTGCTTCACATAGGTCATCCGGTCGCCCGGCAGCGGGGTGGGCCGGAAGACGGTCACCATCGCCGCGCCCGAGCCCGGCAGCCGCTGGGGCAGATGCCGTGTCCGCAGCCACTCCAGCAGTTCCGCGCGCTGCCCGGGGCCGTCCGCGTCGATGACCTCCAGGACCAGCCCGGCGTAGGGATGGTCCAGGGCGTGGTAGTCGCGCGGACCGGCGGCGCCGTCGCGGTACACGGTCGCCACATGGTCCTGGAAGGCCGTGAAGACGTGCGTACGGTCGTGGTAGACGCGGCTGTCGCGGTTGAGGCGCTTGTTGATGCCGACGGTCCACTTCATATGGTCGGCGTAGCGGCCGTCGGTGATCCAGTACGTGGAGAGATAGCACCCCGCCGATACCGGTTGGGCCACGGCCGACTTCTCCGGGTAGCGCAGCCGCTGGAGTTCACGGGTGGCGACCCAGCGCCGGCCCGCGTACATCCAGGGCATCGCCATCGCGCCCGCGTAGTAGTGGTCGTCCTCGTACCAGCGGTTGTACGCGTACTCATGGCCGGGATGCGGTTCGACCATGGTGATCAGGGCGTGCCCCGGGCGGACTCCGTAGGGGCCGACCGCGGCCAGTTCCGCGTAGACCTCACTGCGGGTGTCGCCGTCACGCGTGCCGCCGCCGTGGGCGGTATCGCCCGCGCCGCCGTTCGTGCCGCCGTTCGTGCCGTCATCCGTGGCTTTGTTCGTGGCGTCGTTCATTGGACCGGCTCCCTTCCCCTCTCCTGCGAACGCCCCTACTCTGACGGCCCGTCAGATGATGCGCCAGAGTGGGGAGGCACCCAGATGCTGCTGCAGGGGAAGACCGTCGTCGTGTCCGGGGTCGGCGCCGGACTGGGCCACCGGGTGGCCGAGACCGTCGTACGGGACGGGGGCAACGCGGTCCTCGGGGCGCGTACGGAGGGGAACCTCGCCACGTCGGCCGGCGAGATCGACCCCGGCGGCACCAGGACCGCCTACCGCACGGCGGACATCACCGACGAGAGCCAGTGCGAGGCGCTCGCGGCGCTCGCCGTGGAACGGTTCGGGCGGATCGACGCCGTCGTCCATGTGGCCGCCTGGGACAGCTACTTCGGCGGACTCGCGGACGCCGACTTCGCCACCTGGCAGCAGGTCATCGACGTGAATCTGCTGGGCACCCTGCGGATGACACGGGCCTGCCTGCCCGCCCTCAGGGAACACGGCGGCTCGGTCGTCATCATCGGCACCCAGTCGTCGGTGGCCGCGCCCTCACAGGTGTGGCAGGCCGCGTACGCGGCGTCCAAGGGCGCGCTGACCTCGGCGATGTACTCGCTGGCGCGGGAGCTGGGCCCCGACCGGATCCGGGTGAACACGGTGCTGCCGGGCTGGATGTGGGGGCCGCCGGTCCAGGCGTACGTGCGGTTCACCGCGCACACCGAGGGCGTACCGGAACCGGAGGTGCTCGGCCGGCTCACCGAGCGGATGGCCCTGCCCGAGTTGGCCACGGACGGGGACGTCGCCGACGCGGCGGCCTTCCTCGCCTCCGACCGGGCCCGGTCGATCACGGGCCAGTCGCTGCTGGTGAACGCGGGCGAGCTGATGAGATAGCCGGTCGTCCGCGAACGGAGGCCGGCGCTCCCTCCTCCCGGCCGCCCCGTGCTCGCTCAGGCGGGCCGGTGCTCGCTCAGGCGGGCCGGGCATACGGCCGCGCGGTTCAGATCGCGGCCCGGGCCGGGACGGGGGTGACGGTGATGTGGCCGGGTATGCCGTGACGGGTGCCCCGGGAGCGCTCGGGCACCACGAGCGTGCGCAGCCGGGGAAAGCGGTGCAGCCACTCCTCACCACCCACGGTGAAGTAGCCGTCGCGGAGCCAGAGATGGGTGAGCCGGTCCGCGTCCAGGAACTCCACCAGATCGGCGGGCCGGTACATGCCGACGACCTGGACGCGTTCCCGGCCGCCCATGTCCCGCAGCGCGCGCAGATGGCCGTTGTGGTGGGCCGTGAAGTAGAGGTCCGTCTGATCGAGCCGGACGACGATCTCCTCGGCGTACTCCCGGGTGTCGAACTTGTACCAGGACCAGGCGAGCTGGCGGCGGACCAGCAGCGAGGGGTGGTCACGGAAGCGGACCAGCACGGGAAGGGCCGCCTCCGTGCCGACGCGCGTGGCCGTGATGAGGACGCGGACGGCCTCCTCGTCCGTCAGGCCGTCGGGGCGGGGCAGCAGGCCCAGCACCTTGGGACCGGCGAGTTCGGCGAGCAGACGGGCCTGGCGATTGCTGCCCGGGCGGACGATGCGCTCCGCCATGGAGACGACCTGCCGCCGGATCCCGGGGCCGACCTCGGTGGCGTGCTCCAGACAGCTCGCGGCCAGCAGCACGCGCCGCAGAGGGCGGGCCTGGTCCCAGTCCGCGATCAGCTCCGCCTGCGCCCGTGCCCCGGCCTCGCTCGCGTGGGCGCCGACGAGACCGCGCAGGATCCGCTCCCGCTCGGCCGGACGGCCCAGGGCGACCGCCATCCGTACGACGTCCTCCCACTGGTCCTTGTGGGCGTTGTCCAGCAGCAGCGGGAAGTCGCCCTCCTCCACGACCGCCTTGGCGCCCAGATAGTCCTGGAACGTCCGGTGGACGAAGTCGACGCGCCCGGCCGCCGGTTCGCGCAGCAGTCCGGAGCGTACGAGGAGATGGCCGAGGACCGCCTCGGGCGGGCCGGGGACGTGGGCCATGTACTCCAGCGCCCGGCCGAGCTGGGTGAGAGCGTCCGCGCGGTCCATCTCCGGGCGGTCGTTGCGGATCATCCAGTGGGCCAGCTTCTGGAGCAGCAGGATCTGGGTCTCCGACGACAGCCGCAGCCCGTCCCCGGCGGCCACCCCGCGCTCCACGTCACGGCGCTCCAGCAGCATCCGCAGCGCGGCGTCGTAGAGGTCCTTGCGGCCGTGCGGCAGAAACCCCCGGCGTTCGCGGTGGAGGGCGCACAGCAGGCCGCACATCAGCGGGTTGACCGCGAGCATCCCCAGGTCGCCGTTGGAGCGGATGGCCTCCAGCAGGGCCTCGCCCGGCTCGGGCCCGGTATGGGCGGCCTCGTGCCAGCGGCGGACGAAACGGGTCACATGGTCCCGGGACATGACGGACAACGACAGTTCGCTGAAGCCCTCGTCCGTGAGCCAGTCCTCACCGACGGCGGACGGACGGGCGGTCACCAGCCACAGATTGCCCGGGAAGTCGCCCATCAGCTCCCGCAGCCAGCGGCGGACCTCTTCGCGCTCGGCCGGCGGGATCTCGTCGATGCCGTCGACCAGCAGCAGGGCGCGCCCCGCCGTCAGCACCCGGTCCGCCCAGCCGTCGGGCTGCGCGCCCGCGACAGCGCTGCGGACCGCGTGCAGAAAGGCGTCGGGCGTCGGCGGAGCTCCGTCCCTCATGACCCGGCGCAGCGGCAGGACGAACGGCACCCGGCCCACCAGGGGCGACAGATCACCGCCCAGCTCCGCGTAGTCCTGGCGCGCGGCCGTCACCGCCAGCCACTGCACCAGCGTCGTCTTGCCCGATCCCGCGTTCCCGCGCAGCAGCACCCTGTCCCGGGCGGAGAAAGCGGCCTCGGCGGGCACGGGTACGGCGGTGTCGCAGACCGCCTCCAGCGACACGTACGCGGCGTCGAGCCGCCACTCCCGGGCGTGGTTGAGATCCAGGCCGTAGATCGTCAGCTCGCTGTGCTTGCGCGCGATGTGCTCCGCGTACCGTGCCTCGAAACGGGCGTCGTCGCCGCGCCTCGACGGGACCCGCTCCAGCAGCAGATCGGTCGTCGCGATCAGCCGGTCGATCGCGCGTGCCTGTTCGACGAGGGTTCGGGCGATGAAAGTGGAGCGCTGGGTGAAGAAGTTCAGGATGTGCAGGCAGGCCGCGCTCAGCAGGGGCTCGACCTGCGCGGCCGCCTCCGCCGACAGGCCCGCCGGGCGCGCGAGACGGGCGGCCAGGCCGTCGGCCCCGAGCCGGACGGCCTGGACGTCGTCCATGTGGAGGTCGCCCAGGCTGTGGAGGGCGGTGGTGAGCGCGTCGGTGACCTCACGGCGTATGTCGTCGCCGGGTGCCTCGTGCGGCCCGTACGCCCGGACGGCCCGGTCCACCAGCTCCCCGGCCAGCCTGCGCAGCTCCGCCTCGCCCAGCGTGCGCTTCTCGCCCCTGAACGACACCAGTCCGGCGATCCGCACCGGCCCCTCCACGAGGCCCGCGCCGGGCGCGGGCTGGACGAACAGCTTGCGCACCAGGGGCGCGAGGGCACTGGACGCGAGACGTACGGCGACGGTTGAGGCATCCATGGCGTGATCGTAGACGAACGGCGCTGGTGGGCAGGGGTGTTGGGGACGACGGCCGGGCGGTGACGGACGGTGTGGGAGGGCGGGCGTCGGGCCTGCGGTGGCGGGGCGGTATGCCGTGCCGTGCGATGCGGTGGCGGTGTGCCGTGCCATGCGATGCGGTGGCAGGGCGGTGAGCGATGCGGCCCGGGCAAGGCGGTGAGCCGTGCGGTGGCGGCCGTGTGCGATGCGGCCGCGGGCAAGGCGGGAACGGGGCGCGTGGAGGTCCGCTTCCGGCGTCAGGTACGGGGGTAGCGCGTGAGCCAGCCCGGGGACGCCATCGTCGGGCCGTGCAGCGCCGGGCCCTGGGTCATCTCCATCGCGAAGTCGTCCGCCAGCTCCAGAATCGTCGGGCGGCCCTCCAGCTCCGACAGCCACGCGGGCGGCAGCGCGGTCTCCCCGTGCAGCGCCCCGAGCAGCGCGCCGGTCAGGATGCCGGTGGTCTCCGACGGGCCGTCGTGGTTCACCGACAGGCGCAGACCGTGCCGGATGTCCTCCGCGACGAGCGCGCAGTACACGGCGATCGCGAGCGCGTCCTCGGCGTGGTGGCCCTCACCGAGCGACATGACCCGGGCGGCGCTCGGCACGCCCTGGCGTACGGCGCCGAGCGCGTGCCCCAGCCCGTCCGTCACCGGCTGGTGGCCCGGGCGGGACGACACCAGGGCCAGGGCCCGCTGCACGGCGGCCTCCAGGGACTCCCCGCGGGCCAGCCCGTGCACGATCACCGCGAACGCGCCCGCCGACAGATACGCGGTGGGGTGGCCGTGGGTCTGCGCCGCGCACTCCACGGCGAGTTGGCACACGAGTTGCGGCTCCCAGCCGACGAGCAGCCCGAACGGCGTCGACCGCGCCAGCGCGCCGGGGTCGCGGGCGGTGGGGTTCTTGGGCGCCTCCACCGTGCCCATGTTCTCGTCGGCGAGACCGAAGAGGCTCGCCTTCGGGGCGTCCCGGCGGGTGTACAGCCACTCCTCACGGGCGAGCCAGCCGTTGTCCTTGCGGCGCTCGTCGGGACCCCAGTCGCGCTGGGTGGCCGCCCACCGCAGATACGCACGGTGCACGTCCGTGGGCGGGTGCCAGGCGCCGGTGTCCCGGCGGACCTGGGCGCGGATGAGACCGTCCACGGTGAACAGGGTGAGCTGGGTCGCGGCGGTGACCGCGCCCCGGCGGCCGTGGGCGGGAACGAGGTCGGCGACCCCCTCGGCCCCGTGGGCGGCGTGGATCTCCTCCAGGGTGGACCCCGCGACGCCCGCGCCGAGGGCGTCCCCGATCGCGGCGCCGAGGAGGGCGCCGCGGACCCTGGCCCTGAAGTCCTGCTGTTCGGCACGTCCCCAGACGCCTGTGGCTGCTGCGCTCACCGCGCGTCCCTCCCTGGACGTGGTTCCTGTGCGAATGTGTGCCCGGCGCAGCACTGTAATCGAACGAGGTTCACCCCGGGCGGGCCGCACCGTCGCCCGTCTCCCCCACCGCGCCCGGTGCGCGGCCCCTGCCCGGCGCGGCACCCTGCGGGGCTCTGCCCCGGACCCCGCTCCTCAAACGCCGGAGGGGCTGGTTTTGCCTCCCCGCCCATCCACTGGCATCCATCTCCAGCAGTGACGAGGCCCACCTTTCTCCGGTCATTGAGGGAAATCCCGGCCATCCCCGCCCCACCGGCGCTTGAAGCGCAGCGCCCCCCGGCCCGGCGGGCGACCTGGGCAATCCCAGCCCCGCCGGCGATTGAGGCGCGGGGTCCGGGGCGGAGCCCCGGTGGGGGCGGGGGCCGCGGGGCCCTCAGAACGCGGACAGCGTCGTCAGGAGCTCACGCGGCTCCGGCAGCACCGGCAGACGCTCCTCCTCCAGAACCTCCGTCGCCCCGGCCCGGTCCCCCAGCTCCACCAGCCCCCGTACCTCCGCCAGCGCCCCCGCCGTATCGCCGAGTTCCCGACGCACCCGCGCGCGGGCCCGGAGCGCGGGCAGATGTCCCGGAACGGCCTCCACCGCCCGGTCGAGATCGGCGAGCGCGGCCTCGTACCGTCCTGCCGTCTCGTGGGCCCGGGCGCGATCGGTCAGCGGGGCGGGGGTGTCTTCGAGGGGGATGGAGGCGGGGACGACGGGGGCGGGCTCGCGGCTGACCAGAAGTCGGATCGCACGTTGGGATAAGGAATCTTTCCCCCCGAGTAGTCGGGGCCTCCGTTGGACCTGACGGTCGGCTCGGCGACCTCGGACTTCTGCGCGCACGGGGTGGAGACATCGAAGAATGCCTGACCCTTGTCACCGATGACCAGAGTGATCGCGAATCCTTCGCGCGAGACGGCGAAGATCGCGGGGTGCTCCCGGTCCTCATTCCTTCCGGTGATTTTATAGCCGCTCTCTTTCCAGAACCGCTCGGTCACGCCGAGAAAGCTACCGCGCCGCTCCTCGGAGATGATCGTCATCACTGCCCGGTACCTAGACACATCACAGGTCCCCGTCGTGGTGGCGCGATGCGTCCACTGGATCTCCGGCACGACCGCGCCCATCGTGGCATCCAGCATCTCATCCGCCTTCTCCGCTGCTTGCTGCATATCAATATTCATGACCCTCCCCCTCGGCTCGTTCTCACCTTTCAGAACTCCACATCCGGCGGCAAACACGGCCGCCAGTGATACAAAGAAGGCAGTTCGCGCTGCCGGACGGACCCGCTTCACCGATACTCCTCGCGCTTGATGCCGTACTCCCCCGAGACGATCCGGGCGATATTGTCGGCGGATTCTCTGTCCTTCTCAGGCGTGAAGTACTGGGAGTGGGCCGCGATGATTTCACCATCAAGTACGGGATTCGGCCCATCGCCAACCTTGAAGCGCTGCGCCCCGAAAGCCTCACTGGCCGGGTCTTTCCCAAAGTAGTTGTCATCACCGCTCAGGTTGATGTCACCGCTGTTGACAAACACTCCCGTAACACTCAGAGCAGGGGAGAACGCGACCTCGGCCTTCGTCGGCACCTTGGTGACAAGATCGTTGTCGGCCGAGCCCACAAAAACACGCTCCTTGCCGACACCGAGATCCTCCGCCCTATCGACGCCGACTCCCGGACTCCCGACCAGAATGATGTCGTCGACGCCCGGAATCCCGCCCTCCTGCCTGGCCGCGGTTCCGACCGTGAGTGAGCCATAGGAATGCCCGATGGCCGTCAGGTGAGGGTCCCGGTTCTCATTCGTGGCCTCCAGCCCGGCCATGAAGCTGTTGTAGGCGGGCGCTCCCCTGCTGGCGTCACCGGTGCTTGCGACGTCCGCGGACTGGGGGGCGTCATAACCCAGCCAGACGATCGACGCGCTGGAGCCGTCGTATCCCTGCGCGCCCAGAGCCGTATCCTGTGCCCGCCTCATGGTTCCCCCGGCGAACTCTCCATCGAGCTGCGTGTTCAGCCCGGGAACATACGCCGACACATTCCGTGAAGTATCCGGATTGCCGTAGGCGATGATGGCCCGGCCGTTCCCCTCGGTCCCGATTCCGAGGAGGTACATCGGCGGTTGGCTGGGCTTCCGCAACTTCTCCTCGATCGCCCGTAACCCCTCCAGTTGGGTCCGGTCGGCGTCGCTGGCCCCCGGCACCGACAGCTCGGCGATGAGGACCGGCAGGAAATTCCGGTTGGCCTCGTCGCGGGCGAGCGCCGGGATGCCGTCGAGGTAGCCGATCAGGTCCGGGGCGATCTTCAGGTACTCCTGGCGCTGCTCGTCGCCGAGGCTGTCCCACCATTCCCTGCGCGCGGCGGGGGACTTGTCCTCGGGAACGCCGGCGGCGAGGTACCGGTAGGTGTCGGCGCGGACGTCCACCGTGTCCTGGCGGACGTCCTTCCAGGTCGCCTCGGTCACGTCGAGGCCCTTGGCGGCCTTGAGCCGGTTCAGCGTCCGCGTATACCGGGCGTCGATCTCGGTGGCGGACCGTACGGCGCGGGCGATGCGGTCCGAGATGTCCTTGGCTCTTTCGGCAGAAGGGTTGGGCACCTTGACGGCACCGGCTCCCGGAAGGACCCCGGAGCCGGCGGTCCCCAACTCCCCGAAGCCCGGAGGCTCCAGTGGAGAGCGGGCACTACCCCGCGCCGTACCTCCGGGGGACTGTTTCTCACCGCCCGGTGCACAGTAGGTGGCGGGCGGATACGAGACCGAGCCGTCGGGCTGGACGGTGAAATTCAGGGCGGCTGCCTCCTCCAGGGCCAGTCGGAGCTGGCGCTGCGGCTCGGCGAGGTCGGACGCAAGGCCGTTGAGCGCCGTACGGACCAGGCCGCACTCGGTCTGGAGATACTGGTAGTTGCGGCTCAGGCGCCGCAGCCGTCCGAGTGCCGCCTCCGCGGACCGGCTCTCCTGGGTGGAGCGGAGTTTCGCCGACATCGCCCGGTTGGTGCGTTCGCGATCGGCGCCCGACCGGGCGGAGACCTCGTTCCAGGCGTCCCCGGCGTCCTCGAACCCGGACCTCTTCAGGTCCCTGAGCTGTTGCCAGGTCAGTGTGCCGGCGGTCATCCTGCCTCGCCCGCCTTCCGGGCGGACGGGATGGAGTCGCCCACGCCTGCGTCGGTCTGCCGCAGCTCCCGGGCAACTCTCAGTAACGCGCCATCCAGATAGGCGCATTCGTCGCGCACGGCCACGAGGCGGTCTTCCCAGGACGTCAGCACGGCCATGAGCGCGGCCACGGACGTCAGTCCCGCCGCCCCCTGCGCGACGCCCTCGTGGCCGGAGCGGAGTGCGCGGCGGCTCTTCTCGGTGTTCGTGCGTAACTCCCCGGCGGTGTCCGAGGCGCTCGCCCACGGTCCGCCGCTGTGCTTCAGCGTGCCCGCCCCGCCCGCGCCGGGGGACGTCGTCGAGGCGAGAGCCATGCCGGTATCGCCCGTGACTGCCGTCGCCGGATTGCGGGTCTGGCCCAGACCGAACATTTCCTGCCAGCGCGCCGAGTCGAAATCAGACACCCTTTCTCACCTTTCCCTTTCCTCATACGCGCCCTCCCCTTGGCGACGCATCGAGAGGCTAACGCAGCGCATTCGAGCGGTGCGGGAAAGAAGAGCGAACAGATTCCGGGAAAGGGCTTTTCCCATAGCACCGACAGGATGACCGCACAAGAGTACGCCCCGCTATCCGCGGCTCCCTCGGCGCCGTTGAGGCGCTCACTTCGTCAGCCGCCTCCAGGATGCGGCGGTTCAGGGCAGGGATCGCACCGTGGGTCAGTCCGTCACCAGCGGCAGCAGTTCCGGCAGCTGCCCGTCCGACTCCTCGGCCGTCCTCAGGCGCTCCTCCGGGACATCGCCGTACAACGTCGTACGCGCTTTCGAGGGGCGGCCCGCCAGGTCGGCGATCGACACGAGATCCTTGATGGAGCGGTACGAGCCGTAACGGGAGCCCGCCATCCGGGAGATGGTCTCCTCCATCAGGGTCCCGCCGAGGTCGTTGGCCCCGGAGCGCAGCATCTCCGCCGCGCCCTCCGTGCCCAGTTTCACCCAGCTGGTCTGGATGTTGGTGATGTGCGGGTGGAGGAGGAGCCGGGCCATCGCGGTGACCGCGCGGTTGTCCCGGTCGGTGGGGCCGGGCCGGGCGATCCCCGCGAGATAGACCGGCGCGTTGGTGTGGATGAACGGCAGGGTGACGAACTCGGTGAAGCCGCCGGTCTCCTGCTGGATGCGCGCCAGGGTACGGAGGTGGCCGAGCCAGTGGCGGGGCTGGTCGACATGGCCGTACATCATCGTCGACGAGGAGCGGATGCCCAGTTCGTGGGCGGTGGTGACGACCTCGATCCAGGTGGCGGCGGGCAGTTTGCCCTTGGTGAGGATCCAGCGGACCTCGTCGTCGAGGATCTCGGCGGCGGTGCCGGGGATGGAGTCGAGTCCGGCCTCCTTCGCGGCCGTCAGCCATTCGCGGATCGACATCCCGGTCCGGGAGGCGCCGTTGACGACCTCCATCGGGGAGAAGGCGTGCACGTGCATGCCGGGGACGCGTTCCTTGACGGCGCGCGCGATGTCGAAGTAGGCCGTGCCGGGCAGGTCGGGGTGGATACCGCCCTGCATGCACACCTCGACGGCGCCGACGTCCCACGCCTGGGCGGCCCGGTCGGCGACCTGGTCGAGGGAGAGGGTGTAGGCGTCGGCGTCCGTACGCCGCTGGGCGAAGGCGCAGAAACGGCAGCCGGTGTAGCAGACGTTGGTGAAGTTGATGTTGCGGGTGACGATGTAGGTGACGTCGTCGCCGACGACGGAACGGCGCAGTTCGTCGGCGATCCGGGTGAGCGCGTCGAGGGCGGGACCGTCGGCGTGCAGCAGGGCGAGGGCCTCGTCGTCGGTGAGCCGGGTCGGGTCGTCGGCGGCCTGCTTCAGCGCCTGCCGTACGTCCGTGTCGATCCGCTGGGCCACCATGCCCGGCTTGGCGGCCTCCCGCAGTTCGTCCCAGTCCCCGTACACCTCGTCGAAGTCGTCGCGGCGGTCGGCGGTACGGCCCTCGGTGTCGATGGTGCGGTGCAGATCGGTGCGGCCGGTGGAGGTGAAGCTCTCGTCGGGCTCCTGCCAGGGCAGGCCGGCGGGCCGGGCGTCCGGCCGGGCGAGCCCGGTGGCGGGGTCGGCGAGCGCGCGCACGTGGGGCAGCAGCCTGGGGTCCATCCAGGGCTCGCCGCGGGTGACGAACTCCGGGTAGACGCACAGCCGTTCCTCCAGGCGGAAGCCGGCGGCCGCGGAGTGCTCGGCGAGGGTGTCGATCCGGGGCCAGGGCCGCTCGGGGTTCACATGGTCGGGCGTGAGCGGGGAGACACCGCCCCAGTCGTCGATGCCGGCGCCGATCAGGCGCGCGTACTCGGCGTCCACCAGGTTGGGCGGGGCCTGGAGGCAGGCGGAGGGGCCCATGATGTGGCGGGCGACGGCGACGGTGGCGACCAGTTCGTCCAGTTCGGCGTCCGGCATGCCGCGCATGGCGGTGTCGGGCTTGGCGCGGAAGTTCTGGAGGATCAGCTCCTGGATGCCGTGGTAGGCGCGGGAGACACGGCGCAGCGCGAACAGGGAGTCCGCCCGCTCCTCGTACGTCTCGCCGATCCCGATGAGCAGTCCGCTGGTGAACGGTACGGAGCTGCGGCCCGCGTCCTCCAGCACCCGCAGCCGTACGGCGGGCTCCTTGTCGGGGGAGCCGTAGTGGGGGCCGCCGGGTTCGCTCCACAGCCGGGTCGCGGTGGTCTCCAGCATCATGCCCATGGAGGGCGCGACGGGCTTGAGCCGCTGGAAGTCGGTCCAGCTCAGGACGCCGGGGTTGAGATGGGGCAGCAGCCCGGTCTCCTCCAGGATGCGGATCGACATGGCCCGTACATACGCGATGGTGTCGTCGTATCCCTCCGCCTCCAGCCACTGACGGGCCTCGGGCCAGCGGTCCTCGGGCTTGTCGCCGAGGGTGATGAGGGCTTCCTTGCAGCCCGTCTCGGCCCCGCGCCGGGCGATGGCGAGCACCTCGTCGGGGGACATAAACATCCCGTGCCCCGCCCTGCGCAGCTTGCCGGGCACGGTCGCGAAGGTGCAGTAGTGGCACTTGTCCCGGCACAGGCGGGTCAGCGGGATGAACACGCTCTTCGAGTAGGTGATCACCCCGGCCCGCCCGGCGGCCTCCAGACCGGCGTCACGCACCCGCGCGGCCGACGCGCACAGATCGTCCAGATCGTCGCCGCGGGCCTGGAGGAGCACCGCGGCCTCGGTGACATCGAGGGCGACTCCGTCCCGGGCTCGTTTGAGGGCACGGCGCATGGCGTTCTCGGTGGGCCGCCCGGGAGGGGAACCGGACTGGCGGCCGAGCCGGTGATCTGTCATGGATCGAGCATACGAGCGCGGCGAACGGGGATCCGGTCCGGATTCATGAGAAGGACGTGAAATGGACAACAGGGACGGTGTCGGGTTTGTGCGGCGGGCGGCACACCGGGGCAGGCAAGGGGCAGTCGGGGGCAGGACAGTCGGCGGGCAACGAGGCGCGGACGTGGCCGACGGCCCCTACAGGAACGGCGCGTACGAGTCCAGCGTGGCCAGCACCTCCGCCTCCCCGGCCGACGGAAGCAGCATCACCACTTCCTCGATGCCCAACTCCTCGTAGTACGCGAGCTTCTCCGGCGTCGACACGAGGGCCACCGGGACCACCTGGAGGTCCTCGGGGTCGCGCCCCGCCGTCTCCCACGCCGTACGCAGCAGGGGCAGCGACTCCCGCAGCCCGCCCCCGCCGACCGGCATCCAGCCGTCCGCGTACTCCGCGATGTGCGCGAAGAGCTTCGGGCCCGCCGCACCTCCGACGAGGGTCCGGGGACCGCCGACCGGCTTGGGGTGCGCCAGGGACGCCCGTACGGAACCGTGTTCGCCCTTGTAGGCGGTCGGCTCGGGCGCCCACAGCGCGCGCATCAGCGCCAGCCGGTCGCGGACCGTCTCCCGCCGGTGGGACCACTCGACGCCGTGGTCGGCGGCCTCCTCGCGGTTCCAGCCGTAACCGACGCCGAGGGTGAGACGGCCGCCGGAGAGATGGTCGAGGGTGGCGATCTGCTTGGCGAGGACGATCGGGTCGTGCTGGGCGACCAGGAGAACGCAGGTGCCGAGGCCGAGCGTGGAGGTGACCGCCGCGGCCTGCGCGAGCCCCACCAGGGGGTCGATCATCCGGCCGTACTCACGGGGCAGTTCACCGCCCATGGGGAACGGAGTGGTGCGTTCGACGGGGATATGGGTGTGCTCGGGCAGATACATCCCCGCGAACCCGCGTTCCTCCAGCTCCCGGGCCAGTCTCACCGGTGTGATCGTCTCGTCGGTCAGGGCAGTGGTCACCGTGATGCGCATCCCAGCTCCTCGGTGTTGGCGGTCGACGACATGCGACAGCGGGAGGGTCGGTCGGCGAGCCGGCCTCCTCCCCGCACCACCACAACGGCGCCGGCCACTCGCCCGTTCCTCCCGGCCAGACAGAAACAGTCCGATTGCGGATAATCCGCAACCGACCGGGATTGGCTAGCCTGGACGTATGACCTCCATGACGAAGCAGAAGCGCAGACAGCCGGACATCACCTATCTCCTCGACCACAGCAGTCACGTTCTGCGCACCCAGATGGCCACCGCGCTCGCGGAGCTCGGGCTGACCGCGCGGATGCACTGCGTCCTGGTGCATGCGGTGGACGAGGAGCGCACCCAGGCACAGCTCGCCGAGATCGGGGACATCGACAAGACCACGATGGTGGTCACCGTCGACGCCCTGGAGAAGGCCGGGCTCGCGGAGCGGCGGCAGTCCACCAAGGACCGCCGGGCGCGGATCATCGCGGTGACCGAGAAGGGCGAGGAGCTGCTGGAGCAGAGCGAGAAGATCGTCGACGACGTACACCGGCGAGTACTGGGGACCCTCTCGGAGGCGGACGGCGCGGCCCTGGTGAACGTACTGAAACAGCTGGTCAAGGGGCCTTTGTCGACCCCCGACGAGAACACTTCCGCACGCCGGCCGCGGCAGCGCTGACCCCGGAGGCCCGGCCGGCCGCGGAGGCGCCACAACAGAAAAACCAACCGAGATAGATAGTCTGCAACGGAACTATCTGCTACGGTCTTTCTCGTCGCCACCGATGACGGGAGAGAGAAATGTCGCTGATCTCGGCCGAGCCCACGCCGGCACCCACCCCCGACGGCAGCACCGCCACCAGCACCCCCGACGCCACGCGGACCGCCGCCAAGACCGCCGCCAAGACCGCCGCCAGGACCACCGCGAAGGGCTCGCAAGACCGGTCCAAGACCGCACCCCCCGAGTCCTCAGCCGCCGCACCCGCACCCGCGGCCCGGTCCCGCTGGGCCGCCCTCGCGGTCGTCGCCGTCGGCACCCTGATGCTGATCCTCGACGGCAGCATCGTGACCGTCGCGATGCCCGCCATGCAGAGCGACCTCGGCTTCACCCCGGCCGGGCTCAGCTGGGTGGTCAACGCCTATCTGATCCCCTTCGGCGCGCTGCTCCTCCTCGCCGGACGGCTCGGCGACCTCATCGGCCGCAAGAAGATGTTCCTGTCGGGCATCGGGGTCTTCACCGCGGCCTCCCTCCTCGCCGGGGTCGCGGGCTCCCCGGCCGTCCTGATCGCCTCCCGCTTCCTCCAGGGCGTCGGCAGCGCCATGGCCTCCGCCGTCGGCCTGGGCATTCTGATCACCCTCTTCACCGAACCGCGCGAGCGCGCCAAGGCGATCGCCGTCTTCGCCTTCACCGGCGCCGCGGGCGCCTCCATCGGTCAGGTCCTCGGCGGAGTGCTCACCGACGCCCTCGACTGGCGCTGGATCTTCGCCATCAACCTGCCGCTCGGTATCGCCGTCCTCGCCCTCGCCCTGCCGCTGCTGCCCAACGACCGCGGGCTCGGCCTGAAGGCCGGCGCCGACATCATCGGCGCGTCCCTGGTCACCGTGGGTCTGACGCTCGGCATCTACACCATCGTCAAGGCGGAGCACTACGGCTGGGTCGACGCCCACACGCTCGGTCTCGGCGCCGTCGCCGCCGCCCTGCTCGCCGCGTTCGCCGTCCGCCAGTCCAGGGCCCGCACCCCGCTGATCACCCCGCGGCTGCTCCGTTCCCGCAGCCTGGTCGGCGCCAACCTGGTCCAGATGCTGATGGTCGCCGCCCTCTTCGCCTTCCAGATCCTGGTCGCCCTCTACCTCCAGAACGTCCTCGGCTACGGCGCGCTGGAGACGGGTCTCGCGATGCTCCCCGCCGCTGTGATCATCGGGGTCACCGCCCTCGGTGTCTCCGCCCGGTTGATCGGCCGCTTCGGTGAGCGTGCGGTCCTGCTGACCGGTCTGGTCCTCCTGGTCGGGGTGCTCGGTCTGCTGACCCGGGTCCCCGCGACCGGTGCCAACTATGTGACGGACCTGCTGCCGGTGATGATCCTCGCGGCCGGTTTCGGTCTGGCGCTCCCGGCGCTGACGTCCCTGGGGATGAGCGGGGTCGCCGCCGAGGACGCGGGCGTGGCGTCCGGGCTCTTCAACACCACCCAGCAGCTCGGCGGCGCGATCGGCGTCGCGGTCCTCACCACTCTGGCGGCCTCCCGCACCGAGTCCGGCCTGGACCGGGGCGACTCCACCGCCCAGGCGCTGACCAGCGGCTACCAGCTCGCCTTCACCGTCGGCACCGGCATCCTCGTCGCCGCCTTCGCGGCCGCCCTATTCCTGCTCCGGGGGCGGAGCACCACCGGCGAGGACGCGGACACGGACACCGACCGGCCCGCGGTCCCCGCCCCCACCTTCCACTGACACCGCGGCGGCAGCACGGAAAGGGCCGGACCGGCCGGGGACATCCCCGGCCGGTCCGGCGTACGTCCGCGGTTTCCGTGCCCGGCGTACGCGGAAGCGGGGGGCGTCAGTCCGCGATGATCAGCGACGGCGTGTCCCGCCTGAGGACCTCGCCCCGGAAGAACGCCGGGCTCCTGCGCTGCATCACCAGCATGATGACCAGTCCCAGCACCAGCAGCCCCACGCCGATCACGAAGACCGAGCCGACACCGAAGACCGCCGAGCCGCTGCCGTACGCCGGGTCCCACATGTCGTAGAGGGTCTTCCCGAACACGGCGGCCAGCAGCAGCCCGCCGAGGACCGGGAACAGGCCCTTGAAGACGAAGTCACGGGGAGTGCGCAGCAGCTCGCGGCGGAAGTACCAGGCGCAGGCGAAGGCGGTCAGCGAGTAGTAGAAGCAGATCATGAGGCCGAGGGCGTAGATCGTGTCGATCAGGACGTGCTCGCTGACCAGGGTCATGACCGTGTAGAAGACGCCGGTGGCGATGCCCGCGACCACGGTCGCCTTGCCGGGGGTCTTGAAGCGCTTGTTCACCCGTGCGTACGAGGGCGGCAGCGCCTCGTACGTCGACATCGCGAGGACCGTGCGGGCGACGGGGATGAACGTCGTCTGCAGGCTGGCCGTCGCGGACGCCAGGACCGCGACGAAGAGCAGGATGCCGAGGCCGGGGCCCATGACCGGGCCCGCGAGGACGGCGAAGACGTTGTCGGAGGTCTCCGGGTTGGCGAGGCCGAGGCCCGAGTCGCCGGAGCCGACGGCCATCTGGGCGGCGATACCGGTGGCGAGGTAGGAGGCGACGAGGACGACCATCGCGATCAGAGCCGCCCGGCCGGGGGTCTTGTCGCTGCCCGTCGTCTCCTCGTTCGCGGCGAGGCTGGCGTCCCAGCCCCAGTACATGAAGATCGACAGCGACAGGCCCGCCGTGAACGCGGCGAAGGACTGGACGGCGAACGGGTTCAACCACTCGAAGGAGAAGGAGAGCGAGGTGTCGAAGGAGCCCGCCTTGCCGATCGCCATCGCGACGAAGAGGCCGAGGACGAGGAGCTGGAGGCCGACGAGGGTGTACTGCACGCCCTTCGTCGCCGTCATGCCCCGGTAGCTGATCGCCGTGGCGACCGCGATCAGGAGGAGGACCGTGACGATGTGGACGGCCTTGTTGTCGTCGAGCGCGGCGATGGACTCACTGCCGGTGATCTCGCCCGCGAGCAGCCAGAAGAAGGAGGTGGCGACGCCCGCGAGATTGGAGAGCACGATGATCGTGGCGATCACCAGACCCCAGCCGCACATCCAGCCCAGTCGGGGGCCGAACGCCTTCACGGTCCAGGTGAAGGAGGTGCCGCAGTCGGGCATGACGCGGTTCAGCTCACGGTAGGCGAAGGCCACCAGCAGCATCGGCACGAAGCCCGCGAGGAAGACCGCGGGCATCTGGAGGCCGACCTCGCCGGCGGTGGAGCCGAGGGTGGAGGTGAGGCAGTAGACAGGGGCGACGGTGGAGATGCCGATGACGGCGCTTCCGGTGAGCCCGACGGAGTTCCCGCCGAGCCCCTTGGTGCGTACGCCCCCGCGCCCGCTCTCGCCCCCGGCGGGGCCCCTTACCGTGTCTCCGGCCTGGGGCCGCGCGTCGAGCTGAGTCATGAACAGGACGTTAACCGGTACGGTTTCCATATACGGATCAGTAACGTCCGGATATCGAACCTTCGCTTCGCTGGCAAGTACGCAAGATTACCTACACATGGAAGAGCAACTGCGACTTGCCCACCCACTTCACAAGGTCGACACGAATCTCCCTCGGTACGATAACCGCAACAGTGACCGATTTGCCCGTTTTCAAATTTTCCCGTGCGACTTCCGCGACTCACATCCCGCGCGACCTCCACGGCCTCCCATCCCGCGCCGCTCAGCCGGGCCAGACCAGCGCCTGTGTCTCGCTGTAGGCGTGCAGCGCGTACGAACCCACGTCCCGCCCCACCCCGCTCTTCTTGAAGCCCCCGAACGGCGCCTCCATGTTCCGTCCGATCGTGTTCAGCCCCACCCCGCCCGCGCGCAGCTCGCCCGCGATCCGGAAGGCGCGGGCCACATCGCCCGACCACACGTAGTCGATGAGGCCGTAGTCGCTGTCGTTGGCGAGCGCGATGCCCTCCTCTTCCGTGTCGAAGGGGACGATCACGACGACCGGGCCGAAGATCTCCTCCCGCACCACCCGCATCCCGCTCGCGCAGTCCGCGAAGAGCGTGGGGGCGACGTAGAAGCCCTTGCCGAACGCGGGCCGCTCACCGCCCGCGACCAGCCGCGCGCCCTCCGTGCGGCCCAGCTCGATGTACGACTCCACCCGGTCGCGATGGGCCGCCGAGATCACCGGCCCCACGACCGTGCCCGGCTCGGCCGGGTCGCCGACCGTCAGCCGGCCCAGATACGCGGCCAGCCGCCCGACCAGCCGGTCGTAGATCCCGCGCTGGGCGATCACCCGCGTCGGAGCCGTACAGATCTGGCCGCTGTAGAAGGAGAACGTCGTCCCGATCCCCATGACCGCCGAGTCCAGATCCGCGTCGTCGAGAACGAGCGCCGCGCCCTTGCCGCCCAGCTCCATCAGCTGGCGCTTCATCCCGCGCCCGCACACCTCCGCGATCCGCTGTCCGACCTCCGTGGAGCCGGTGAAGCTGACCATGTCGACGTCCGGGGAGTCGACGGCCGCCTCCCCCACACCGGGCGCGGAACCCGTCACCACGTTGACGACCCCCGGCGGCACCCCCGCCTCCTGGAGCGCCTCCGCCATCCTGAAGACGGACAGCGGATCCTGGGGCGCGGGCTTCACGACGACCGTGTTGCCCACCGCCAGCGCGGGCGCGACCTTGCCCGCCGGATTGGCCCAGGGGTTGTTGTACGAGGTGATGCAGGTGACCACCCCGACGGGCCGCCGTACCGCGACCGCGCCGAAGACACCCGCCTTCCCCATGGGCCCGGCGGGATTGATCTGCGGGGGCAGCGGCTGCTCCACGGGCTCCAGCGCGCCCCGCGCGTAGCGCCGGAAGCGGGCCGCGCCCACCGCGACCTGCATACCGCGCGCGGTGGCGGCCGTCGCGCCGCTCTCCTCACGGGCGAGTTCGGCGTACGCGGCGGAGTTGCGCAGGATGATGTCGGCGGCCGCGTCGAGGATGCGGGCGCGCTCGTCCGGTGCCGTACGCGACCAGGCGCCGAACGCCTCGCGGGCGGCCCCGGCCGCCGCGTACACCTGCGCTCGGCTCGCCTCGGGCGCGAGGCCGACGACGGTCTCGGTCGCGGGGTTGACGACCTCGTAGTGCCCGCCGTCGGGCTCGACCCACTCGCCGCCGATGAACAGCCGCTGACGCTCCGGCGCGCTGCCCTTCCCGCTCACCCGCGCGGTCCCCGGCCCCGTGCCCTTCCCACTCACCCGCGCGCCAACCGGCCCCGTGCCCCGGCCGTCTGCTCCGCCGCCGGTGCCTTCGCCGGCGCCTCGGCCGGTCACCCGCCCGCCCCCTTCGCCGCTCACTTGGTGGACACCGTCCTGGTGTCCCGCCCGGAGCGCAGCACCGTGCCCGGGACCGCGCCCGTGACCTCGTCGTCCCGGATCGTCTCCACGCCGTTGACCCGCACCGACACGATCCCGATCGCCTTGGCGTCCAGCCGCGGGCTGTCACCGGGCAGATCGTGTACGAGGGTGGCGGGGCCGGCCTCGATGCGTTCCGGGTCGAAGAGCACGAGGTCGGCGTGCCAGCCCTCCTGGACGCGCCCGCGCTCCCGCAGCCCGAACAGCTGCGCCGGATCGTCGGTGAGCATCTTCACCGCCGCCTCCAGGGGGACCAGCTTCCGCCCGCGCAGACAGTCCCCGAGGAACCGGGTCGTGTACGGCGCCCCGCACATCCGGTCCAGATGCGCGCCGGCGTCGGAGCCGCCGAGCATCACGTCCTCGTGCTGCCAGGTCGCCCGGCGCAGCTCCCAGGAGTCGGGGTCGTTGTCGGTGGGCATGGGCCACAGCACCGTACGCAGCTCGTCGTGGGCGCAGATCTCCACCAGGCAGTGGAACGCGTCCTGGCCGCGTTCGGCGGCGATGTCCCCGACGACCCGGCCGCTGAGCCCCTCGTTCTCCGCCGAGTAGGTGTCGCCGATGACATAGCGGCCGAAGTTCGCGAGCCGCCGGAAGACGCCCGCCTCCTTGGAGTCCGCGCGGCGCAGCATCTCCGCCCGTACCTCAGGGTCGCGCAGCTTCTCGATCCGCTCGGGCACGGGCAGCCCGAGGATCTCGCCCCAGCCGGGGATGAGGTTCAGCGCGCAGAACGTGCCCAGCGACATGTTCATGGGGGTGAGGATCGGCATCGTCAGCGCGACGATCCGGCCGCCGGCCTCCCGGGCCCGCTCGCTCGCTGTCAGCTGGCGCGGTACACGCTCGGGCACGGACGCGTCGATCGTGAGCACGTTCCAGTTGAGCGGGCGCCCGGCGGCGGCGGTCATCTCCACGAAGAGATCGATCTCCTCGTCGCTGAACTGGTCCAGGCACCCGGCGACGATCGCCTCCAGCTGCGTGCCCTCGTGCTCCCCGACGGCCCGGGACAGGGCGAGCAGCTCCCCGGGCTTCGCGTGGCGGGACGCGACGGGCGCGCCGTCGCCGTCGGAGTGCGTGGACGACTGGGTGGTGGACAGTCCCCAGGCGCCCGCGTTCATCGCGTCGTGGAACAGATCGACCATCTCCCGCAGCTGGGCGGGGGTGGGCTGCCCGCCGACCGCGTCCGCGCCCATCACGTGCCGGCGCAGGGCACAGTGCCCCACCATGAACCCGGCGTTGACCGCGATCCGGCCCTCCAGGGCGTCCAGGTACTCCCCGAAGGTGTGCCAGTTCCAGGGGGCGCCCTCTTCGAGCGCGACCAGGGACATGCCCTCGACCCTGGACATCATCCGGCGCGTGTAGTCGGCGTCCTCGGGCCGGTCGGGGTGGAGCGGCGCGAGGGTGAAGCCGCAGTTGCCGCCCGCGACGGTGGTCACGCCGTGGTTCATGGAGGGGGTGGCGTAGGGGTCCCAGAACAGCTGGGCGTCGTAGTGCGTGTGCGGATCGACGAACCCGGGCGTGAGGATCAGCCCGGTGGCGTCCTCACTGCTCCCGGCGTCCTCGGTGACCGTACCGGGCTCACCGATGACGGCGATCCGCCCGTCCCGGATCCCGACGTCCGCGACGTACGCGTCCGCCCCCGTCCCGTCCACGACGGTCGCGGAGCGAATGAGGTGGTCGAGCATGGTTGTTCCTTCCGTACGTCCTGGAGGTGGGGTGGGATGTCATCGCGCCCGTCCGGGGCGCGGGGGCCGGGGACACAGGGCCGGAGACACGGGCCGGGGACACCGGGCCCGGCCGGAGCACGTTCACGGTGCGGACCGGGCCCGGCCGGCAGGCGTACGCTCCTGTCGGCCGGGCCCGCCCGACGGCAGGGGTGGACCGGGAAGCCACCCCGCCCCTGAGCCGGGGGGCTCAGGCACTCGCCTCACGGAACCGCGTCGTCCGGTGCACCGGATCCGTGTCGATCTGGGGAATCACATGCTCACCGATCAGCTTGATCGTGTTCATCGTGTCCTCGTACGAGATCCCGATCGGCAGCCCGAACGACAGCTGGTCCGCGCCCGCCTGCTCCCACCGCTTGCACTGCTGGAGCACCTCGCCGGGATCGCCGCAGATCATCAGCTCCTCCGCGATCAGCAGCTCGATGATCTCCGCGCTGTACTCCGGCAGCAGCTCGGGCCACTCGGGAACGCCCTCGGGCCTCGGGAAGGTGTCGTGATACCGGAAGAGCAGCGACTGAAGGTAGTTCAGCCCGCCGCCCACGGCGATCTCGACGGCCTTGTCGTGGGTTTCCGCGCAGATCGCGGTGGAGGTGACCATGACGTTGTCGTTGACGAACGCCCCGACCGCCTTCGCCTCCTTGACCGCCGTCTTGTACGAGTCGACGACCCACTCCATGTCGGAGACCTTCTGCACGCTGAAGCCCAGGACGCCGAGCCCCTTGCGGCCCGCCATGGCGTACGAGGACGGTGAGCCGGCCGCGTACCACATCGCCGGGTGGGCCTTCCCGTACGGCTTGGGGAGGATCTTGCGCGGCGGCAGGGACCAGTGCTTGCCCTGGAAGCCGGAGTACTCCTCCTGGAGCCACATCTTGGGGAACTCCGCGATGGTCTCCTCCCAGATCTCCTTGGTGTGGTTCATGTCGGTGATGCCCGGCATGAACCCCAGGATCTCGTGGCTGCCCGCGCCCCGGCCGGACCCGAACTCGAAGCGCCCCTCGGAGAGATGGTCGAGCATGGCGACCTTCTCGGCGACCTTCACCGGGTGGTTCACGGGAGCCAGCGGGTTGAAGATGCCCGAGCCCAGGTGGATGCGGTCGGTGGCGTGCGCGAGATAGCCGAGGAAGACGTCGTTCGCGGAGATGTGGGAGTACTCCTCCAGGAAGTGGTGCTCGGAGGCCCAGGCGTACTTGAACCCGGACTTGTCCGCCTGGATGACGTACTCGGTCTCCTCCATGAGCACCTTGTGCTCGGCGAGGGGGTCGGTCTCGGCCCTCTTGCCGACGTATCCCTGTACAAAGAGCCCGAATTCCAAGGGGGTTCACCGTCCTATGGTCTCTCAAGTTTCTGACGCATCGTCAGATCTCGATGTGCTCGACTGTTCCACCGCGCGCCGGGACCGTCAATACCTGACGCACAGTCAGATAGGTTGGTCCTGCGCGACGGACGCCCGGGAAGGTCACATGAGGCTCACCCCCGCCAGCCACCCCCCGTCCACGACGAACGGCTGCCCCGTGATGTACGAGGAGTCCTCGCAGCTCAGGAAGAGCGCGAGCTTCGCGACCTCCTCCGCCCGCCCCACCCTCCCGAGCGGTACGAGCTTGCGGTACAGCTCCGCCACCGCCTCCTTCGACGCCTCCGGGTCGGCGTCCGGGTCGAGTGCGGCCGGGTCGGTCATCGGGGTGTCCACCGCGCCCGGGCAGACCGCGTTGACCCGTATCCCCTTGCCCGCCAGCTCCAGGGCCGCGACCCGGGTCAGCCCCACCACGGCGTGCTTGGAGGCGGCGTACGCCCCCACGTACGCCATGCCCGTCAGCCCGGTGTACGAGGAGGTGTTCACGATCGTGCCGCCGCCGGCCGCCTCGATCTCGGGCGCGACGGTACGGATGCCGAGGAACGCGCCCACCTGGTTGACCTGGGTGATCAGCTGGAACTCCTCCAGCGGGGTCGCGACCAGTTCGTTGAACCGGAGGATGCCCGCGTTGTTGACGAGCCCGTCGATCCGCCCGAAGCGCTTCTTCGCCGTGGCGACGGCGGCCCGCCAGTCGTCCTCCCGCGACACGTCCAGCCGGACGTACAGCGCCGAGTCCGCGCCCAGTTCCCCGGCGACGGCCTCGCCCTGGTCGTCCAGGATGTCGGCGAGCACCACGCGTGCGCCCTCGGCCGCGAACAGCCGGGCCTCCTGCTCGCCCTGCCCCCGCGCGGCTCCGGTGATCAGTACGACCCGGCCGTCGAGCTTTCCCATGGAACGGCTCCCTTCAGCTGTCGAGATGCGGAGCGACACCGGCGGCGAACGCGGCCATCTGATCGGTCAGCTCCCCGCGGCTGCGGCTGCGGAACCTCACCTGGATCTGGCGTACCCCCATCGCGGCGTAGCCGCGCAGCGACTCCGCGATGGCGTCGGGCTTCCCGGTGAGGGTGCGCCGCCCGACCTCCCAGCCGGGCTCCCCCACATACAGCGGCTCGGCGATCGCGCCGATCTCGATGGGTTCCCCGATCCCGGCCTCCTCCCGCAGGGCGGTCAGCCGGGCGATCTGGCCGGGGAGTTCGGCGCGCGGGTCTCCCTGGGGCAGCCAGCCGTCCCCGCGCAGCGCGGCCCGGCGCACGGCGGCGGGTGACGATCCGCCGACCCAGACGGGGATACGCGGCTGGGCGGGCCGGGGCCGCTGGCCGAGCCCGCCGAACGAGAACCGTTCCCCCCGGAACTCCGGGAACTCCTCCGGCCCGAGCGCCGCTCTGAGCGCGTCGATGGTCTCGTCGAGCACCCGCCCGCGCCCCTCGAAGTCGGCTCCGACCGCCTCGAACTCCTCCCGGACGTGCCCCGCCCCCACCCCGAGGATCAGGCGCCCGCCGGAGAGATGGTCCAGCGTGGCGTACTGCTTGGCGCTCACGAGCGGATGCCGCAGCCCGACGACGGCGACATGGCTCAGGAGCCGTACGCGCCGGGTGACGGCCGCGAGATAGGCGAGGGTGGCTACGGGGTCGTACCAGACGGTGGACATGGCGTCCGCGAGCCGCCGGGGTATCGCGATGTGGTCGCACACGGCGACATACGCGAACCCTCCCCGGTCGGCGGCCCGCGCGATCTCGGCGAGGTCCTCGGCCCCGGCGCGCGCCTCCCAGGGCTCGGCGTAGAGGGCGCTCTGGGACTGGACGGGGAGCTGCATTCCGTACGACAGCCGTCCTTCGGGCAGTACCTGCGCATGCACCGTACGGGCCTCCTCGTCCGATCTGACGAATCGTCAAATAGTGATCGAGCCCATCGTGATACCTGACACTCCATCAGACAAGGGTCTCGTCGGTCTCGTACGCGCGGGCTGGGCGGTGCGGGGTGGCGGTGCGCGGGCTGGGCGGTGCGGGGGGTGCGGGGTGCGCGGGGTGCGCGGTGCGCGGGGGTGGCGGTGCGCGGGCTGGGCGGTGCGCGGGGTGCGGGGTGCGCGGGGTGCGCGGTGCGGGGTGGCCCGGTGCGCGGGCTGGGCGGTGCGGGGGGTGCGGTGCGCGGGCTGGGCGGTGCGCGGGGTGCGGGGTGCGCGGGGGTGGCGGTGCGCGGTGCGCGGGGTGCGGGGGGTGCGCGGGGGTGGCGGTGCGGGCTGGGCGGTGCGCGGGGTGCGGGGTGCGCGCCCCGATGCCTGCCGGCTGCCTTGCCGGCTGCCGAGTGCTGCTGCCGACTGCTGCCCGGGAGGGAGCGCCGGGCGGCAGGCGGCGGGGCCGACGCGTTCCCGGGACGGCCCGGCGCCTACGGCTCCCGAGGTCTCCGCTCCCGGGGTCTCGGCACACCCGGCACACCCGCTCCCGGGGGTCTCCGATTCCCGGGGCCTCTGGCTCCCGAGGTCTCCGGCACCTGGGAGTGTCCGGCACACCCAGCTCCCGGCTCCCGGCTCCTCCGGCTCCCGCACACCCGGCTCCCGGCACACCCGCTCCCGAGGTCTCCGGCACATCCGCCGCAGAGTCGCTGCCGGGCCGCGCGCGGCCCCGGGCACTGCCGGTCGCCCTTGCCGGTCGCCCCTGCCGGGATCCGTCGCCGGTGCCGCTCCCCCGGGCGGGGCACGACCCGCCCGGACGGCCCCACGGGAACGAGCCGGGGCGTCGGCTCCGCCCCCGTCGGCGCACCGCCGGTGGAGCGGAACCCGTCAAGCGGAACCGGTCGAGCGGAACCGGTGGCCCGCCCGGTGCCGGTCACTCCAGTGCCGTTCGCGCCGTAGGCCGGACGGACCCGTCCGGTGGCCCGGTGGACGGGGCTGCCGTGTAGTGGTGCGCAGCGCACCCGGAGGCCCGATCCCGGAGGCCGGAGACCGGATGCCGTACCTGCCCAGGAGTTCCGACATGATCAGCCCGACCAGCGTGTCCAGCAGACGACGGGGGACGAACGCGCGCGCCGCCGTCGCCGGGGCCACCCTCGTGGCCGTACTGGCGGGCGGCTGTTCCGACGGCGGCGGGGGCTCGTCCGCCTCCGAGTCGCCGAGTGGGAGTTCCGCGGCTCCCGCCTCCTCCCCCACCTCGTCGGCGCCCGGAGCCGTCAGGGGCCGCTCGGAGGTGACCACCCGTTCCGGCCCTCTCGGGAGGCATCTCGTCGACGGGGGCGGACGCACCCTCTATCTCTTCGAGGCCGACGCCTCCCACGAGTCGACATGCACAGGCGACTGCGCGAAGGAGTGGCCGCCCATGACGGCCGAGGGCGCTTCCCCGAGCCCCGGCAGCGAGGTGACGGGCGAACTGCTGGGCACCACCGACCGCGCCGACGGCACCAAGCAGGTCACCTACAACGGCCACCCCCTCTACTACTACGTGGGCGACAAGGAGCCCGGCGACATCACGGGCGAGGGCTCCCGGGCCTTCGGCGCGGAGTGGTACATCGTCGATCCGGACGGCAACAAGATTCCGGTCGGTGCGAGCAAGAACCCGGACACCCCTCCGAGCCCGGGCGCGACGACCGGCACACCGGGCGGTGGCTACTGATGCGGATCGCCGCGATCGCCGGGACCCTGTGCCTGCTGGCGCTGACGGGCTGCTCGAACGGCGGCGGCTCGTCCTCCCCGGCGACACCCACCACACGGTCCCCCACCGAGTCCCCCACGAAGTCCGCCACCGGCCCGGCCACGGCTCCCGCGACGGCCTCGTCCCCCGCCGGTGGCCGCGCGGTGATCGTCATCAAGAACTTCACCTTCACCCCGGCGTCCCTCGCGGTCGCCCCCGGCACGCAGGTCACCGTCAGGAACGAGGACTCGGTGCCCCACACCGTGACCGCCACCGGCGCCAAGCCCTTCGACACGGGCGACATCGCGGCCGGCGCCACCACGACCTTCACCGCACCCGGCACGGCGGGCGACTACGCGTACATCTGCACGATCCACCCCTACATGAAGGGCAGGCTCACCGTCCGCTGACCCCTGCCCGCCGACCGCGCCCCGCGGCCCGCAGCGGGCCCGGCCCGGACCCACCCGGGCCCTGGAGGAACCATGTCATCGCCCCGAAGCACCCGGCCGCCCGCCCACGCCGTCGCCCGGCTCATCGCCGCGGCGGGCCTCGCCGTCGACGCGTACATCCACGCCCGGCTGGCCGACCGCTACGACGACGTCTCCGCCACCGTCAGCCAGGGCGACCTCTTCCGGGTCGAGGCCGCCCTCGCCTCCCTCGCCGCCCTCCTCGTCCTCGTCTGGCGCCGCCCGCCCTCCGACGCCTTCGCGTGGCTCGTCGCGGCGGGCGGGCTGGCGCTGCTCCTGGTCTACCGCTATGTGGACGTCGGGAAGCTGGGCCCCGTACCGAACATGTACGAGCCCGAGTGGACCGCGGACAAGTGGATCGCGGCGCTGGCCCAGGCGGTGACGATCGTCGCCACGACCTATCTGCTCGCGAGCCGGATCCCGGGACCGGGACGGCACCGCCGCGATCTGCGCTGAGCCCGCCCGGCACCCGCCCTTCCCGACGTCACCCGCTGGCGCGGAACGACTTGACCCCGCGCCACCCCCCATCCTCGTAGACGAGGCCGTACTTGCCGTTGACCAGCTCCGGAGCGAGGGTGAGGCCCGTGCGGCGGTCCTTCCCGGTGCGGGCGTCCAGGGTCATGGCACCGTTGACGCCCTCCGCGTACACGATGCCCTGCCATGCGGCGGTGACGGTCGGCGCGACCCGGTTCGCCGCCTTGTCCGGCAGGCGCCACAGCTCCCGGGCGGTCGGCACGTCGACCGCCACCACCGTGTCCTTCCCGGAGCAGATCGTCGTGGACCGACCGTCGTGGACACAGGAGCCCGGGGACATGTCGCGCAGGTCCAGGCGTGTCTTCCCGGTCAGGGGATCGAGCAGCCAGGCATCCGTCTCCTCGCCCGTGGAAACGGTTGTGAGCATCCTGCCGCTCACCAGGGTCAGGCCCGGCCCGGGATCCGGGCTGGACCCCCACTCGGACAGCAGCAGCCTACGCTTCCACAACTCCTTGCCGGAGACCGATTTGCCCACGAAGGTGCTGCCACCGGCCCGCATCCCCACGGCCACCCGGTCCTCCAGGTCGACCCCGTCGAAGTCCTCCGCCGTCCAGATGATCCTGCCCGTGCGGGTGTCCAGCAGAGCGCTCGCGGGAGGCGGCTCGTTGTAGGCGCTGCCCTCCCAGGACACCAGCACCCTTCCGGCGCGTCCGGCCACGACACGGGGCACGAGATCGAGGGAGTCACGGTCCGTCATCACATCGCGTGCCCACCGCTCCTCGCCCGTCAAGGCGTCGTAGGCGACGACCCGGATCCCGTCCTGCCCGGCGGACGTGCCCTCCCCCTCCGTACGTGTGGCGAAGGCCCCGACGACGACATCGCCCACCAGAGCGGGGGCGTGGGAGGCATCGGCGCCGTCCGGCACCTTCGCACGCCAGGCCGCCTCCCCGGAGTCCAGCCGGAACGCGTCGATGCCGGGGACTTCGTCCAGGCCCTTCCCGAAGCGGTAGCCGTAGGCGATTTCGTCCCCCAGCGCCAGCATTTCCGCCGGGTGGTCGACAAGGCCCGGGGACTCGGCGTCGAGTACGGCTCCCTCCGCCTCGAACGCCTCCGGCGGACCCTGCGGGGCCCCTGGTGCCGCGCCCGCGACGGACGGCGTCGGCTTCGACGTCCCGTCGCCCCGGGGGCTGTCGTCGGCGGGCTGCGAACCGCCTCCGCATGCGGCCAATAAGCAGGCCGCGGCGGCGGCAACAGCGCCTGTGAGTATGCGTCTTCCTGTCGAACATGAGCTCATAGGCACCACAGCGTGGCACAGCCGTGCCCTGCCGGGAGCCCCGTTCCCACCGAAAGGCCGGGGCCGGCCGGACCGAGGCGAAAGGGCCGGGACGCGGAGGGGTGCGAGGGGGGGGCGGACACCCTGTTGTCCGACTGAATAGAACATTCATTACAGTCGGTGAGGGTAGGGCAGCAGGCGCTCGCTGCCACGAGGCACGTGAGCGAGGCGCTCACCCAGGTGTCGTGGGAGGAGCGCCCCGCGTCACGGTCAGTCGGTCCGCATCCGCTCAGGGAGACACCGACCCGGCCGCGAAGGTCACGAACGACGACCAGGCGGCGGCGGGTACGACGAGAGCGGGGCGCTGTACGTCTTTGGAGTCGCGGACTCCGATGTGGGTGGTGAGGTCGCTGACTTCGACGCAGGAGTTGCCGGTGCCACCGCTGTACGACGACTTGAGCCAGGCGACTTCAACACAGTCGTTGCCTGTGTCACCGCTGTAGGAGGACTTGAACCAGGCGACTTCGATGCAGTTGTTGCCGGTGCCGTCACTGTAGGACGACTTGAACCAGGCGCGTCCAGGGGCCAGCTCGGTGGCCAGTATCTGAATTTTGATGGCTCTACTACCTTCTCGCTAGGTCCGTCAGGAATTCGATGGATTCTTCGACCCCGAGGGCCGCGCCTACCATCGCGTTGAATCGACGAGTGAACCGGTCCACCTCGCGCGGCTTATCAGACGTGGAAACCGCTCCCCAGGCGTTGTCGGTTTGCACACGGGAGGGCAGATCGCCAAGGTCCAGGATCCTGAAGTCGTGGATCGTGCGATACCCGCGCCGGAAGGGCATGACCTGTACGGAGATGTGGTCCTTTCCCGCGAGCCTGATAATCTCCTCGTACTGCTCCCGCATCAACTCGTCGTCTCCGACTGGGATCCGCAAGGCCGCTTCTCCAAGGATGATACGCAGGCGTACAGGGTCTTCTCGCGTCAGAACCCTCCGCTTACGTTCCATTCTGAGTTCGACATTACGACCGATAAACTCGGCCGTCGTATCCTCGATGGCACGAGCTGTTTCGTGGACCTCCTTGGCATACGCCGGTGTCTGGAGCAGGCCATAGACCACGGTCGGGTGGTACGCCATAATCGCGACGGCCTCGGCTTCGAGGCCCACGAAGTGCGGCATTCCGGGAGGCATGAAGCTGCGGTACTGCGTCAGCCAATCCTCATTCGGCGCCTCACGATTCAACTCCACCAATTCTTGGATCAGTTGTTCGTCGGTCACGCTATACCGCTTCAGCAGCGTCCGGAGCACGCCGACATTGCGGCGAAAATTGAGTTCGCCCAGCTCAATCCGGGTGAGGGTTGCTTCGGAGAAGTCCCTCAGCCCTCGGACCGCTTCCTTCCGGCTCATGCCCTTGGCCCCGGCCCGTTCGACCGGCGGGCAGTTCTCCCGTAACTGACGTAGCTGAATGCCGAGTTCCAGACGACGCCCTGTCGCCCCGCGCTTGGCTCCCACGTGTGCACCCTCCAGTGCGCTTGTGCCTGCTAAGTATGGCCCTGCGCAGGTGTATTGCACCCCTGCGCAGGTGGTTCGGGCCGCTGCGCACATGCGCGCATAGTCCACTTTGAGCTCGCGCTGGTTATTCAGCGGCGTATCGGTTGCGACCCGTTCCGCCTGGGCGCCACCGTAGTTGAGGAAGCACACGCAGGTACGACCTTGTGGATTTCAGCACTCGCAAGGTGTCTGTTCGCACGCCTGCGCGACCCCATCACAGGCTTGCGAGAGGACCCGGCTATGCCGATCACGATCACCAGACCGGACACCACAGCATTGGCCGGATTCGAAGTGAGCTTGTGCCAGGCCGGAAAGGCCGGCGACCCACTGACCGACGAGGACCGGCTCTGGCCGGGACTCATGCGACGCGCGGCGCAAGCGCACCTGGGTCTGTGGAAGTTGGACGCTCTCGCCGACACCGTCGACCTGCTGATGAGCGAGCTGGTCACCAATGCGCTCCAGCACGGCGAGGGTGCCGTGGGTGTAAGGGTGTGGCGCACCGGCACCCAGCTCTGTATCGAGGTGGGTTGCGCCAGCACCTACACGCCCCGCCCGACGGAAGCCGGGCCACTCGACGAGAACGGGCGAGGGCTGTACTTGGTCGGCGCGCTCGCGGACGGCTGGGGCGTCACGGCCAGTGGCACGTGGTGCGTCCTCACGCTCGACCGGAGCGGCTCGTGATCTTCGCACGACCGTCCGGCCCGGTCGGGCCGGTGGCACGGGACATGGTGGACCTTGCCCAGCGCGTGAGGGCGCTGATGAGCACGGACGCGGGTCAGGAAGCCGTCGTACCGCTTGGTGGCCGACTGTTCGACGTGGCGGTCAGCGCGGCCGGGGAGGCGGGGCACGCCGTGGCCGCGACCATCGACTTATGGCATCCACAGGGATGCGGGCCGGTCATCGCAGAACCGGAGCGACCATGGTTGTACTGGCTTCTCCCGCCCGGCACGACCGCCCGGTGGGCGCACCACCCGTACGCCGTGTGTGTCGGTGCCCCCGCGACGATCAGGGTGCCCCCGCTCGACCGGCAGGCACCGGATGCCGGGCGCTCGTACTGGCTGCGCCCCTGCCAGTCCCGCTATCTCGTCGGACCCGCGATGCTTCGGCGGGCCCTGCACGAACACCGACCGCTGCCCGCGCCCCATCGGGCCATGAAAATGCTTCTTCTGGGAGAGGCGGCCCCGTGATGGCGACAGTTCCCGAGGACCACTCCGGCGGGCAGCCCGATGTCGAGCCCCCCAGTCACGCCGAGCTACCGCCCCGACCTGCGGCACTTGCCGACCTCTGGCCTGACCTGGTGATACTGCCAAGGCTGTTGGCGCGCGCCCTCCCTCTCCTGCACAACGCCGACGGCGAGCGGCCCCCGTAACACCATCCGCCCTTTGTTCAGGAAAGGGCCTCGATGCGGTCCAGGTGTTCCTCGCCCCACGCGCCGAGAGGCGCCAGCGCGGTGTTGAGGGAGTCGCCGAACTCGGTCAGCGAGTACTCCACCTTGGGCGGGACCTGGTGGTAGACCTCGCGGTGCACCAGGCCGCTGGTCTCCATCTCCCGGAGCTGAAGGGTCAGCATCCTCTCGCTGATGCCCGGGACCGTTCGTCTCAGTTCGCCGAAGCGGAACGGACCGTCGCCGAGCGAGAACAGGATCAGCCCCTTCCACTTACCTCCCATGACGGCGATGGCGGCATCGAGTCCGCAGGTATAGGTCCGCTTGGCATCAGGACTCCTACTAACAAAAATGTGGGTACCTGACCGAATAGTAGGTACTTGATGGAATGCGTGTGAAGCTCCAGCATGGAACGAGCGTCACGCCGAGGACGCCACTGACCAGCGGGGACGTGCCCGCGCGGCGCTCCTTCGGCGATCGACGATCCGACTGTGGACTGGAGCGAAACATGGCTGGGGACAAGCGCACGCCCGTGACCGTCATCGGGCTGGGGTCGATGGGCCGGGCGCTGGCGGACGCGTTCATCGAGGCCGGGCACCCCACGACGGTGTGGAACCGTACGCCGGGCAAGGCCGCCCCGCTGGTGGCCAAGGGAGCGGTCCGGGCCAAGGACGTGGAGGCGGCGGTCGCCGCGAGCCCGCTGGTCATCACCTGCCTGACGACCTTCGAGGACACCCGCCGGGTCCTGGAGCCGGCCGCGGCGGCGCTGCCCGGGCGCGCCCTGGTGACCCTGAACAGCGGTTCTCCGGCCGATGCCCGTGAGACGGATGCCTGGGCGACGGGGCACGGCGTCCGGTTCCTCGCCGGGGCCGTCAAGAACGTGCCGTCGGCCGTGGGGGCGCGGGACACACTGCTGTACTACAGCGGCGACAAGACCGTCTTCGACGAGTACGAGACGGCGCTGAGGGTTCTGGGCGGTGACACCGTCCATCTCGGGGACGAGACCGATCTCGCCGCCCTGTACGAGATGGCGGTGGGCGCCATGCTGCTGCCCGCGCTCGTCGGGTTCTTCCAGGGAGCCGCGGCCGTGCAGGCACGGGGGCTGGAGGTGAGCAGCATGGTGCGGTTCGCCGGGAAGTGGCTGGACATGATCAAGTCCCTGCTGCCCGTCTACGCCACGGAGATCGACAGGGGTGACTACACGGATGCCGCCTCCTCCGTGAACCTCTTCCTCGCGGGAGAGGCCCACGACGAGGAGCTGGCCAAGGAGACGAACGTCGACATCGCGTGGCTCGCTCCCCTGTACGACGTGGTGAAGCGGGCGGCCGAGGCGGGCCACGGCGACCACAGCGTGGCGGCTCTGACGGAGGTGCTCAGGAGGCCGGAGCAGACGGCGTGACGGAGCCGGGCGGCCCGGGGCGCGTGGTGCCCTGTGCCGTCGGCCCGGCCTTTCAGGACAGGCAGGTGCCGGAAGATCGTCCCCCCGTACCGCTGAGGGATGTTCCGGCACTCCGGGGCCCGATGCCGGGCCGTCGGCCCGGGCGGGTGCCGACGAGTCCGTCGTCCCCGCCCGCCCGGGGGTGTACCTCAATTAGAGTGAGCGTTCTATCCAGTGCGTGACAGGGGTCCGCAGCGGCGGGGGCGTCGGAGCGGCGCCCCTCAACCGCTCAGCCCGCCCACAGTCCCTCCGGCGTGAGGCCCAGCAGGTCGATCGCGTTGCCGCGCACGATGCGTTCGACGACGTCCGGGGACAGGTGGCCCATCTGGGATTCGCCGACCTCCTTGGACTTGGGCCAGGTGGAGTCGGAGTGGGGGTAGTCGGTTTCGTAGAGCACGTTGCCGACACCGATCGCGTCGAGGTTGCGCAGGCCGAAGGCGTCGTCGAAGAAACAGCCGTAGACGTGTTCGGCGAAGAGTTCGGACGGCGGGCGCAGGACCTTGTCGGCGACCCCGCCCCAGGCGCGGTTCTCCTCCCAGACGACGTCGGCGCGTTCGAGGATGTAGGGGATCCAGCCGATCTGGCCCTCGGCGTACATGATCCTGAGGTTGGGGAAGCGCTCGAACTTGCCGCTCATCAGCCAGTCGACCATCGAGAAACAGCAGTTGGCGAAGGTGATGGTCGAACCGACGGCGGGCGGGGCGTCCGCCGAGGTGGAGGGCATCTTGGAGGACGAGCCGATGTGCATCGCGATGACGGTGCCGGTCTCGTCGCAGGCGCGCAGGAAGGGGTCCCACTCGTCGCCGTGGACGGAGGGGAGGCCGAGGAAGGGGGGTATCTCGGAGAAGGCGACCGCGCGGACGCCGCGTGCCGCGTTGCGGCGGACCTCGGCCGCCGCGAGTTCGGCGTCCCACAGCGGGATCAGGGTCAGCGGGATCAGCCGGCCCTGCGCTTCGGGGCCGCACCACTCGTCGACCATCCAGTCGTTGTAGGCGCGGACGCCGAGCAGACCGAGTTCACGGTCCTTCGCTTCCGTGAACGTCTGGCCGCAGAAGCGGGGGAAGGTGGGGAAGCACAGGGCCGACTGGACATGGTTGACGTCCATGTCCGCGAGACGCTCCGGGACGCTGAAGGAGCCGGGGCGCATCTGCTCGTAGGTGATGATCTCCAGTTTGATCTCGTCGCGGTCGTAGCCGACGGCGGTGTCGAGCCGGGTCAGGGGGCGGTGCAGATCCTCGTACACCCACCAGTCGCCCACCGGGCCGTCGTCGCCCTTCGCGCCCATGACGGGCGCGAACTTGCCGCCCATGAAGGTCATTTCCTTCAAGGGCGCGCGGACGATGCGCGGGGCCACGTCCCGGTACTTGGACGGGAGCCGGTCCCGCCAGACATTGGGGGGCTCCACCGTGTGGTCGTCCACCGAGATGATCTTCGGGAAGGTCTCCATACGGTCCACGGTAGCGTCGATCTGACGGTTCGTCAGCTACCAGGACGCGGTTGAGTTGCGGCCCGCGCGCGCTCCGGGGGCCGGTCCCTCATCGGCGACGGGCCAAAGCGGCACCCGCGGGAGGACCCGCGGGATGCCCGCGAGGGGCGTTCAAGGGAGGGGTCGCCGGCACCCGTCCGCACCCCCGGGCCGTACGGACCACGGCACTCCACGCAACTCCCGGGCTGTACGGATCAGGACACTCCGTATCCCAGCTCCTCGCGCCCGCAGAAGCCGAACCGGGCAGGGTCCACCGTGGCCGAGGGCCGTCCGGACCCACCGGAAGGCGGCCGTACTGACCACCCGGCACCTCCCTGGCGCCACGCCGACACCTCCACCGGGACCTCCACCGGGCGGCTTCCCCCGCCCCACCCCGCCCCGCCTTCGCGCCCGTCCCTCCAGGCCGCATCCGGGGCCGCATCCCGGGCCGCGTCCGGGGCCGCCACCCCGCCCGCGCCCGGGCGCGGCGAGAGTACGCCAACCCGGTCGGCGCGCCGGTCCGCAGGGGCAAGGAGCGGACAGTAACCGCTCGGTGGCTGACGGACCCGCCGTGCACAGGGCAGACTGTCGGGGGCGAACCGGCAGTTGGGGGCAGGGGGCACAATGGACCGTGACAGCGGGCCACGCGTTCCGGAACAACGGGTTCCGACGCCCGGTGAAGGCAGCGACAGCAGCGGAGCCGGCGATGTCGGCCTGCGTTTCAGCGTGCTCGGACCGGTGCGGGCATGGCGCGCCGGGAAGCCGTTGTCGTCCGGTTCCCCGCAGCAGCGGGCCCTGCTGGCCGCGCTGCTCCTGCGCGACGGGCGCACCGCCACCGCCTCCGAGCTGATCGACGCGATCTGGGGCGAGGACCCGCCGCTCCAGGCGCTCGCCGCGGTGCGCACGTACGCCTCACGGCTGCGCAAGGTCCTCACGCCCCAGGCGCTGGTGAGCGAGGCCGGCGGTTACGCGATCCGGACCGAGCGGGACTGTCTCGACCTCGGTGTGGCCGAGGAGCTGGCCGCCGAGGCGGAGAAGCTGCGCGCGGCAGGGGAGCGCGGCCGGGCCCGGCTGCTGATCAACAAGTCGCTGGGGTTGTGGGACGGGGAGCCGCTCGCCAATGTCCCGGGGCCGTACGCGGAGAACCAGCGCACCCGTCTGGAGGAGTGGCGGCTCCAGCTCCTGGAGACGCGGCTCGATCTCGACCTGGAGGTGGGGGCGCACGCGGAGGCGGTCTCCGAGCTGACCGCGCTCACCGCCGCCCACCCGCTGCGGGAGCGGCTGCGCGAGCTGCTGATGCTGGCGCTGTACCGCAGCGGGCGGCAGGCCGAGGCGCTGGCCGTGTACGCCGACACCCGCAGGCTGCTCGCCGAGGAGCTGGGCGTCGACCCCTGCCCCGAACTGGCGCAGTTGCAGCAGCGAATCCTGCGGGCGGACGCGGAGCTGGCCGCGCCCGGTGAGCCGGCCGCCGTGCCCGCGCGGATGACCCAGCCCGCGCAGTTGCCCGCCACGGTTCCCGACTTCACCGGCCGCGCCTCCTTCGTACGAGAGCTGGGCGGCCGGCTGGCGGCCGCCGAGGGCACGGTGATGGCGGTCTCCGCGCTCGCGGGCATCGGCGGCGTCGGCAAGACGACGCTCGCGGTCCATGTCGCTCACGACGTGAGGCCGCACTTCCCGGACGGGCAGCTGTACGTCGACCTCCAGGGCACGGGCAGCCGCCCGGCCGAACCGGAGGCGGTCCTGGGCGCGTTCCTGCGCGCTCTCGGTACCCAGGACTCGGCGATTCCGGACACCCTGGACGAGCGGTCGGCGCTCTACCGCTCGACGATGGCGGGCCGCCGGGTGCTGGTCCTCCTCGACAACGCGCGGGACGCGGCGCAGATCCGTCCCCTCCTGCCCGGCACGGCGGGGTGCGCGGCCCTGGTCACCAGCCGGGTCAGGATGGTCGATCTCGCGGGAGCGCATCTGGTCGACCTCGATGTGATGTCGCCGGAGGAGGCGCTCCAGCTCTTCACCAGGATCGTCGGGGAGGAACGGGTCGGCGCCGAGCGGCAGTCGGCGCTCGATGTGGTGGGGGCGTGCGGGTTCCTGCCGCTCGCGATCCGTATCGCCGCGTCCCGGCTGGCCGCGCGCCGGACATGGACCGTGTCCGTCCTGGCCGAGAAGCTCGCCGACGAGCGGCGGCGGCTGGACGAGCTCCAGGCCGGGGACCTCGCGGTGAAGGCCACGTTCGAGCTGGGGTACGGGCAGCTGGAGCCCGCGCAGGCCCGTGCCTTCCGGCTCCTCGGGCTCGCCGACGGGCCCGACATGTCGCTGATGGCCGCCTCGGCGGTCCTCGCGCTGCCGCTGCACGAGACCGAGGACCTGCTGGAGGCCCTCGTCGACACCTCCCTGCTGGAGTCGGCCGCACCCGGCCGCTACCGCTATCACGATCTCGTACGCCTCTACGCGCGTGCATGCGCGGAACGGGACGAGCTGCCGGACGCGTCCGAGGAGGCGCTGTCGCGGCTGCTGGACTTCTATCTGGCGACGGCCGTACGGGTGTTCGCGGTGGAGCGCCCCGGCGACCGGCTGGTGGACCATCTGGGGCCCGCCGCCCACGAGGGTCTGGTCTTCACCGGCCGTCAGCAGGCGCAGGACTGGCTGTACTCGGAGGCCAACTGCCTGCTGGCGAGCGCCCGTCAGGCCGCCACCGGCACCCGGCTGCGGCTCGCGGTCGACCTGCTGTGGGCGGCCGGGGATCTGGCGGAGTCCGGCGCCAACTCCAAGCTGTACGAGAGGGCCGCGCTGGCGCTGCGGGACGCGGCGCACGCGGCGGGGGACGCGCGGGCCGAGGCGCGGGCCCGCACCTCGGTGACCCATGTCCACCTGGTGGCGGGGCGTTACGAGCAGGCGGACGGCGAGGCGGAGGTGGCCGGGGCCCTCGCGCGGGCCGTCGGCGACCCGGTGGTCGGGTACTGGTCCGACAACGACCGGGGGATCATCGCCTTCAACCAGGGGCGGTACTCGGAGGCCGAGGAGCATCTGCGCCGGGCCTCGGAGGGATCGCGGGCGGACGGCAACCGTCCCGGCGAGGCCAGCGCGCTGTGCAATCTGTCCCGTATCCACATCTCCATGGGCCGGATCTCCGAGGCCATCACCATGGCGGAGCAAGGAGTCCAGCTCTACGAGTGCATCGGTCACACCCTGCGGCTGGCGAACGGGCGTTACGCGCTCGGGATCGCGCTCACGCAGGCGGGCCGGCACACCGACGCGCTGGAGCAGCTGCTCGCGGCGCTGGAGCTGTTCGAGGCGAACCGGCAGCGGCTGTGGGAGGGGACGACCCACTTCCGGATCGCCCAGGCCCACTTGGCGGCGCGGCGCGCCCCGCAGGCGGCCCAGCACGCCGAACAGGCGCTCGCCATCGGCTTCATAGGCGGTGACCGCATCCGCGGGAACGTCCTGATCACCCTGGGCCGCGCGCTGTCCCCCCTCGGCCAGCCGGACCGGGCCCGCGCCTGCTGGCGCGAGGCGCTGTCCCTGCACGAGGCGTCGGGCGCTCCGGAGGCGGAAGAGGCCCGCCGGCTGCTGTCGTCACCGCTCAGCACCGCGTAGCGGGCGGCGGGGGGTTCAGGGGGCTCGGGCCGTCGGAGAGCAGGGGCGCCCGGGCTGTCGGAGTGCGGGCCCCTGGGCGTGCGGGCCGGGCGCCGGGTGTCCGGGCCGGGCGTGGATCGGGCGCGGCCCGGACGGGTGCGGGGGACGGGTGCGGGGCGCGGGTGCGTCCGGGCGGAGAACGGGGGTCCCGTCGCCGTCTCCGATGTCCGGCCGCCCGATTTACGCAGCTCAGGTGGCTTGTGACAGCTTTCTTCCAGGACGTTCATCGAACGTTTATGACGGTCATGGATGCTTCTGTGCAGTCGATCCGTTGCGTCGGGGGGCAGACGGATCACCACTGGGCCTTCCCCTCACCGGGGGGCGAGGGAAGGCCCTCTCGGCCTTCCGTCCGGCGACCCTCGGGGGAGTCTCCGGCCGGAAGGCCGCCTCTGTTCAGGTAGTGAACGACCCACGTGCCAACTGGGGGCAGACATGAGCGACAAGAACTCGGAAGACTTCATCGTGACCGGTAACCGCCAGACGCCCGTGCCGCCGACCGACGACATCACCACCCTGGACCGGCACACGCCGTCGCCTCCGGTGGACAGCGGCATCGTCCCCCAGGACCGGCACACACCGGCACCGCCCGTACCCCAGGCCGGCGACATCACCAGCACGGACCGGCACACACCCGCGCCGCCCGCCCCTCAGGCCGGGGACATCACCTCCACCGACCGCCACACACCCGCGCCCCCGGCACCCCAGGCCGGGGATGTCACGAGCACGGACCGGCACACACCGGCACCCCCCGCGCCCCAGGCCGGGGACATCACCTCGACCGACCGCCACACGCCGGCGCCCCCGGCACCGCAGGCCGGGGACATCACCAGCACCGACCGCCACACACCCGCGCCTCCGGCGCCCCAGGGCGGCGGTGCGGTGAAGCCGTAGGGCCGGCACAGGCACCATCGGGAACGGTCGCGGCGGCGACGGAGGGGAGCCGCCGCGGCCGTTCCTGTGCTGTGCGCCGGAGCGGACGTCCATCGCGAGGCGGTCGCCCCGGCCCGGTCGCGGGCCGGGTACGGAGCCGACACGGGGCGGGCCGGGGCGCGGGGACGGTCCGTGCCCCGCCTCGCCTCGCCTCGTCGTGCGCTTCTGTGCGTCCCCGCTCCGTGCCTACTGCACCGGCACCGACGCACGGACGTGGTGCAGATGCACGATCACGTCAAAAGCGCGTCCGAGCGAGACCGGAAGCGGCTCGTTGGGATACGCCCCCGGAACGACGAAGGTGGGCCGGGAGCCGTCCAGCCAGCCGCTCACCGCCGGGTCACGGCCCGCGCGGCGCAGATCCACGTAGTAGTCGCGGTGGCGGACCTTGTCGAGGGTGTGCTCGTTGCTGCCGGGGGCCGCGAGGCCGGTGGAGAACACCCCGTACTCGTTGGTCTCGCTGTTCATCGCCCGGTACTCACCACTGTGGATGGTGGTGCCGACCGCCAGGTAGTCGGGCCCGGCCAGCTCCCTCAGGAAGGCGCCCTGCACCACCGGGTGGGTCTCCGTGAACGGTGACTCGTAGCCGAGGTGCGCGTTGTGGGCGGAGACGAGGACCCTGCCGCCGGTGTGGCGCTGCCACCACACGGTGTTCTCCGCCATCGCGCGGTCGCGGTGGCGGTTGGACTCGGCGTGCTGGGCGGGGTCGTTGAGCATGTCGAACGCGAAGAGCGTGGTCATCTGCTGGACGACCCGCGCTTCCTGAAGCACCCACGGCTCCTTGGTCCCCGCCTGCTCCAGCAGACGGTAGGCGGCCCGCGCGTCCCGGTCGTAAGCCTTGCGCCGCTCCAGTTCCATCGTGGCCAGCAGCTTCATCCGCTCGCCCATACTGTCGGGCAGGGCGAGGAGTCCGGCGTACCGCTGTCGCAGTTCGGGCAGCAGGCCGGGCTGGTGTTCGGCGGCCCAGGTCAGGATGCGCTGATACTGGGCCCGGCCCACATCGCCGATGTCGTTGCCCATCACGCGGACCTGCCGCGCGGGACCGGCGGTGCGATTGTGCTCGCGCATCCAGGTGAAGAGGCTCAGGAACTCCTCGTTGTTCCAGTCCTCGAAGGTGTACTGGAACTCCTCGCGCATGATCTGACGCAGATCGCCCTCGCCCGTGCGTACGTACGCGTCGAGCCGCGCACCGGCCGACCAGTGCACTTCCAGCGAGAACGTGGAGAACCCCTTCTTCTTCACCAGATGCTCGAACAGCCGGTGTTTGAGCCGGAACAGCTCCTTGGAACCGTGGGTCGCCTCGCCGACGCCGACGATCTTCGCGTCCCCGACGATCCGGGAGAAGGCCGCCAGGTCGCCGCTCCGGCCGCCCGGTTCGGCGGTCCGCAGGGGATGTGCGAGGCGTTCGATCCCGGCGACCACTGCCCGGTCGGACCCAGCCGTGGCCACGGCCCGGTCCGACCCGGTCGCGGCCACGGCGGCGGGCTGGGCGGCCACGGCGGGCTGCGGGCCCGCCGCGACGGCGGGAGCGGCCGAGCCGAGGACGGGAGCGGCCGTGCCGAGGATCGCGGCCAGAGCGATGGCCGCTGACCGGCCCGAACGACGCCCGGGGCTGACGCCGTCAGAACTTTTTGATGGGTTTGTCCTGAAATGAAGCACAGAGCTGTCCCGTCCGTCCGAGGTGAATGGAGGCGAGCCCCGGGCGTCCCCTCGCTTCCGGCGCTCAGCCTCCATCCTGCAAGCGGACTTCACCCTCAAAAAAGCGGCGTCCTGTCTCCCTGCGCTAAATTCTGCTCATGCCCGTGATCACGGTCCTCGTCGCGGACGGCGTCCCGGCACACCAGCTGACCCTGCCCGGACTGGTGTTCGCCTCGGCGGGGGATGCCGCTGGCACGGCCGACTACGAGGTGCGGATCTGCTCGGCGACCGGGTCCGTGACCACGGGCGGGCCCGCACTCGGCCTGGTCACGCCGTGGGGTCTGGAGGCCCTGGAGGACAGCGACACGGTGCTCGTCACCGGGCACAGCGCCTTCCGGGAGCCGCCCGCACCGGAAATCGCCGACGCACTCCGCCGCAGCGCGGCCCGGGGCTGCCGGATGGCGGCGATCGGTACGGGCGTCTTCACCCTGGCCGCGACCGGACTGCTCGACGGCCGCCGGGCCACCACGTCCTGGCTCCAGCTCGGGGAACTCGCGGAGCGGTATCCCCGGGTACGGGTCGTTCCGGCGGGGACTCCGACGGTCGAGGACGGCCCGTTCCACACCGCTGCGGGCGTCTTCGGCGGGCTGGATCTCTGTGTCGAACTCGTCGAGCGTGACCACGGAGCCGCGACCGCCGCGCAGACCGCGCGGCGGATCATCATGCCCCTGTACGACACGGTGGCCGCGGACCGGCGGGAAGTGGAACGCGAGCTGGCCGAGAAGACCGACATCACACCCACGCTGCGATGGCTGGAGGCCAACGCCCACCGCCCGCTCACCCTCGCCGACCTGGCGGCCCACGCACGCCTCAGCGTCAGCAGCCTCGGCCGCCGCTTCCGCGCCCAGACGGGTCTGCCCCCGCTCCAGTACCTGCTCCGCATCCGTCTCCACGAGGCGCAGCAGCTCCTGGAGTACAGCGACCTGCCCGTGGAACAGATCGCCGTCCAGGCCGGGTTCGGCACCCCGGCCAACCTCCGCCACCACTTCCACAACCTGACGGGCTCCAGCCCCCGCGCCTACCGCGCCGCCTTCCGGAGCATGACCGCCATCCTGGCGGGGGGCGAACACCCGGAGACGTCATCCGCCAGCGCGCCGCCGCCCGGTCCCGCCTCCGGCACGCCGAACCCGCCCGCCGAGTGAGGCGGGGCCTGCTGCACGGCGGCGCCCCGCGCGGCTCAGCGGGAATCTGACGGCGGTCGCGGCGGCGGGGAGCTGGAGTTCCGTGTCCGGCGCGGCTCCTCGCAGGGGTACTCCGCAGCGGCGGCTGCCCACCTCTACATACCCACCCTGGGTATGTAGTCAATTCGGGTTCCACTCTTGCGAGAGCATACCCGGGGGAGGTATACATAGATCCCGCAAGTCAATACCCCCTTGGGGTATCTGCCATCGAACTGCGGAGGACTCCAGAGGCACTCACCGACAGGGCGGACGCGGTCGAGCGGAGCACGGCGGCCAAGGTCAGGCCACGTACACCGCCATCACGCCCGCCGCACTCCACAACCGCCGCACACTCCGAGCCGTAGGACGCGGCGGCAGCCAGGTCACGGGGAAGGGCGGCGGGACGCCACCGGACGATCGCCCGGCTCCCGCGCTCCCGACCCCTCCCCGCCCGACCCCTCTCCGCCCGACCCCGGGTCCGCCATGCGTACGGGCCGCAGAAGACAAGGCCACACCCCCTGCTCAGGGAATGAAACGCGTCCGCGACTGCCCCGCCCTCTTCACCTCTGACGCGTTTCCCTGCCGGACAGGAATACCCCAGGGGGGTATACGGTTCCCCTTCGAACCGGGCATACCCCCTCCCCTATAGGAGAACGTCATGTCATCACCCACCGCTCCAGCCGATCCGCGCCGCTGGACGGCGCTCGGCCTGATCGCCCTCGCCCAGTTCATGGTGATCATGGACACCTCGATCATCGGCGTCGCGCTCCCCAAGATGCAGAGTGACCTCGGCTTCTCGCAGGAGAACCTGTCCTGGGTCTTCAACGCCTACGTCGTCGCCTTCGGCGGACTCCTGCTCCTCGGCGGACGCCTCTCCGATCTCTTCGGCGCCAAGCGGCTCTTCACCGCCGGCTGGATCGTCCTCGCCGGCGGCTCCCTCGCCGCCGGTCTGGCGGGCGAGGTCTGGGTCGAACTGACCGGCCGCGCACTCCAGGGCGTCGGCGCGGCGCTGATCGCGCCGTCAGCCCTGACGCTGCTGATGATGCTCTTCGGCGGCAACCCGAAGGAGCTGACGAAGGCACTGGCCCTGTACGGCGCCGCGGCCCCGGCGGGCGGTACGGCCGGCGTCTTCCTCGGCGGGGTGATCACCGAGTTCGCGAGCTGGCCCTGGGTGTTCTACATCAACCTCCCCATCGCCGCCATCGTCCTGGCCATGACCCCGCGCGCCATGCCGTCCGCCCCCGCGCGCCGCGGCTCGATCGACCTCGCGGGCGCCGTCACCGTCACCGCGGGTCTCGCCATCGCCGTCTACGCCATCGTCCGTGCCCCGGAGACCGGCTGGGCCTCGGCCGAGACCTGGCTCGTACTGGCCGCGGGCGCCGTACTGATCGGCGCGTTCATCGCGATCCAGGCCAAGCGCCGCGAACCGCTGATGCGGCTCGCCATCTGGCGCGCCCCCAACCTCGCGGGCGCCAACATCGCCCAACTCCTCATGGCCGGCGCCTGGATCCCCATGTGGTTCTTCCTCAACCTCTACCTCCAGCAGGTCCTGGGCCTGGGGGCGTTCGCCTCCGGATCCGCGCTGCTGCCCATGACGGTCGCCATCATGATCATGATGATCGTGCTCGCGCCCCGGATGATCGGCCGCTTCGGTCCCAAGCCCCTGATCGTGACGGGCCTGTTCGCCCTCGCGGCCGGAATGGTCTGGCTGTCCTTCGCCCGCCCGGACGGCAACTTCTGGGTCGACGTCCTGCCCGCGTCGCTGCTCGCGGCCGCCGGTATGTCGCTGGCGTTCATCCCCTCCCTCGGCACCGCGCTGTCCAGCGCGCGCCCCGAGGAAGGCGGCCTCGCCTCCGGCATCGTCAACACCAGCTACCAGGTGGGCTCGGCCCTCGGGCTGGCCGCGATGACCGCCGTCGCCTCCGCCTACGGGGCGAAGGAACTCGGTAAACCCGTCGCCCTGACCGACGGCTTCTCGGCCGCCTTCGTGGGCGCCGCGGCCATCGCCGCGGCCGGTGCGCTCCTCGCCTGGCTCACCCTCCGCACCAACCCGGCCCCGGCACCCGCCGCAGCGGACGCCTCCCGGTCCAGCACCGTCTAGGACCCGCCCCGAGCTGCTCTGACACAACGTCAGTCCCGCTCCCCCGGCCCGCCGCCGGACACGGACCTCACGTCCTGTCCGGCGGCGCGGTGCTGCTGTCGGGATCCGTGACCCCGGCGGGCACGACGGACGGGCCGAACACCCCAGTACGTGTGCCCGGAGTGCGCACCGCTGCTGTCCCCGGGGCCAGGCCCGGACGAACACGTCGGGCCGTGAGGACGGCCGTTGCCGAAGAGGCGCGGCGGTGCCGCCGGGCAGAACGCGCGCGGACCGCCGGGTACGCGGGGTCGCGCACGACCGGCCGTCGGCACCCCTCAGCGCCTCGGAGGCATCGTCCCGGGAGAGAGGGCCGAGGGGAGCCGGTGAAACCGCTCAGAAGATGCAGCGGTTGTTGGCCCCCCGGTAGCGGAGGTGGTCGTCCCATATCCAGCCGTATCCGCGGATGTAGGACCAGGTGTTGCCGTGGGAGTTGGTGGTGTAGCAGTTGACCGTCACGGCCTGGCCGGCCGAGTAGGAACCCACGGACCGGCATTCGCCGTACGGTCCCATCCGCACGGGCGCGGTCCGCAGCGCGTAGTCCGTCTCTCTCCACGGGTTGAGGTTGGCGGGCGGCGCGGCCGTGGGACAAGCGGCCGCCGCCAAGGGACCCGTGGCCGCTCCCGTACTCGCCGCGGCCGTCGCGGGGACTCCCGCGATCGCTCCCGCGACCAGCAGCACCGCGAGCGCGGCCCTGGTCGCCTGTTTCCTGACCGGTCGGGACATGGATGCTCCCCTGGTGTGGTGGCACGTCGTTCGCCGACGCGGCACCAGCCTGGGTCCGGCCGCCCGGTCCGGACCAGGGAATCCCCGTCCGGGACATGTCCCGGACGAGGCCCCCGGCCGGGTGGCGGGCGGGAGCGCGGGGAGGGACGGGTTCCGCCCCCGCCCGGTCAGCGCAGGGGACCCGCCCGGTCCGCCGCAGAGGTCCCGCCGGGTCACCGCAGGCGGTACCCGCCCCGTCAGCACAGAGGACCCCCGGTCAGCGCAAGAGACCCGCCCCGTCAGCACAGAGGACCCCCGGTCAGCGCAAGAGACCCGCCCCGTCAGCACAGAGGACCCCCGGTCCGCGCAAGAGACCCGCCCGGTCCGCCGCAGAGGTCCCGCCGGGTCACCGCAGCCGGTAGCCCCCGGAGTTCTTCCGGGAGCCGAACAGCCGGCCCTGCTCCTGAGGGTCCAGGTTTCCCAGCCTGATCAGGTGCGGGGCGAGGGCGAGGGCCTGGCTGCGGGCGGGTTCGCGGGCCGCCCACAGCGCCCGGACCGTGCCCTGGACCGCGCCCGTGGGGTAGGACGCCATGACGGCCGCCGCCCGGATCGCCGCGGGGAGCGCCTCCCCGGGCTCGGTCAGCTCGGAGACCAGGCCCGTCTGATGGGCGCGGGCCGCGGAGAGGCGTTCCGCCGTGCCCATCAGGGCCAGCCGTGCGACCTCCCCGTACGGCATGCGCTGCGCGAGCAGGACGGACTCGTACGCGCTGACCATCCCGTACGTGGTGTGCGGGTCGAAGAAGGTGGCCTCGCGGGAGGCGACCACGAACTCGCTCTCGCCGATCAGATAGAACGCTCCACCGCAGGCCATCCCCTCCACCGCCGCGACGACGGGCTTCCAGAGGTCGTTCGCCTTGGGCCCGATCGCGATGAGCGGGTCGTCGATGGAGTACGGGGAGGTCGGCTGGGGAACGGCGGCCGAGCGGTCGATGCCGGTGCTGAACGCCTCGGTGCCCGCGCCGGTGACCACGATCGCGCGCACGGTGTCGTCGTAGCGGAAGGAGCGCCAGGCGGCGGACAGCTCCCGGGCCGTCTCCAGGTCGATCGCGTTGTGCTTCCGGGGCCGGTCGATGACGACGACGGCGACGCCCGTCTCCTCGGTCCCGTCGGTGTCCACGCGGATGCTCATGAGCGCTCCAGCAGCCATCGCGGAAGGCGGACGCCGTCGTCCGAGGGGGGCGAGAAGGCGACCCTGACGCCCGCGCCGATGCGCAGCCGCGCGGGATCCACCGAGTTCAGGGGGGCTTCGGGGGCGGCGACGACATTGCCGACGAGCCGGATCCGGGGGGCGTCGAGGAGTTCGACGACGACCGCGTTGTAGGGCGCCATCTCGGCGTACGCGGGCAGCAGCGGCGGATGCGGGACGACATAGGACCAGATGCGGCCCCGGCCGCTCATCCGGCGCCACTCGCTGTCGAAGGACTGGCAGTGGGGGCAGCAGGGGCGGGGCGGGAAGCGCGGTTCGCCGCAGGCTGTGCAGGTCTGGACGCGGAGTTCGCCCAGGGCGGCGTACTCCCAGAAGGGGGCGCCGTCGTCGTCGGGTTCGGGTCGCAGCAGGGACATGGCTCAGCTCCTCAGCAGTACGGCCGATGTGGGTACGCCCTCGCCGGCCGTGACCAGGCAGGTCGCGGCTCCCGGGACCTGGGCGGTGGAGGTGCCGCGCAGTTGCTTCACGCCCTCGTTGATGAGGTTGAAGCCGTGGACGTACGCCTCGCTCAGGCCGCCGCCGCCGGTGTTGATCGGCAGTCTGCCGCCGATCTCCAGGGCACCGCCCTCGGTGAAGGCGGCGCCCTCGCCGCGTCCGCAGAATCCGTAGCCCTCCAGGGAGAGCGGGATCAGGGGGGTGAACGCGTCGTAGATCTGGGCGACGTCGACGTCCTCGGGGCCGAATTCGGCGGTCTTCCACAGGTGGCGGGCCGCGGTCCAGGCCGGGCCGGTGAGGGGGTCGTCGTTCCAGTAGTTGACCATGCCGTGGTGCTGGGCGGGCAGGCCCTGGGCGACCGAGTGGATGTAGACGGGCCGGTGCCGGAGGTCGCGGGCGCGCTCGGCGGAGACGATGACGCAGGCGAGCGCGCCGTCCGTCTCCAGGCAGTTGTCGAAGAGGCAGAGCGGCTCGCTGATCCAGCGCGAGGTCATGTACATCTCGCGGGTCAGGGGGCGTTCGTACATCATGGCCGCGGGGTTCTGGTTGGCCCGGTTGCGGCAGGCGAGGGCCACATTGAAGAGGTGGTCGCGGGTGGCCCCGTACTCGTGCATATAGCGGCGGGCGAGCATCCCGATCTCGTCGGACGGCCGCAACAGTCCGAAGGGGCGGGTCCACTGGGCGGGGGTGGGGAGCTGGGCGGCGGTGTTCTTCCAGGGGCGCGGGCCGCTGCCGCGTTTGCGGGAGCGCCAGGCGACGCCCACGCTCGCCTGGCCGGTCGCGATGGCGCCGGCCAGATGGGCGAGGGTGGCGCACGAGCCGCCGCCGCCGTAGCCGACCTTGGAGAAGAAGGTGACGTCGCCCGCGCCGATCGACTTGGCGATCTCGACCTCGTCCGTCTCCTCCATCGTGTAGGAGGCGAACGCGTCCACCTCCGACGCGGCGATCCCCGCGTCGTCGAGCGCGGCGACGATGGCACGGCAGGCCAGCGTCTTCTCCGACTCGGGTAGTTGCTTCGCGAAGGCGCTCTGGCCTATGCCGGCTATCGCCGTCGCGTCCTTGAGACCGGCCACGGGTACCTCCGCCGTTCGATCCCGACTGCTGACAGCGCGTCAGGCTACAGCTAATCTGACGAGTAGTCAGCTAGTGCGACGGGAGGGCTTTCTATGCGCGGCGACCTGGAGTGGGGCACCATCCCGGAGCTGGTACGCGACGCGGCTTCGTCCTACGGGGAGCGGGAGGCGGTCGTCGACGGCCGCACCCGCGTCTCGTACGCCGAACTCGGACAGCGCGTCGAACGGGCGGCGGCGGCCTGTATCGCCGCCGGGGTGGAGAAGGGCGACCGGGTCGCCGTCTGGGCCCCCAACACCCTCGACTGGATCGTCTCCGCGCTGGGCGCGGTGACGGCCGGCGCGGTGCTGGTGCCGCTGAACACCCGCTTCAAGGGCACGGAGGCGGCCTATGTCCTGCGGCGCAGCCGGGCCAGGCTCCTCTTCGTCACCGGGACCTTCCTCGGGACCTCCTACGTCGCCTCCCTGCGGCGCGCCGGGGCCGATCTTCCGGACCTGGAGCAGGTCGTGGTGCTCGCCGACAGCGCGCCCGAGGACTACCGCACCTGGAAGGACTTCCTCGCGGGTGGGGACTCCGTCAGCGCCGAGCAGGTCCGCACCCGCGCCGACTCGGTGGAATCCTCGGCCCCCTCCGACATCATCTTCACCTCCGGCACCACCGGCAGCCCCAAGGGCGCGGTCATCACCCATGCCCAGACACTGCGCTGCTACGACGTGTGGAGCGAGCTGGCGGGCCTGCGGGAAGGCGACCGCTATCTGATCGTGAACCCCTTCTTCCACACCTTCGGCTACAAGGCGGGGATCATCGCCTGTCTGACGCGGGGCGCGACCATGGTGCCGCAGCCCGTCTTCAACGTGGACACCGTGCTCGCCAACATCGCCTCCGAGCGCATCTCCGTCCTCCCCGGCCCGCCCACCCTCCACCAGTCGCTCCTCGACCACCCCTCGCGCGGCTCCCACGATCTGTCCGCGCTGCGCCTGGTCGTCACGGGCGCGGCCGTCGTCCCCCTCCAGCTCGTCGAACGCCTGCGGACCGAGCTCCGTATCGACACCGTCCTCACCGCCTACGGCCTCTCCGAGGCCAGCGGCATCGTCACCATGTGCCGCCGCGGCGACTCCCCCGAGACCATCGCCTCCACCTCCGGCCGCGCGATCCCCGGCACGGAGATACGGGTCCTGGCCGAACCGGGCCGACCGGGCGAGGTCCTGGTGCGCGGACACCACGTCATGCAGGGCTACTTCGAGGACCCGGACGAAACCGCCGCCGTCATCGACTCCGACGGCTGGCTCCACACCGGCGACATCGGCGTCCTCGACGCGTCCGGCAACCTCCGGATCACCGACCGCATCAAGGACATGTTCATCGTCGGCGGCTTCAACGCCTACCCCGCCGAGATCGAGCAGCTCCTCGGCCTCCACCCCGACATCGCCGACATCGCCGTCATCGGCGTCCCCGACCCCCGCCTCGGCGAGGTCGGCCGCGCCTACGCCGTACGCCACCGCGGCTCGACCCTCACCGCGGACGACCTGATCGCGTGGTCCCGCCGCGAGATGGCGAACTACAAGGTGCCGCGCGAGGTCGAGTTCCTCACCGAACTCCCGCGGAACGCGAGCGGAAAGGTCCTCAAGGGCGAACTGCGGGCACGGGCGGGATGAGCGCGTCCGGCCGGGGACGCGCCGCTCGGGTCGTGTGCCGGGGGACGAGCGTCACGGGCGGGTGGCGTGGGCCCAGAAGGCGCGCATCAGCGCGGGTGGGGCCGCCGACGACATCTCGACCTGGGTGAGCAGGAGGGTGCACACGCCGGTGGACGGGACGATATGCGCCGTCGTACCGGTGCCGCCGGTCCAGCCGTAGCGGCCGGGGACGTTCCAGGGGTCGGTGGGGGTGACGTCGACGGAGCCGCCGAAGCCCCAGCCCTGGCCCTCCAGGAAGACGCGGTTGGTCTCGCGTTCGGGACGGGGCAGATGGTTGGTGGTCATCCGGCGGATCGCGGTGGGGGACAGCAGGCGGCGGCCGTCGGGGGCGGTGCCGTCGGCGAGGAGCAGGCGGGCGAAGGCGTGCCAGTCGTCGGCGGTCGACACCAGGCCGCCTCCGCCGGAGGGGAAGGCCGGGGGACGGCTCCACTGGCCGTCGGGGGCGTCGGCGAGTTCGAGGCCGCCGTCGGGGCCGTGCCGGTACAGACCGGTGAACCGGTCCAGGCGGGCGGCCGGGACGTGGAATCCGGTGTCCGTCATGCCCAGGGGCTCGAACAGCCGCTCCGCCAGGAACTCGGGCAGCGGACGGCCGGACACCCTGGCGATCAGGGCGCCCTGGAGGTCGGAGCTGGTGTGGTAGAGCCAGGCTTCACCCGGTTGGTGGAGCAGGGGGATCCGGGACAGGCGGGCCAGCCACTCGTCCGGAGCGGGCGGCACCTGCGGCTGAGTCGGGGCCTGGAGTCCCTCGCTGAACAGCGGCGCGACCGCGGGGAAGGAGAAGTCGGGCGGGAAGCCGTATCCCGTGCGGGAGGTCAGCAGATCGATGACGGTGATCGGCCGGGTGGCCGGCACCACGTCGTCGACCGGGGCGTCCGGCGTCCGGACGACACTCGGTGACGCCAGTTCCGGAAGCCAGGTGCCGACCGGGTCGCCCAGGGCGATACGGCCCTCGTCGACGAGCATCATCAGCGCGGCGGCGACGACGGGTTTGGTCAGCGAGGCGATCCGGAAGACGGAGTCCCTGGCCAGGGGCGTGGTCCCCTCGGTGTCGGCGAAGCCCACGGCCACCGCCTCCGTCCGGCCGCCGTGGGCCACCAGGCCCACCGCGCCCGGTACCGTTCCGTCGTCGACGTGTGTTTTCAGGATGTCGCCCAGGCTGGTCACAGCTTCACCTTCTCGCGTGTACGGGTGAGAAGGCGGACCGCCACGGCGGCCGGAAGTCATCGGAAACGGCGGACGGCCTCGAACAGACTGCAGGTGCTCGACACCGACGACGCGGACGGCCCCGCCGGACCGGGCCGGACGGGGCCGTCGGAAGCACCGCGGCGACCGGGCGCGGGACCGGCCGAAGAGACCGGGCCCGGTGCTCGGGCCGCCGGGACCGGGCGGCTCGGACCAGGCGGCCGGAAAGCCGCCGGACCGGGCGCCGGCGGGATCACACCTTGGTACGGGTCGCGCTGGTCACCTCGCACTTCTTGTACTCCGAGCCGTCCTTCGTCCCCGTGTACGCGGTCGAGCCCTCCGCGGAGGCCGAGGCGTTCGCCTCCACCTTCGTGGTCAGCGTCGCGAAGGCGCTCGTGACATCGATGTCCGCGAGGTCGCCCTTGAACTCCATGTTCACGACGTAGTTGTACGCCTCGGCGTCGGGGTTGTTCACGGTGACCCGTGCGGTCAGGTTCTTGCCGGTCGCGTCCAGACCACAGCTGACGATCGTGACGTCGTTCGCCGCGTTGTGGCTCCTGGAGCCGCCGATCGAGCCCCCGGGGGAGCTGCCTCCGCTGCTACTGCTGCTACTACTGCTGCTGCTGTCGCTGTCACTCTTGCAGCCTCCGCCGCCCGAGCCGCGGGCTCCGGTCAGCGTGATCAGTACGATGCCGAAGACGGCGACGGCGCGGGCATGACGCATTTTCACTTTTCAACCCCCCGTTGAAAGTGGCGTGTTGGACTCGCCTCCCCTGGCGAGTGCGCGCCACCCTAGCAGCGGACGGTGACAGGTTCGCCAAGGCTTTACCAAGCCTTGGTGGGGGCGGTGGTTTAACCGGCCGACGGGCGCGAATGAGGCCGAGGAGACGACCGTCGCCCCGGCCACGGAAGGGCGGCGAGTGGGACGGCGGCCGTCGCCACGACGGTACGCCCGGGGGCCCCGCGACGCGAGCGGGAGGCCGCCGTCAGCGTCCGCGGCCCGTGGCCGTGCCCTTGACCGCGTCCAGGGCGTAGACGCAGCGGTCCTTGCTGCAGGCGTAGACGACGCCGCCCTCCGCCACCGGGGAGCCCGTGATCTCACCGCCGGTGGCGAGCTTCCAGCGGAGTTGTCCGCCGGAGGCGTCGAGGGTGTAGAGGACATGGTCGGCGGAGCCGAAGTGGACCCGCCCGTCGGCGACGACGGGAGCGCCGATGACCTCACCGCCCGCGGCGAAGCGCCACAGGGGAGTGCCGGTGACGGCGTCGAGGGTGTAGAGGGCGCTGCCGCTGCCGACATGGACGTTGCCGCCGGTGACGAGGACCGGCTCGATGGACTGGCGGGACTCGGTGGCGATGCGCCAGCGGTCCTTGCCGGTGACGGCGTCGAGGGCGTACACCGTGCCCAGGTAGTCGGCCAGGTAGACACCGCCGCCGGTGACCGCGGGCCCGGGGGCGTACGCGGGCGGGGAGAGGAACACCGCGGGGGCCTCGAAGTGCCAGCGGACGAGCCCGTTGGAGACGTCGATGGCGAGGACGCGGGTGCCCGCGGAGACATAGACGAAGCCGTCGGGCGCGGGCTGCACGCGGACCGGGACATTGCCGCAGGAGGCCGCGTCACCGATGGGGTACGACCAGCGCTCGGCCCCCGTACGGGCCTCCAGCGCGCGCAGCCGGGCGTCCCGCCACACGTACACCGTGTCGCCGAAGAGCACGGGACCGGCCTCCGGGGTCTCGAAGTCCGTCTGCGCGCCGGTGATCTCCCACAGCTTCTCGCCGTTGGACGCCTCCCACGCCTGGACGCCGCCGCCGCGCGTCCCCGTGAGGACCGTGCCGCGGTCGGCCTTGAGGGAGTAGACCCAGGCGTCGGTCGTCAGACGCCAGCGCTCCTGGCCGCCTGTCGCGTCGAGCGCGTAGAGCGTGGGGCCGTCGGAGGCGTGGATACGGCCGCCGTCGACCGCCATCGCCCAGGCCACATCGCGCGTCTTGAACTGGCGGCGGCCGGTGGCCACATCCAGGGCGTGGACCTCGAACGAGGTGACGTACAGCAGATCACCGGCGACGACGGGGGTTCCCCAGACGTCGTTCGACATCCGGAAACGCCAGGGACGCCAGCGCGAGGGCCCGTCCGCGGACGGTACGGGAGGGGGGACCGGCTGCTGTACGGGGACGGCGGGGGCCGGTGCGGGCGAGCCGTTCAGCGCTGCCGGGGGGCGGACCCAGCCGGTCGCGGGCGGCGCGTCGGCGAGGGCGGCGCGCGAGTCGGCGACCCGGGGGCCGGGGCCGATGGGGGCCTTCACACCGGGCAGCAGTACGGGACCGGCGGCGGCCGGACCGGCGACGGGCGCGACGGGCGCGGGCTCGGTGCGCGGATCGCCGCCGCCGCGCCGCGCCCAGTCCGGGTTGCGGCGGGTCGGGGCCTGCGAGGGCTGCGGCGGGACCGGGCCGGGACCGGGACCCGGGCCGGGACCGGGACCGGGAGGAGGGCCGGGGGGCGGCTGCGGGACGGGCGGGGGCGCTGCCGTGCGCCCGCCGCCCCGGCGCGCCTCGATCATCGCCGTGGCCCGGACCGGCAGCCACGCGGACGCCGTACCGCTGTCGTCGCCGCCGGAGGAGAACAGATGCGGTGCGAGCTGGGCCTGGAGGTCCTCGGGCGTGGGCCGCCGGGCGGCGTCCATGCCCATGCAGGACTCGATCAGCGGGCGCAGCTCGGCCGGCAGGCCCTCCAGGTCGGGGCCCTCCCGCAGCAGCATGAACACGGTCTCGACGGGGTTCGCCCCGTGAAAGGGCGCGTGGCCGGTCGCCGCGAAGACGAGCGTGGAGCCGAGCGAGAACACATCACTCGCGCCGGTCACGCTCCGAGAGTCCCGCGCCTGCTCCGGCGACATGTACGCGGGGGTGCCGACGGCGACGTTCGTCATGGTCAGCCGGGTGTTGGAGACACCGGACGCGATACCGAAGTCGATGACCCGGGGGCCGTCCTCGACGACGAGGACGTTCGACGGTTTGAGGTCGCGGTGCACCAGACCCGCGCCGTGGATGGACTGGAGCGCCTCGGCGATGCCCGCCGCGAGCCAGCGCACGGCCTGCGCGGGCAGCGGCCCGCACTCGTTCACTATCTCCTCCAGCGAGGGGGCCGGCACATACGCGGTCGCCAGCCAGGGCACCGCGGCCCGGGGGTCGGCGTCCACCACGGCGGCCGTGTAGAAGCCGCTGACGGCACGGGCGGCCTCCACCTCGCGGGTGAAGCGGACACGGAACAGCTGGTCCTCGGCGAGTTCGGTACGCACGGTCTTGATCGCCACCCGGCGGCCGGACGCCGACCGGGCCAGATAGACCAGCCCCATGCCACCGGCACCGAGCCTGGCCAGCACCTCGAAAGGGCCGATCCGTCTCGGATCGTGCTGCGTCAGCTGCTCCATACCTGCCTGCCACCTCCCCGTACGGGCCCAGAACCAAATGGGCCCGTCATCCACAGCCCCGTGCAGCGTCTCACCACCGAGCCCCTCAGCGGTTGCGCACCCCGATTCTTCCTGCCGGAGGCGACGGTGGCGAACCCGGGGGCGGATCGGGGTGTCTCACCCGGATTCGGGCACGGATCGCGTCCCGCGCTCGGTATCGTCCGCGTCCGCGGCCTCGTCCGCCGCCCTCGTCCGCGTACCCGCCCCGGCCGCGGGCTGCCCCAGTACGGCAAAGGCCGCCCCCTGATCGTCCGTGAGGACCGCGATACGGCCGTGGGGAATGTCGAACGGCCGGGCCTGGACACGACCGCCGAGGCGGACGGCGGCGGCGACCGTGGCGTCGCAGTCCTCGACGCAGAAGTAGACGAGGAAGTGGTCGGGCAGCTCCTTGGGGAAGGCGGGCTCGGTGAGCACGCACCGGCCGCCGACGGCCGTGTCCTCACCGGGCTCGGCGCCCCGCGGCGACCAGATCCGCACATCGGCGCCGGGGCCGGGGCCGGGGCCGGGGCCGGCAGCCGTATCGGAGCCGGTATCCGTACCGGAGCCGGGGGCGCGGGCGGTGGCAGGGCCGGGGGCGGTGGCGGCACGGGAGCCGGTATCCGTGACCGGACCCGGGCCGGCATGCGTACCGGAGCCCGGGCCGGGAGCCGTGACCGGACCCGCGCCGGCTTGCGGACCCCGGTCGGGACCCGGGGCCGCCGCGCCCTCGGGCGCCAGATCCGTGCCGGAGAAGCCGAAGACCCTCTCGTAGAAGGGGTCCGCCCGCTCCTTGTCCCAGGTGTAGACCTCGGTCCAGCCGAACGAGCCCGGCTTCGCCTGCTTCTCGAACCCCGCCCGCTCCCCCGCCTGCCAGAGCCCGAAGACCGCGCCGCCCGGATCGGCGGCGACCGCGACCGCGCCGAGGGTGCCGACCCGTCGCGGCGGGACGATCAGCCGGCCGCCCTCCTCCGTGATCCGCCGGGCGAGGGCCACCGCGTCGGGGGTGGCGAAGTACACGTTCCACACCGTGGGCATCCGGCCGTCGCTCTTGGGCGCGAGCGCGGCGACGAGCTTCCCGTCGCTGAAGGCGTCGACATAGGGGTCGCCGTTCTCCTGCCGGAACGTCCAGCCCAGCAGCTCGCCGTAGAAGCGCTTGCCCGCCTCGACATCGGGCAGTGCCGCGTCCACCCAGCACGGGGTGCCCTCGGGGAATACGGCCATGAATGCGGCTCCCTGTCTGCAAAACCTGCGTAACCCAAGTTAACCGGGCATCACAGACATCGCAGCAGATAAAATCGAACTTCTGCCCGATCGGGGGCGGCGGCACGGCCGAACCGGGGGTACGGCCCCGGTCCGCGCGCACCCCATTTGCAGTCGGCCGAATAGCGCGCCGATCACCCCTCGGTAAGCTGACGGCATGACAGGACAAGTACGCACTGTCGACGGCCGCGTGGCCGGACGACGCGGCCAGGCGACGCGGCAGAAGCTGCTCGACTGCCTCAGCGAGATGCTCAGCTCCTCGCCGTACCGGGACGTCAAAGTCATCGACGTGGCCCGGAAAGCGGGCACGTCTCCCGCGACCTTCTACCAGTATTTCCCCGACGTCGAGGGCGCCGTCCTCGAAATCGCCGAGGAAATGGCGAAGGAGGGCGCGGGGTTGACCGAGCTGGTCTCCGGCCGGGCCTGGGTCGGCAAGGCCGCATGGCAGACCTCGGAGGAACTGGTCGAGGGTTTCCTCGACTTCTGGCGCCGTAACGACGCGATCCTGCGGGTCGTCGACCTCGGGGCCGCGGAGGGCGACAAGCGGTTCTACAAGATCCGTATGAAGATCCTGAACTCCGTCACCAACTCCCTCACGGACGCGGTGAAGGAACTCCAGGCCAAGGGCCGGGTCGACAAGGACGTCAGCCCGGCGGCCATGGCCGGTTCGCTCGTCGCCATGCTGGCGGCGGTGGCCTCGCACCAGAAGGGATTCACCACCTGGGGCGTGAAGCAGGCCGAACTGAGGCCGAACCTCGCGCTGTTGGTCCACCTCGGCATCACGGGCAGGAAGCCGCTGAAGTAGGGCCCGAGTGGGGCGCGCTCGCCCGCGCCGCACATCGGGCCCCTGGCCCCGCCCCGTCCCCCGTCCCTTTCCCCCGATCTCCCGCCGTCCCGTCCCCGCCGTCCCCGTTTCCGTCCTCAGCCGCCGGTGCCGGGCTTGGTGCCCCAGATGTAGACCTGGTCGCCCACATCCAGCAGATCCCAGAGCCTCTGGGCGTCCCCGAGCCGCAGATTGACACATCCCGCCGAGCCCCCGCCGTCGTAGAGGTCGTCCAGTCGGCCGTGCAGCGCCTGGCCCTCGTCGAAGAACCGGGCGTACGGCATGGGGGCGTCGTCGTAGATCGTCGAGACATGGTCGCGGCTGCGCCAGTAGATCTCGTGCCAGCCGGGCCGGGTCTCCTCCGAATCCCGTCCCGTGCGTACCGGTACGGGGTCGAACACCACGTCCTCGCCGGTCTGCGCCCACAGGAGCTGCCGGTCGAGGTCCACGCAGGTGCTCCTCCAGAGGACGCTGATACGGGCCCGTCCCGGAGGGCGAGCGCGGGCGCGGAGGCCGCGAGGACGGCACAGGCCAGGCCTGTGGTCCAGGAGCGTTGTCGCAACCGCGCGAGGACGGCTCTCATCACATCGACTTCTCTCGTGCAGTGCTCGTGAGTCTCCTGTTCCGGGAATTCCCTGACAGACTGGACAGGGAGCATTACTGTGCGTAGGCGACACTCCCGCACAAGCCGAAGAAAGATCGGATTATCACCCAGGCGCCGCCGCTGACTGCGCCGCACGTGGAGGGGCCGCGCCGCCGGAAGGACGGGCGGGCGACGGGAGCAGCCGATGATGCTGCTCCCCTTCCAGCGCCTTCGTCCCCGTCGACGCGATGCCGGGCCGGTTCCAGCCGATCGCCGAGTGCCAGCCGTTCACGCCCGCCGTCGAAACCCTGCGCGACCTGCTCCTCGGCACCGAGATCGGCCACAACGGGTGGCTCGCCGTCGTCTGGTCCATCGGCCTGGCCGCGCTCGGCTACCGCTGGTCGACGGACACACCACCAGTAACTACCCACCCATCACGGCAAAAACCGTTACAGCGCTCAAGGCCCTCTTCAGGGGGCGACCGCATAGTGGCTGGTGATGGCGACCCGATTCCAGGCGTTCATCACGATCGCGAGCCAGCTGACCGCGGAGACCTGCTCGTCGGTGAGGGAACCGTCGTCCCAGGTGCGCCGCTCCGGGACGGTCAGTTCGGTGACCTGCTCGGCCAGGGCGAGGGCCGCGCGTTCCTGGGCGGTGAAGTACTGCGACTCCCACCAGGCGGCCAGGACGGCGAGGCGGTCGGTGCTCTCGCCCTTGGCGAGAGCGTCGCGGGTGTGCATGCGCAAGCAGAAGGCGCAGCCGTTGAGCTGAGAGACCCGGATCCTCACCAGCTCGGCCAGCAGTGGATCGAGCCCCGCCTCCCGCACGGCGGTGTCGGCCTGCGCGTTGAGCGCCCCCAGGCTCTTGTAGGTGGCGGGGTGCTGCTTGCCGAGGTTCACAGTGCTCATGGTCTTCCTTGACGACGGTGCGTTCGGTGCGTTCGTTCGACGGCGGTGGGCCCGCCACCAGGTCTGACGAGACGGCCGGGCAGAAGTGATACTGCTTGCCGAGCCCACCCCTCCATCCTCGCTCGAAGGATGTGCTTCCGCCTCGCCGCCACCGCGCCGCTGGTCCAGAAGCAGCCCGCGCCGGAGAGCGGGACTCCTCTCTGAGGCAACCGCCGAGCGCGGGTGGGACGACGTGAACGCGTACACCGGCACCAGGGGTGATCCGATCGCCGAGATCACCGACCGGGCCCAGGGGTGGGCCTGGTCGACCGTCTGGACGCCCCGGCTCCGCACAGGGCTCTGCGGGCGCGCGCAGAGCCCTCGCCCGTGGCCTGGTAGGTGGTCAGGGCAGGGCCATCGCGGCGCGGTGCTGTGCGACGGCGTCTTCCACGTCCTCGTGGAGCAGGTCGGCGTTGATGGCGAACGCGGCGGTGGAGCCCATGCCGGCGGCGGCGATCACCTGGGCGCGGGGATCGACGACGTTGCCGGCCGCCCACACCCCGGGGACGCTGGTGCGGCCGGTGCGGTCCGTCACGACCCAGCCGTGCTCGTCCTTGGCGCAGCCGAGCAGGGTCATGAGGTCGTCGCGCGGGGCCGGGCGGGGAAAGAGGAAGGCCGCGGTGCGGGGGATCACACGGCCGTCGGCGAGCTCGACACCGCGCAGCCGGTCGTCGTCGACGACGAGCCGTATCGCCCTGCCTTCGATGATGTTCACGCCGAACGCCTCCAGTTGTTCCCGTTCCTGTGGGGAGAGTTCGAGCGTGTGCGTGAGGAAGACGATGTCCTTGCTCCACTGGCGCAGGAGCAGGGCCTGGTGCACGGCGCCCGGGTGTGTGCCGAGGACGGCGAGGGGCTGGTCGCGGACCTCGTAGGCGTGACAGTACGGGCAGTGGAGAAGGTCCTTGCCCCAGCGCTCCCGGACGCCGGGAAGGTCGGGCAGTTCGTCGCGCAGCCCGGTGGCGACCAGGAGGCGACGGGCCTTGAGTACGGGGCCGCCCTCAAGGCGCACGTCGTAACCGGGCCCGATGTGCTCCACCCGGCCCCGGATGACGTCGACTCCGTAGTGGGCGATCTCGGCACGGCCCAGGTCGAGCAGGGTCGCGGGCGGCAGCCCGTCACGGGACAGGAAGCCGTGCATGTGCGCGGCGGGGGCGTTGCGGGGCTCGCCGGCATCGATCACGACCACCCTGCGGCGGGCCCGCCCCAGAAGGAGTGCCGCGCTCAGACCGGATGCTCCGGCGCCGATCACCGCCACGTCGTGGACCTCGTCGCCACCCGGCAGCACGCCGCCGTTCTGCATGTTCTTCGTCGCCTTGATCACGGCGATCACCTCCGGTCCCCAACGTGCTCCAGTGTTGCGCTGGAGACAACTTCTGTTGCCATTTCCGGGACGGCTTGGGTTGAATGGGCTCATGGACGAGCAATCCCCCGTCGCCGCCACGCTGGCACAGGTCGGCGCACGGCTCCGACGCATCCGTACGCAGCGTGGAGTGACCCTGTCCGCACTGGCCGAGGCCACGGGGATCTCCAAGAGCACACTGTCGAGGCTGGAATCCGGCCAGCGCCGCGCGAGCCTCGAAATGCTGCTGCCGATCGCACAGGCCCACCAGCTGCCGCTGGACGAGCTGGTCGGGGCCCCGGAGGTCGGCGACCCCCGGATCCACAGCAGGCCACGCGTGCGCAACGGCCGGACCCTGATTCCGCTGACCAACCGGCCGGGCCCCTTGCAGGCGTGGAAGTCGGTCGTTCCGGCCGCCCAGAACCGGCCCGAGCCGTGCACGCATGAGGGGTACGAGTGGCTGTACGTCCTGTCCGGACGTGTACGGCTCATCCTGGGCGACCACGATCTGGTCCTGGAACCGGGCGAGGCCGCCGAGTTCGACACCCGCCTGCCGCACTGGTTCGGCCCCGCCGATGACTCGGCCGTGGAGGTCCTCAACCTCTTCGGCGGCCAGGGCGAGCGCGTACACGTCCGCGCCGGACCCCGCTCCCGCTGAACACCGTGTCCCGCCGGACAGGCCCACGGCATGCCCCGGCCGAGGTCCGGAGCTCCGGTCAGGGCGGCGGCCAGAGGCTCCGCTTCCCGCGGACGGTGAGCTGTTGCGGGGCCGGAGATGCCTCCCGCCGAACCCAGGGCCGTTAACAGAGCGACGGTGACCGCCGCTGCCCTTCTGGTAGGGAGGTCTTGAAGGCCGGCGTCACGCGAAGGGCCGAATCAACCGACAGCGTCGGCCCCCTTCCGGCCGGCCGTCACCTCAACGCGTACCGCTTCCCCGCCGCGACCGCGTGCGCGAGCCTCTTCTTGTGCTCGGCGGTCGGCTCCCATCCCCGGCGGCACCCGGCGCAGAACCAGCGCCAGCGGATGTCTCCCGGCGGGCCGCCGAAGGTGGTCATGTCCTTCCACAGCGGCGGCCGCTGCGGACAGTGGGGGCAAAGGGGCGGTATCAGCACCTGATGTCTCCTTCGTACTCGTCTGCGAGGGTGTCGGGTTGACGCCACCAGCGCCGCGTGATCCGGTCACGTATCACCCGAACGAGCGAAAAAGGGCGGAAACGGGAGCGGGTCGCCCGAAGCCCGGCACGGGGAGCAGGTCACCCGAAACCGGAGGCCAGGGCCGGGCGGCCGTGAACCCGGCGGGCCCGGACACTCCGACATGGGCGTCGGTGCCGACACCGGCACCCAAGCCGGGGCACGGCGGACAACACGGCACCGGGGTGTCGGGGCGTCGGGGCGTCGGGGTGCGACCCGGAGTACGGCCTTCCCGGGGGTTCGGTTCACGCCCGCAGGGTTCAGGTCGCGGTCCACAGTTGTCGCGGTCCACAGTTGTCGCGGATCACGGTTGTTCCCGGTTCACGGGATCGCTTCCAGACTCGGGTGAGGAAGTCGGCGATCAGCGGGGCGATCTCGGTCAGGTTCTCCTCCAGCGCGAAATGGCCGGTGGGAAAGGTGTGCAGTTCGGCGTCGGGCACATCGCGCAGATACGCGTGCGCGCCGGGCTCGGGGAAGAAGGGGTCCCGGCTCCCCCAGACGATCAGCACGGGCGGGGTGTGCTCCCGCAGCCACGCCTGCCACTCGCCGTACCGCGCGACGTGCGGAAGGCCACCGCGGCCGCCCTCGGAGCCGTACGGCGGGGCGAGCGGCCACCCGCGGACGCTCTGGACGCCCTCAACAGGGCGCAGCTTGACGCACCCGCCGTACGCGGTCTCGCCTGGGACGGGACCGCCGTCACCGCCGTACGGCACCGGGCCGGGGCGACCTTGGGACAGCGGGTGGCGGGATGGCTCGCCGAGGCCGCCGCCGAGCTGCTGTCCGGCCCGGACGCGGGCCGGGTGCGCGAGTGCGAGGCCCCGGACTGTGTCCTGCTGTTCGTCCCCGCCCATCCGCGCAGACGCTGGTGCTCGGCGTCCCGCTGCGGCAACCGCACCCGGGTCGCCCGCCACTACGCCCGGCGGAAGGAGGCGTAGAGGGGGCAGGGGTGCGCCGTTTCCGGTCCTGGGGCGCGCCGCGGGATCATGGGTGGGGTGAGGGCGGAACGCAACCGCTGCGCGGATCTCCTGCGGGTGTGCGCGATCGGTGCGGTGGTGCTCGGTCACTGGCTGCTGGTCGACGTCACCTACCGGGCCGGACGGCTGTCCGGCCTGAATGCCCTGGACCATGTCGGCTGGGCCCGCTGGGTCACCCTGCTGCTGCAGGTCATGCCGGTCTTCTTTCTCGTGGGCGGCTACGCGCACGCGGTCTCGTGGCAGGCTCGCCGACTGGAGGGCGAGGACTGGCGGACCTGGGTGCAGGGCCGGGCCGCGCGCCTGCTGTGGCCCACGGCGGTGTACGTGGCGGTGTGCGCGTTCGCCGTCACGGCGGCCCGTCTCGCGGGCGCCGAACCCTCAGGACTGGCCCGGGCGGGCTGGCTGGTGGCGCTGCACCTGTGGTTCCTGCCCGTCTACCTGCTGCTGATCCTCCTGACCCCCCTCCTGCACGCGGCCCACCGCCGGTGGGGACTCGCGGTGCCCGCGGCGATGGCACTGGGAGCCGCGGGTGTGGACGCCCTGGTGCTCGGGCCCCGGCTGCCGCTGACCGGCTTCCTCAACTATCTGCTGGTGTGGGGCTCGATGCACCAGTGGGGGTTCGCCTGGCAGGACGGCACACTGACCACCCCGCGATGGCGCTGCCGGGCGCTGGCCGCGGGAGGAGCCGTTCTCCTGGTCGCACTGCTGAGCCTGGGCCCCTTCCCGGTGGACATGATCGGCGCGGGGACACGGGTGGGCAACACCGCCCCGCCCTCGATCGCCCTGCTCGCCTTCGCCGCCACCCAGACCGGCCTTCTGCTCATGGCCGAGCCCGCGCTGCGGCGCCTGCTCACCCGCTCCGGCCTCCGGCGAAGGGTCGCCCGTCTCAACGCCGCTGTCATGACCGTCTACCTCTGGCACATGGCCCCCGTCATCCTGGTCGCCCTCGCCCTCTACCCGACGGGCCTGGCACCCCAGCCCCCCATCGGCACCGCGGCCTGGCTGGGCCTGCGCGTTCCCTGGCTGGCCCTGCTGACCGCCGTCATGATCCCGCTCGTGCCGGTTCTTCTGCGGGCTCAGCGACCGCTGCTCCGCGCACCGGCGGGCGTGGGCCCCACGGGCTGGTGGTCCCCCTTCCTGCTGGTCTGCGGTCTCGCCCTCTGCCTTCCCGCCCTGGCTCTTCTCGCCGTCGGAGGCTTCGCCCCGGGCGGGCGGCTCGCGGTACTCCCCCTGGCGCTCGGGGCCGCCGGCCTGGCGGCCGTCGTCTTCTCCGGCCGTCCACGGCGGTCTCCGGACCGTCTCGCCCACGGGCCGGGCGGCCCGGAGGCGTACGACCGGTTCGGCCGGCGGATCCCGTACCCGGACAGGTCCCGTACCCCGGCGGATCCCGTAGCCGGACGGTCCCGTACTCCGGCGGATCCCGTATCGCGACGGGTCCCGTACCCGGGCAGGTCCCGTACTCCGGCAGGCCGCCGTACCCCGACGGCTCACCGGCGCCGTGGAGACCGCTCCGGGGCAGCGCTGGTGCTCGCGCTCGTGAGCGGGCGGGGTGTGCTCAGCGGGCCAGCCGGCCCATCAGCGCCGAGGCGCAGACGATGCCCACCAGCGCCGAGAAGGAGAGCACGGCGAGATCGAGGGGAAGGTGGGCCGGGGTGCCGATCAGCAGGCCGCGCAGGGCGTCCACTTCGTAGCTGAGGGGGTTGGCCCGGCTCACCGCCTGGAGCCATCCCGGCATGAGGGCCACCGGGTAGAGGGCGTTGGAGGCGAAGAACAGGGGCATCGTGATCGCCTGGCCGATGCCCATCAGGCGGTCCCGGGTGAGCACGATGCCCGCGATGCTCATCGAGAGGCAGGCGAAGAACGCCGACCCCAGGACCACGACCAGCGCCACTCCCGCCAGCCGGAGCGGGTTCCAGGTGAGTGCCACACCCAGCGCGGCGGCGATAAGGATCACCACCACGGCCTGGATCAGCGCCTTCACCCCGGCCGCGAACGCCTTGCCGGTGACCAGGGCGGCCCGGGGAGTGGGAGTGACCAGCAGTTTGTTGAGCACTCCCGCGTCCCGCTCCCAGATGATCATGATGCCGTAGAAGATGGCGATGAACATGGCGGACTGGGCGATGATCCCCGGTGCGAGGAAGTCGAGGTAGGGCACGTTCCCGGTCGGGATCACCCCGATCCGGCTGAAGGTCTCGCCGAAGATCAGCAGCCAGAGCGCGGGCTGGACCGCCCTCGTGTACAGCTCGGTCCGGTCGTGCCGGAGCTTCTGGAGTTCCACCGCGCACATCGCGGCCACCCGGGAGGGCAGTACGGCCCAGCCGGTGCGTACCACCGAGGGCTCGATGGGCAGAACACCGGGTTCAGCCGAGGCGCGACGCCGTGCGACGGGTGCTGCGCACATCGCGGAATTCGCCTCCGTTGTCGTCGTCGAGGCCGCTGCCCGCGTAGTGGCGGAACACGTCCTCCAGCGTGGCCGGCCGGCCGGCCGGGGCCGGACGCGGCAGCCCGGACTTCAGGGCCTCCGGGGTGCCCATGGCCCGGATCCGCCCCTGGTGCATCAGGGCGAGCCGGTCGCAGTGCCGGTCCGCCTCGTCCATGGAGTGGGTGGTGACCATGACGGTCATTCCGGTGGCCGCCCGTACGTCGTCGAGCCGCTCCCAGACGCTGGTGCGGGCGATCGGGTCGAGCCCGATGGTCGGCTCGTCCAGGATCAGCAGCCGGGGCGAGCTGACCAGGGCCTGTGCGAGTTCGAGGCGGCGGATCATGCCGCCGGAGTAGGTGCCCGCCATCCGGTCGGCCGCGTCGCCGAGACCGACGGCGTCGAGGGCCTGCGCCACGCGTGGGCCGCGTTCCCGGCGGGGCACGTCGTACACCCGGGCGAAGAGGACGACGTTCTCGCGCCCGGTCAGGGCGGCGTCGGCCGAGAGCTGCTGGGGGACGTACCCCAGCAGGCGCCGGACAGCCATCCTGTCCCGGGCCACATCGTGCCCGAAGACCCGGATCATTCCGGCCGGAACGGGGAGCAGGGTGGTGATCACCCTGATGGTGGTGGTCTTGCCCGCGCCGTTGGGGCCGAGCAGTCCGAAGACCTCGCCCGACGTGACGGAGAAGTCCACCCCGTCCACGGCGCGGGTGTCGCCGAAGCGGTAGACGAGTCCGGTGCAGTCGATGGCGCTCCCGGTCATGGCCGGGTCACCTCCGGGTACTGGTGGGTGAATCCTCCTGGAACTGCGCGGCGAGCCTGCGCAGCGCCGGTACGGCGGCGGCCAGCGCGGCCCGGTCCTCGTCGCCGAGCCGCAGCCACCGCTCCCGGTAGAGGGCGGCCCGCCGGTCGTCCCAGTCCTTCAGCCGCCGTGCGGCCTCCGGGGTGGTGTACAGCAGTACCGCCCGCCCGTCCCCGGGGTCGGTTTCCCGGAGCAGCAGCCCCCGGCCGGTCAGCCGCCGGACCAGGGTCGACACCGAGTTGCCGGCGAGCCGGAGCTCCCGCGCCGCCGCCGATACGCGGATGCCGGGGTTCAGCTGGACCAGTCGAAGAAGCTCTGCCTGGGCGGTCGGCAGCGGGGGACCCACCACACCACCGCGCAGGGTGCGGCGCACCAGCCGGTTGACACCGACGACCAGCTCACCGAGCTCCTCAGCCAGCCCGATATCGGACATATATCCACGTTAACTCTTAACGAGAGCTAACCAGTCGGCGAGCCGTGCCCGACGGGATCCCTTCGGCCGGACAGCGCCTCGGAGGCGAGGGCTCCGGCCGGGGAGAGGGCGCCCGGGGGCGGGGTGGGGCGGCGCACGAGCGGGGTGGGTGGCGCGCGGGTCGGAGCGGTGGCGCCGAGCCGGGTGGGTGGCACCCCGGGTTGGGGAAATGGGGCGCGGGTCGGGGCGGTGGGGCGTCCGCGTTATCCGCGGGTCAGGCGGAACAGCCGGATCCGTCGGGGCACCCTGGCCTGATACGTCGCGTACGGCGGCCAGAACAGCAGGGCCCGCTCCCAGACCCGCTCCCGCTCGTCCCCCTCCAGCAGGTGCGCCCGCACGGGAATGTCCTCGCCCTTCCAGCTGATGTCGGCGTCCGGGTGGGCGAGGAGGTTGGCCGTCCACGCCGGGTGGCCCTCGCGGCCGAAGTTGGAGCCGATGAGGATCCAGGAGCCGGTGTCCTCCTCGGGCATACAGGCCAGCGGGGTGACCCGGGGCAGTCCGGACTTCGCGCCGCGCGCCGTCAGGACGAGACCCGGCAGCATCCGGGCGCTCAGGAGGACCTTGCCACGGGTCAGCCGGTGCACCGCGCGGTCCATCGCCGGGATGAAGTGCGGCGCGACCCTGGCGAAGCCCCGGGTGGAGGAGACCTTCCGCAACAGCCGTACGCCCATCGGCGCCCCGGTCGCCATCACACCGCCTCCGCCGCGGGCACCTCGGGCGCCACGAACAGGCCCGCCGCCTGTGCCGCGTGCCCCCGCAGCCGGTGCACCGGGCCGAACAGCAGCTCGTCGGCCGCCGCCCGCTTGAAGTAGAGATGCGCCTCGTGCTCCCAGGTGAAGCCGATCCCGCCGTGCAGCTGCACCGCCTCCGCCGTGACCACGCGCATCGCCTCCAGGCCCTGGGCGAGGGCGAGTCCCGCCTCGTCCGGGTGCCGTGCCGCGTAGTACGCCGCCGAGCGGGCCGCCTGGACGTGGACGTACAGATCGGCGAGCCGGTGCTTGACCGCCTGGAAGGAGCCGATCGCCCGGCCGAACTGCTCCCGCGCCTTGACGTACTCCACCGTCCGGTCCAGGGCGCTCGCCGCCGCCCCCACCGCCTCCGCCGCGAGCAGCGCCGCCGCCCAGGCACCGGTCGCGGCGAGCGCGCCGGGCACCTCCGCCGCGCGGTGGCCCCCGGCGCGCTCGCCGACGCCGTGGCCTGCGCCGACGCCGTCACCGGCCTCGCCGATGTCCTCGCCGAGCAGTTCGGCGGGGCAGTCGCGGAGTTCGATCCGTGCCTGGGGGCGGGTCTCGTCCAGGGTGGTCTGGCGCGTACGGGAGAGCCCGGCCGCCCCTTCCCGTACCAGGAACAGCAGCGTCCGGCTGCGCGGGAAGCCCCCGGTGTGCGCGGCGACCAGCAGGAGCCCCGCGCTGTGGCCGTCGAGGACCTGGGCGGCCTCCCCGTACAGCAGCCAGCCGCCCGAGCCGTCGTCCGCCGGGCGGGCCTGGATGCCGCCCGCTCTGCCCCCGCCCGCCCACTCGCCCGTGGCGTTGTCGCCGATGAGGCCGAGCGCGGTGGCGAGTCCCCCGCCGGGAACGGCGAGTGCGCAGGTCAGGGACCCGTCGGCGATACCCGGCAGCAGGTCGGCGCGCTGGGCGGGGGTGCCGAGCGCGGTGATCAGGGGGGCGCCGAGGCCCGAGGTGGCGAGGAGCGGGGAGGGCAGCAGGGCGCGGCCGGTCTCCTCACAGGCGAGGGCGAGTTCGGGAAGCCCGCAGCCGACGCCTCCGTACTCCTCGGGGAGCGCGAGTCCGGGCAGCCCGAGCTGCTCGGACAGCCGCGTCCACAGCCGGGGGTCGTGGCCGTCGCCGGTGAGCACGGCGGCCCTGACCTCGCTCGGGCCGGAGCGTTTGGCGAGCAGCTCGCGCAGGGTGCGGCGGATCTCGTCCTGTTCCGCGGTGAAGGCGGTGTCCATACGGCCCCTCCATTTCTGACGGGGCGTCATGCTAGGGGGGCCGCCTCCAGATGGACAGCCCTCTGCACACGTCGGCGAAAGGAAACGGGGAGGCCGTGGGGGGGGAAGAACCGGGGCGGGGCCGCCCGGGCGGGGCGGAGGACCTGGCGGGGCATGGCGGGCAGCCCGGCGCGCCGGGCGGGGCTGCCTGGTGAAGCCGGGGCGGGTTGGGGCGGGGCAGGCCAGGGCGGACCCCCGGGCGAGGCCGCCTCGTGAAGCCCGGGGCGGGCGACGGTGAGCAGCGGGCGGCAGGCGACAACGGCCGGCCGTCAACGGCGGGGCCGGGCAACCACGGGAGACCGGGTCAGATGCGGCCGCGCACGGCACAGGCCCGCCTCAGGTCGACAGGCCCACCCCAGGGCGGCAGGCCCCCAGGGCACAAGTGCGGCCCGCGGCACACCCGCCCCAGGTCGACAGGCCCACCCAGGACACAGACCCGACCCGGGGTGTTGGGCGGCCCGGGGCACACCCGCCCCAGGTCGACAGGCCCACCCAGGACACAGACCCGACCCGGGGTGTTGGGCGGCCCGGGGCACAGGCCCGACCCGGGTCGGCAGGCGCGGCCCGGGGCACAGGTCCACCCCAAGGCGGCAGGCCCACCCAGGGCACAGGCCCACCCAGGGCGCCGGCGGCCCGGGTCAGCAGATCCGGCCCGGGCCGGCCTCCGTCGCCGCCGCCGTCGCACGGAGCAGATCGCGCACCAGGTCGTAGTCGATCTTCTCGATACGCCGGAAGCGCAGACACCCCTTGCCCATGTCATGGCCGGCCAGCCGGTCCTCGAAGGCTTCCCGCACATCCACACGCAGCAGATAGAAGGAGATGTACTGCTTCTGGTTGGCGAAGGCGATCTCCCCCTGCTCCGCGCCGGGCCGGCGGTACGCGGGCATTCCGTACGCCATCAGCTCCTCGTATCCCGCCAGCTCCGTACGGCACAGCTCCCGGATGCGCGCCAGAGCGGTCCGCCTGCCCTCGTCCGTCACTTCCGCGAGGTAGCCGTCCACATCCGGCGCGGCGCTCTGGACCATGTTCCGCTCCCTACTCCACTCCCCGGTATCTGATGTACCGTCAGATTCATGTCTACTCCCCCGCGGACTGCCCGCAAGGTCGCCATCGTCGGCATATCCCTGTCGGACTGCGGACGTGTCGACGGTCCCACTCCCTACACCCTGCACGCCCAGGCCGCGCGCCGCGCGCTGGCCGACTCGGGGCTCGACCGCTCGGTCGTCGACGGCTTCGGCTCGGCCGGACTCGGCACGCTCGCGCCCATCGAGGTCGCCGAATATCTGGGGCTGAAGCCGCGGTGGGTGGACTCGACGGCCGTCGGCGGAGCGACCTGGGAGGTCATGGCCGCGCACGCCGCCGATGCCATCGCCGCGGGTCACGCCAACGCCGTCCTCCTCGTCTACGGCTCCACCGCCCGTGCCGACATCAAGGCCCGGCGCCGCACCTCCAATCTGTCCTTCGGCGGCCGGGGGCCGCTCCAGTTCGAGGTGCCCTACGGGCACACGCTCATCGCCAAGTACGCGATGGCCGCGCGCCGCCATATGCACGAGTACGGCACCACCCTGGAGCAGCTCGCCTCGGTCGCCGTCCAGGCCCGGGCGCACGCCGCCGCCAACCCGGACGCCATGTTCCGCGGCCCGATCACCGTGGACGACGTCCTGGACGGGCCGATGATCGCCGATCCCTTCACCAAGCTGCACTGCTGCATCCGCAGCGACGGGGGCTGTGCCGTACTGCTCGTCGCGGAGGAGTACGTCCCGGACACGGCGAAGGCCCCGGTGTGGATCCTGGGCACCGGCGAGTACGTCTCCCACACCACGATGTCGGAGTGGGACGACTTCACCGTCTCCCCGGCCGCGGTCTCCGGACGCCTCGCCTTCGAGCGCGCCGGGCTCCGCCCCGCCGAGATGGACATCGCCGAGATCTACGACGCCTTCACCTATATGACCCTGGTGACGCTGGAGGACCTGGGGTTCTGCGCCAAGGGGGAGGGCGGCGCCTTTGTCGGGGAGGGGCGGATCGGACCGGGCGGCGAACTGCCCGTGAACACCGACGGCGGCGGCCTCTCCGCCTGCCACCCCGGGATGAGGGGCCTGTTCCTGCTGGTGGAGGCGGTACGGCAGCTACGCGGCGAGGCCGGCGGCCATCAGACCCTCCGGCGCGACGGCGAACCGCCCCGGCTGGCGGTCGCCTCCGGCACGGGCGGCTGGTTCTGCTCCTCGGGAACGGTGGTCCTGGGCCGGGAGTGACCCGCGGGTGCGGTTGACTGGGGTGATGGACACCGATCCTCAGGCCGCGTTCCGCAGCCTCCTGCACGCCCAGCGCGTCTGGGACGCCGACCTGCCCGCCTTCGATCCGGCCGACGCGCCGGACGAGCCGCTGCCGCTGTTCCACCGGTGGTTCGCACAGGCCGTGGCGGCGGGGCAGCCGGAGCCGCACACCATGGCCCTGGCCACCGTCGACGAACGCTCCCGTCCCGACGTACGCACCCTGATGCTGCACGACGCCGACGAACGGGGCTGGCACTTCGCCTCCCACGCGACCAGTGCGAAGGGGCGCCAACTGGCCGCACGTCCGGAGGCGGCCCTCGGCTTCTACTGGGCCGTGCAGGGGCGCCAGATCCGTGTCCGGGGGCCGGTGGGCGCGGCCGGGTCCGACGAGAGCCGGGCCGATCTGCACGCCCGGTCCACGGGTGCGCTGGCCGCCGCGCTCACCGGGCGGCAGAGCGAGGTCCTCGGCTCGCTCGACGAACTCGCCGCCGCCTCCCGTACCGCTTGGCAACGGGCCCGGGCGGAGCCGGAGACGGCGGTCCCGACCTGGACGCGGTACGTCCTGGAACCGCGCGAGGTGGAGTTCTTCCAGGGCCACCCCGAGCGGCGCCATGTGCGGCTTCGCTACCGCCGCGACCCGGGCGGCGGCTGGCGGCGGGATCTGCTCTGGCCCTGAGCCCCTCGGCTCACCGGGCACAAGGGGCGGCCGACGGCCGGGGCCGGGGTCGCCGCCCGCCGTCCCGAACCGCCTGGACAGCCGCGCCGACTTCCAGCCCAGCAAGGGCTGATACACGCCGTACAGCTCGGACGCATAAGGCAGAGAACCGTCGAACTTGGCGAAGTTGACCTTCATTGCGCACACTCCCTTCGGGTCGCCCCCGGACACGTCCGGCGCGCGTCCGGTGCCGTACGCAACAGGCTGCTCCCGAATGGAGGTTCGCGTATATGTCCGCAAAGACATCGGCGGTTGAAACCACCTGGCGGAGTGAGCGTCTGGCGTGCGTCCGCCAGATCTGAAAGAGAGGGGTCCGGATCCGGATCGTTCGCGGGTGCTACCGCCGCACCGGCCGGAAGACCGGCACGGACGTCCCCGCGGGCACGCCCGCACCCCCGGCCCCCGCACGGGACCGGTCCTCCGTACGGGACCCGCCGTCCTCGCGGAAGGTGACCTCCAGGTCCATCCCGACGGCCAGTTCCCCCTCCGCGTACTCGACCACCTCGGTCATCATGCGCGGACCTTCGGCGAGATCGACGACGGCGGCGGCATAGGGGACCCGCGCACCGAACGGCGGCAGATCGTTCCGGTGCACCACGGACCAGGTGTAGAGGGTCGCCCGCCCGCTCGCCCGCTCCCAGTCGACGTCCTCGCTCCAGCAGAACGGGCAGAACTCGCGCGGGTAGTGGTGTGCCTTCACGCAGGCGCGACAGCGGCGGACCATCAGCCGCCCCCCGGCTGCCGCGTCCCAGTACGTACGCGTGAAGTCGTCGATGTCGGGAGTGGCGGCGGAGGGAGTCACGGCGGAAGGCGCCGCGGCCGAGGGAGTCACGGCGGAAGGCGCCGCCGTGGACGGCGTCGCGGCCGAGGGAGTCACGGCGGCGGACGTCGCGGTGGACGGAGACGCGGCCGAAGGCCCCGACTGCGGCGCCGGCGTACGGTTCGCGGCCATCAGAACAGTCCGGTCGCGCTGTCGAGCGACCACGTCTGCCAGGACATCGCGAAGAGGGCGACGAACGAGATCAGGGCCATCATCGCGTTCTGTCCCTGCTCGGCCCAGTCGTGGATCATCAGCACCAGATAGAGCAGATTGAGCAGCAGTCCGCCGACGAGCGCGATCGGGGTGAGGAAGCCGCTGACCAGGCCGAGCCCGAGGGCGAGTTCGGCGTAGACGACGATGTACGCCATCATCCGGGGACGCGGCTCGACGATCTTCCGGAAGCCGTCCTTCACGAACGGCCACCGGTGCTTGCCCGCCACCTCGGCCGCCCACGCGATGCCGGTCCCGCGCTCGAACCAGCCCTTCCTGTCCTTGTGCCGCCAGCTCTCCAGCCACCACAGGCCGAGACCGATACGGAGGACGGCGCCCCATTCGGCGCCGGTGAGCCAGATGGTCTGCATCCGGACCGGACCTCCCTCTCCCCCAGACTTTCTGACGGTACGTCAGTTCAGCCGATGGGGCACCGGAGCGCAAGAGGCGTGCGCGTCCGATCCGGCCGGAGGGGAAACAAGTCGGAACAAGCCGGAACCAGCCGTACCGTACGTGATCAATTCGCAATCGATTTCCGCCTCGACTGGGACACACCAACAGAACTCGGCAGTACGCTCACGCCTCATGGCCGGCGAAATATCGAAGTCCGCGGGGAGGTCCGGGAGGAAGTCCCCGGCGGACAGAGGCGGGGACTTCGACCGCACCGACGACCGACCCGTCTATGTCGTCGGGGGCGGCCCCGGAGGTCTCGCCGTGGCCGCGGCGCTGCGGGAGCGGGGCGTACGGGCCGTCGTCCTGGAGAAGTCCGATTCCGTCGGCGCCTCCTGGCGCGGCCACTACGACCGGCTGCGCCTCCACACCACCCGGCGGCTGTCGGCACTGCCGGGCCTGGCCATGCCCCGGTCGTTCGGACGCTGGGTCTCCCGCGACCACGTGGTCCGCTATCTGGAGAAGTACGCCGAGTTCCACGAACTGGAGATCGTCACGGGCGTCGAGGTGTCCCGTATCGAACCGGCGGGCTCCGACTGGCTGCTGCACGCCACGGGCGGACGGCGGCTGACCGGGCGCGCGGTCGTCGTCGCCACCGGCCACAACCACACCCCGCGGCTGCCCGACTGGCCGGGCCGCGACGGCTGGGGCGGTGAGCTGCTGCACGCGTGCGAGTACCGCGAGCCGTCCCCGTACGCGGGCAGGGACGTCCTGGTCGTCGGCGCGGGCAACACGGGCGCGGAGATCGCCGTCGACCTGGCGGAGGGCGGCGCCGCACGGGTGCGGCTCGCGGTGCGCACGACCCCGCACATCGTGCGCCGCTCCGTGGCCGGCTGGCCCGCCCAGCGCAGCGGCATCCTGGTCCGCAGGCTGCCCGCCGCGGTGGTCGACCGGCTGGCCGGGCTGCTGACCCGGGTCTCCGTACCGGATCTGACCGCCCATGGCCTGCCGCGCCCGGACACCGGTCTGTACTCGCGGGTCAAGGAGGGCGCGGTCCCGGTGCAGGACGTGGGCCTGATCCACGCCGTGCGTACGGGGAAGGTCGAACCCGTCGCGGCCCTCGCCGCCTTCGAGGCGGACAAGGCGGTCCTCGCCGACGGGACCCGGCTCTCCCCGGACGTGGTGATCGCGGCGACGGGCTACCGGCGCGCGCTGGAGGGGATGATCGGCCACCTCGGCGTCCTCGACGCGAACGGGAAGCCCCTCGCACACGGCCGCCGCACTCCGGCGCAGGCGCCCGGGCTGTACTTCACCGGATTCACCAATCCCGTCAGCGGGATGCTCCGTGAGCTGGCGATCGACGCGCGCAGGATCGCGAAGGCACTGGCGGCACGCTGAGGCACAGGCACGCCGAGAGACGGGCGGGCAGGAAGCGCGGTACGTGGCCGGGGCGGGGACGGTGCCGTACGGCCGATCGCGCTGACCGGGCCCTCCCCTGTACGGCCCGGTCAGCGCAAGCTCGTCGCCCGCTCACCTCAGCGTCTGCGCGGACGACTCTGTTACTGCCTCGGCGATTCGGCCACACGCCCGGCGGAACCCGGTCATGCGGCAGGCCGCCCCCGCCGTCCCCGTATGCGCCGTACGGGACGTAGGTGCTGAACACACCAAGGGCGACCCGCGCCCGGGCCGGACCGGGCACGGCCACCGGCGGCACCGGATCGCGACGCACCGGCCCCGACCACACCGCATCCCACCCGGGCCGGGTCGCCCCCGGCCGGGCACGCCAGACCGGACCGATGCGATCCGGTGGTCTGCCGGTGCCGTTTCCCGGGTAGGGGCCCGGAGAACCCCCGGGTCCTGAGTAGGGGCCCGGAGAACCCCGGGTCTCGGGTAGGGGCCCGGTGAACCCCGGCACCCTTTGCCTGCACGCCTGTTCCTGACGCGCCGTCAGTTCTGTAATCTGACTATGCGTCAGTAACTTTGGACTTGGCAACGAGCAGGAGCGGGGCTCACCGATGCTTGGATCTACTCACGGCACCCTCACCTCCGACCTCCGCGCACGCGTAGTGGCCTGCGGAGAACAGCCCCGCGACGCCATCCACGACACCGCGTCGGTCACCCCGGCCGATGGGGACATGGATGTCAGCGGGCGTCCGCTGTACGCGCCGGTGCCCGATCTCGACCGGTTCTTCCGGCCCGCGTCCGTCGCCGTCGTCGGGGCCTCCGACGCCGAAGGGCGCCCCAACACGGGCATCACCCGGCAGCTCATCGACTGGGCCGGACGCGTGGGCGCGCGGCTCTACCCCGTCCACCCCACCCGGGACCAGGTCTTCGGGCTCCCCTGCGCCCCCCGCGTGGCCGACCTGCCCGAGCCGGTCGATCTCGCCGTCCTGCTGGTCGGCGACCCCCTGCCCGTCATCGGCGAACTCGCCGAGGCCAAGGTCAGATTCGCCGTCGCCTTCGCCTCCGGATACGCCGAGACCGGCGAGGAGGGCGCGGTGGCCCAGAGCCGGCTCGCCGCCGCCGTCGAACGGGCGGGCGTACGGCTCCTCGGCCCCAACACCAATCTCAACGCCTTCGAGAGGTTCCGCGACGACCTCGACGGACCGGCGATCGCGCTGATCACCCAGTCCGGCCACCAGGGCCGGCCGGTCTTCACCATGCAGGAGCTGGGGGTACGCCTCTCCCACTGGGCGCCCACCGGCAACGAGGCCGATCTGGAGACCGCCGACTTCATCTCGTACTTCGCCGAACGGCCCGAGGTCGGTGCCATCGCCTGTTACGTCGAAGGGCTCAAGGACGGGCGTTCCTTCCTGCTCGCCGCCGACCGGGCGGCCCGGCGCGGGGTGCCGGTCGTCGCCGTCAAGGTGGGCCGTACCGAGGCGGGCGCGCGGATGGCCGCCTCCCACACCGGCAAGCTCACCGGAGCCGACCAGGTCGTGGACGCGGCCATGCGGCAGTACGGAGTCATCCGCGTCGACGGCCTCGACGAACTCCAGGACACCTCGGCCCTGCTGGCCCGCGCCCGCAGGCCGCTGGCCGACGGGGTCGTCGTCTACTCCATCTCCGGCGGCACGGGCGCGCACTTCTCCGATCTCGCGACCGCCGCCGGACTGCGTCTCCCCCGCCTGTCCGGCGCCAAGCAGGACGAGCTGCACCAGTGGATACCGGAGTATCTGAACGTCGCGAACCCCGTCGACAACGGCGGCCATCCCGTGGGCGACTGGCGCGGACGGAAGATCATCGACGCGATCCTCGCCGACCCCGGGGTGGGGGTGCTGATCTGTCCGATCACCGGCCCCTTCCCGCCCATGAGCGACCGACTCGCCCAGGACCTCGTGGACGCGGCCGAGGCGACGGACAAACTGGTCTGTGTGGTGTGGGGTTCGCCGGTCGGTACGGAGCCGGCGTACCGCGAGACCCTGCTCGGGTCCTCCCGCGTCGCCACCTTCCGTACCTTCGGTAACTGCATCACCGCCGTACGCGCCTATCTCGACCACCACCGCTTCGCCTCCGGCTATCTCTCCCCCTTCGACGAGGCCCCGCGCACCCCCTCCCCCTCCTTCCGCAAGGCCCAGGCGCTGATGCGCCCCGGCAAACAGCTCAGCGAGCACTCCGCGAAACAGCTGCTGCGGGCGTACGGGATCCGGGTGCCGCGCGAGCAACTGGTGACCAGCGCGGCGGCGGCCGTACGGGCCGCGGGGCTGGTCGGCTACCCCGTCGTCATGAAGGCGTCCGGCACCCAGCTCGCGCACAAGACCGAACTCGGCCTGGTCAAGGTCGGTCTGACCTCCGCGAGCCAGGTACGCGACGCCTACCGCGAACTCACCGACATCGCGCGGTACGAGGGCATCGAGCTGGACGGCATCCTGGTGTGCCAGATGGTGGAACGGGGGGTGGAGATGGTCGTCGGCGTCACCCAGGACGCGCTGTTCGGGCCGACCGTGACGGTCGGGCTCGGCGGGGTGCTGGTGGAGGTCCTCCGGGACGCGGCCGTACGCGTGCCCCCGTTCGGCGAGGGCCAGGCGCGCGCCATGCTGGACGAACTGCGCGGGCGGGCGCTGCTGGACGGCGTCCGGGGCGGACCGCCGATGGATGTGGACGCCCTCGTCGAGGTCGTCCTGCGGGTCCAGCGGATGGCGCTGGAGCTGGGCGACGAACTGTCCGAACTGGACATCAATCCGCTGACGGTGCTGCCGCGCGGTCAGGGCGCGGTGGCGCTGGACGCGCTGGCGGTGTGCCGATGAAAGGAACGCCGGTGAACGACGGGCCGCTGAACGACGCACCGGTGAACGCCTCCCCGGTGAGCGATACGCCGGTGAGCGATACGCCGGTGAAGGACGCGCAGGTGAAGGACGCGCAGGTGAACGCGGACGAGGTACTGCACCGGGTCGAGAACGGTGTCTCCTGGATCACCCTCAACCGGCCCGAGGCGATGAACGCGGTCACCTGGGACCAGCGCGAGCGGATCATCGCGCTGCTGGGGACGGCGTCCGGCGACCCGGAGGTGCGGGCCGTCGTCATCACCGCCACCGGCAAGGGGTTCTGCGCGGGCGCGGATCTGCGGGGTTCGCCGTCGACCGGGCGGGAGCGGGTCGCCGGGGACGTCGCCCGGACGATCCGCCAGGGCGCGCAGCGGTTCATCGCGGCGGTCCTGGACTGCGAGAAGCCCGTCGTCGCCGCGGTGAACGGCACGGCCGCCGGGATCGGCGCGCATCTCGCCTTCGCCTGCGATCTGGTTCTCGCGGCCGAACCCGCGCGGTTCATCGAGGTGTTCGTACGAAGGGGGCTGGTCCCGGACGGCGGCGGAGCGTATCTCCTGCCCCGGCTCATCGGGCCGCAGCGCGCCAAGGAGCTGATGTTCTTCGGCGACTCCCTGCCGGCCGCCGACGCGGAACGCCTCGGCCTCGTCAACCGCGTCGTCCCCCCGGACGAGCTGGAGAAGACGGCCCGTGAGTGGGCCGAGCGGCTCGCCCAGGGGCCGACCCGGGCCCTCGCCCTCACCAAGCAGCTGGTGAACGCGTCGCTGGAGTCCGACCGGGCAACGGCGTTCGCGGCGGAGGCGGCGGCGCAGGAGATCAATATGACCACGCGGGACGCGAACGAGGGCGTCACGAGCTTCGTCGAGCGCCGGACCCCGGAGTACCGGGGCCACTGAGGCCGGAGGCCGGGGCTGTTCGGACCGGGACCGGGCGAGCCCGTCCCCGGCCGAACCGCGGACGGCGCCCAGGGCCGCGTCCCTTCCCCCGCGCCACCGCCGGCCACCGACACCCACGGGCCCGGCCCGCGCACCGTGTCGGCCCACGAGCGGGCATGCCCGGAAGCACACAGCCTCTCGGTGACGGGCGGGGTCCCAGGATCGCCGTCAGCCGGACTCCGCCAGTTCGTCCCGGATGGGGCCGGGTTCGGTGTAGAGGGCACAGCCGGGGCAGGCGTGGAGCGTGGTCCCCGTGCCGTCCGGGCGGGACACCCAGCGCACGGGAACCGGTGCGTCGGTGGACCGCTCACAACAGCAGCACTCGGCGGTACGGGCAAGCGGAGGCGGTCCTGTGAGAGCGTCGGGCGACATCGGATCACCGCGCCCGCAGGCGCTCCTCCATCTTGGCCCGGAGCGGCGAGTTCAGCACATAGTCGAGCTGTGCGCGGAGGTGCTCGGTCTCGGTGACGGACAGGCACATCCGGTGCACCACCGGCGCGGATCCGTCACATACGACGGCGATGGGGATCAGCACCTGGTCGGGCCCGTGGCCCTCGTTCGTCTCCACGCGCCGCACACGCTGACCGGGCGCCGGATTCAGCTCCCAGTTGTCGCTCCGGGGGGTCCGGTGCCAGGGCTTCGGCGTGAAGCCGGTGTGTCCTGGTTTTGATCACGGGATGGTGAGGATCGCGAGAGGGCGGGTGGCATCGCGGGCGTTGTGCCGGAG
>NZ_JBIALS010000033.1:0-90286 GCF_042873655.1 Streptomyces sp. NPDC004609 | reverse complement strand
CCCCCCCCCCCCCCCCCCCCCCCCCCCCCCCCCCCCCCCCCCCCCCCCCCCCCCCCCCCCCCCCCCCCCCCCCCCCCCCCCCCCCCCCCCCCCCCACACCCGATTACTGCTTCTGGGCCAGGCGCTTGTTGAACTCGGCCTCGACCTGCTTGGCGGCGTCGGCCGGCGTCTTGCCGTTCATGACCGCGGTGAGGTACGTCTTGATCGGGTTCGGTGCGTTCTCGACAGCTGCCCACTCGGCGATGAGCGGGGTGGTGTCACCGACCTTGGAGGCCGGCATGGCGGCCTCGGAGAACGGGTTCCCGGCCAGGTTCGAGTTCAGCGACTCCTTGTTCGGGATGACACCGCTGAGCTTGGAGAGCTTCCCCTCGTACTTGTCCGAGAGAATGATCTTCAGGAACTCCTTGGCGAGTTCCTGCTTCTTGCTGCCCTGCGCGACGGCGAGGTTGGAGCCGCCGAGGAAGACGCCTTCGGGCTTGTCGGCCGTCTCACCGGGGAAGGTGAAGTAGCCGATCTCCTTCTCGATGGCGGGGTTGGCCTTGATGGCCGTCGCGGGCTCCCAGCCCACACCGACGAAGGCACCGGTCTTGCCCTGGGCGAAGATGTCGGCCTGCTGCGGGGTGGCCTCGTCCTTGTCCTTGGGGGCCGTGGAGTAGGACTGGAACTTCTTGTACACCTCGGCGGCGGCCTGGACCTTGGGGTCGGAGAGGTTGGAGACCCACTTGTCCCCGTCCTTCTTCACCAGCTCGCCGCCCTGGCCGATGACCAGGCCCACGAAGTGGTACCAGTTCTGGCCGGGCATGTAGATCGGTTCCTTGCCCTTGGCCTTGATCTTGTCGAGGGCGGTGAAGAACTCGGCACGGGTCTTCGGCGGGGCGGTGATGCCCGCCTCCTTGAAGACCGACTTGTTGTAGACGACCACGCGGTTGGTGAAGTACCACGGCACCGCGTACTGCTTGCCTTCAAAGACCGACGCCTCGCTCAGGTTCGCCGCCCAGTCGGCGCCGATGTCCTTCTTCACGTCGGCCAGCTCCGCGAGACCGCCGGTCTTGGCGTACGCGGGGGTCTGGGTGTTGCCGATCTCGAAGACGTCCGGAGGGTTCTCCTCGGAGAGGGCGGTGGTCAGCTTCTGCTGGATGCCGTTCCACGCCTGCTTCTCGTACTTCAGCTTCGCGCCGGTCTTCTTCTCGAACTCGGCCGTCAGCTCCGCCAGCCAGGCGTCCGGCGTGGACCCGTCCATCGCCCAGAATGTCAGGGTCTCGCCCTTGTAGCCCCCGGGGCCTTTGGCCTTGTCCTTGTCTTTGTCGTCCGAGCCACACGCCGCAATGCTGACCAGCATGCCCGCGACACCGATCGCCGCGATGAGCTTGCGCTTCACGCCACCCTCCTAAGGGATGCCTGCCACCCCCGCCCACCACGAAGCCATACGTGAAGTACTGCCTGGGGCTGGGACCTGGCCTTTAATGGTTTAGACCAGTACCGGGAGCTTGGCCTAGACCTTTAGGACTGTCAAGGCTCGATAAACCCGGCTGTCCAGTCCGTTATCGGACCGACATCTGGGCAGGATCCGGACGAGCCGCATCCACTCACGCCGACGGACCACTTGACGTGCATCAAGGCGTCGCCAGGAGGAATGCCGACTCCTGGACTAGACCAACCCTAGTACCAACGGTGTATAAGAAGCAGTGGCGTCCGACGGAAAAACCCCGCGGGGAGGGGTCACACTCCCCCGGACCGGCCCGTGCCACGATAAGAGCCGCTAGCAACGGAGGAGCCGGTGACGGCAGCAGGACAGCCTGGGAGGCGGGCCATGGCCACCGACGGGGGAAGCACGGAAACCGAGGGCGGTACGGGTGTCCGCGCCGCGCGCGTACCCAAGTACTACCGGCTCAAGCGGCATCTCCTGGACATGACGGAGACCATGCCGCCGGGCACACCCGTACCGCCGGAGCGCACGCTCGCGGCGGAGTTCGACACCTCACGCACCACGGTCCGCCAGGCCCTCCAGGAACTGGTGGTCGAGGGCCGGCTGGAGCGGATCCAGGGCAAGGGCACCTTCGTGGCCAAGCCCAAGGTGTCCCAGGCCCTTCAGCTCACCTCGTACACCGAGGACATGAAGGCCCAGGGGCTGGAGCCGACCTCACAACTCCTCGACATCGGATACGTCACGGCCGACGACACCCTCGCCGGGCTGCTGGACATCTCGACCGGCGGCCGGGTGCTGCGGATCGAGCGGCTCCGGCTGGCGAGCGGTGAGCCCATGGCGATCGAGACGACCCATCTGTCGGCCAAGCGCTTCCCGGCGCTGCGCCGCAGCCTGGTGAAGTACACCTCGCTCTACACGGCGCTGGCGGAGGTGTACGACGTCCATCTCGCCGAGGCCGAGGAGACGATCGAGACCTCGCTGGCGACTCCGCGCGAGGCGGGCCTGCTGGGGACGGACGTGGGGCTGCCGATGCTGATGCTCTCGCGCCACTCGCTGGACAAGCAGGGCGAACCGGTGGAGTGGGTACGGTCGGTGTACCGGGGCGACCGGTACAAGTTCGTCGCGAGGCTCCAGCGGCCGACGTCCTGAGCTGAAGGGGCCGGTGTCCTGAGCTGGGTTGGACGACCTGGGGCGTCACGGGAGTCGGACGGCGGGGAGTCGGACGGCGGGAGTCGCCCGAGGCGTCAGGGGAATACGGACGGGCCGCCGCGCCATGTGGGTGCGGCGGCTGCTCTTTTTTGAGCGCTCGGTTCGCCTCCGAGGCGCTTCAGCGTCTGCCGACGGTCGATCGTGCGCGGTTTTTCTGAGCGCTCGGTTCGCCTCCGAGGCGCCTTAGCGTGTGCCGACGGTCGATCGTGCTCGACCGCTCGTTCCTCGCGGCCTCCGCGCGTTCTCCCTTTCGGCACCCGCGCGCCTCTTCGGCTCACTCGCGAACCCCGGCCTGTGGCGGGGCCCGTGCGCCTCTTCGGCTCACTCGCGAAACACCCGGGAACCCCCACCCCGAGGCTGCACCCACCTGCCTCTTCGGCTCACTGCGAAAGCCCGGGAACCCCGGCCCCCGGCAGCACCCACGCGCATCTCCGCTCGCTCCCCAACACCCGGGCCCCGGGCAGCACACGGGCGCACCTCCGCTCGCTCGCGGGACGCCGGGGAACCCTCGGGCCCGGCCCTCCGGGCGGGCTTCCGTGCGTGGCGGACGGGGTGTGAGGCCGTTGTGAGGGTTCTCATACGGGCTGTACGGGCGTCGCCGCGTGGCATCGGCGCGGCCGTTGCCCGTGTCCGGCAAGGGGCCGGGAGCCGGGCGGGCCGTACGGCGCCGCGGGTGCTCATTCGGCGCCACGACACAACATCTGGTGGGTACTTCCGGCGAGCGCCCCCACATGTATGCTCATCTCGCTGTCGCCGCAGAGGAATCCGGTGCGAATCCGGAACTGTCCCGCAACGGTGTGCTTCGGCGTGCTTTGTCGCACCCAGTAAGTCCGGCCGTCTGCCGACAGCGCACCCGGCTCGTCCGACCCGGGTGCCGACACGTCCGGGCCTCGTGGTTGGGCCGGTGGACGCCGTGAGTGCTGCCCTGATCCGGGGCGGGCGCCCGTGGCCGTGCCCACTTCCCCCGCCGGGCCCGCGAGCCGAGCGAGGGAGAGCACCACGTGACCATCGCGCCAGCCGATCCGGCTTCAGGCACCTCCGAAGAGAAGCTGCCCGGGCAGATCTCCGGAGAGGTCTCCGAGCGGACCGCCGGAGAGGTCTCCGCGCAGATCTCCGGGCGGGCCGCGGACCAGGCCGCCGAGCAGGTCGAGGACGGCCCCGGAACCGCGCTGCTGCGGACCCTGACCGAACTCACCGCCGATCTGCCGGACACCGACCCCGGCCGGGTCGCCGCCGCCGCCCTGCGCGGCCGGCACGCGGGATCGGACGCGGCCGAACTCCACGGGCTCGCCACCGACGCCGCCGCCGGACTGATCTCCGAGGACCCCGCCTACTCGCGGCTCGCCGCCCGGCTGCTGACCCGCACCATCGCCGACGAGGCCGCCGGCCAGGGCGCGGTGTCCTTCTCCGCCTCGGTCGCGGTGGGCCACACCGAGGGCCTGATCGCGGACCGCACGGCCGCGTTCGTGACGCTGCACGCCGACCGCCTCGACGCGGCGATCGACCCGGCGGGCGACGACCGCTTCGGCTACTTCGGTCTGCGGACCCTCTACAGCCGCTATCTGCTGCGCCACCCGATCACCCGTCAGGTGATCGAGACCCCTCAGCACTTCATGCTCCGGGTCGCCTGCGGTCTCGCCGAGGACGACGGCTCACGGGCGCTGGAGGAGGTCCTGGCGCTCTACGGGCTGATGAGCAGGCTCGACTATCTGCCCTCCTCGCCGACGCTCTTCAACTCCGGCACCCGCCACCCGCAGATGTCCTCCTGCTATCTGCTGGACTCGCCGCTGGACGAGCTGGACTCGATCTACGACCGCTACCACCAGGTCGCGCGGCTCTCCAAGCACGCCGGCGGCATCGGGATCTCGTACTCCCGCATCCGCGCCCGCGGTTCGCTGATCCGGGGCACCAACGGCCACTCCAACGGCATCGTGCCGTTCCTGAAGACGCTGGACGCCTCCGTCGCCGCGGTGAACCAGGGCGGCCGGCGCAAGGGCGCCGCGGCCGTCTATCTGGAGACCTGGCACGCGGACATCGAGGAGTTCCTGGAGCTGCGCGACAACACGGGCGAGGACGCCCGGCGCACGCACAATCTGAACCTGGCGCACTGGATCCCGGACGAGTTCATGCGCCGGGTCGAGGCCGACACCGAGTGGTCGCTGTTCTCCCCGGCGGACACCCCGGAGCTGGTGGATCTGTGGGGCGAGGAGTTCGACACCGCGTACCGCGCGGCCGAGGCGAAGGGCCTGGCACGCAAGACCATGCCCGCGCGGGAGCTGTACGGCCGGATGATGCGTACCCTCGCGCAGACCGGAAACGGCTGGATGACGTTCAAGGATGCCGCGAACCGTACGGCCAACCAGACCGCGGAGCCCGGTCACACGGTCCACTCCTCGAATCTGTGCACCGAGATCCTGGAGGTCACGGACGACGGCGAGACCGCCGTCTGCAACCTCGGCTCGGTGAATCTGGGCGCGTTCGTGACCCAGGGACCGCAGGGCGGTGACATCGACTGGGAGCGGCTCGACGACACCGTCCGCACGGCCGTCACCTTCCTGGACCGGGTCGTCGACATCAACTTCTACCCGACCGAACAGGCGAGCCGCTCGAACACCCGCTGGCGGCCGGTGGGCCTGGGTGCGATGGGCCTCCAGGACGTCTTCTTCCGGCTGAGGCTGCCGTTCGACTCACCGAAGGCGCGGGAGCTGTCCACCCGGATCGCCGAGCGGATCATGCTCGCCGCGTACGAGGCGTCCGCGGAGCTGGCGGAGCGCAACGGTCCGCTCCCCGCCTGGGAGAAGACCCGTGCCGCGCGCGGTGTTCTGCACCCGGACCACTACGGCGTCGAGCCGCACTGGCCGGAGCGCTGGGCGGCGCTGCGCGAGCGGATCGCCCGGACGGGGATGCGGAACTCCCTCCTCCTGGCCATCGCGCCGACCGCGACCATCGCCTCCATCGCGGGGGTGTACGAGTGCATCGAGCCGCAGGTCTCCAACCTCTTCAAGCGCGAGACGCTGTCCGGTGAGTTCCTCCAGGTCAACTCCTATCTGGTGGAGGAGCTGAAGCGGCTCGGCGTCTGGGACGCGGAGACCCGCGAGGCGCTGCGGGACTCCAGCGGCTCGGTGCAGGGATTCACCTGGGTCCCCGCCCATGTGCGCGAGCTGTACCGGACGGCGTGGGAGATCCCGCAGCGCGGGCTGATCGACATGGCCGCCGCCCGTACGCCGTATCTGGACCAGTCGCAGTCGCTGAACCTGTTCCTGGAGACACCGACGATCGGCAAGCTCAGCTCGATGTACGCGTACGCCTGGAAGCAGGGGCTGAAGACGACGTACTACCTGCGTTCACGCCCGGCGACGAGGATCGCCCGCGCCGCGTCCAACTCCACCGCGCCCGCGGCCGGCGCCCCCATTCCCGTACAGGCGACGCCCGACGAAGCCGTCGCCTGCTCCCTCGAAAACCCCGAGTCCTGCGAGGCGTGCCAGTAAAGATGTCCGACACCACCAAGAATCTTCTCGACCCGGGTTTCGAACTCACCCTGCGCCCGATGCGCTACCCGGACTTCTACGAGCGCTATCGCGACGCGATCAAGAACACATGGACGGTGGAGGAGGTCGACCTCCACTCCGACGTGGCCGATCTCGCCAAGCTGTCGCCGGGTGAGCAGCATCTGATCGGCCGGCTGGTCGCGTTCTTCGCGACGGGCGACTCGATCGTCGCGAACAATCTCGTACTGACGCTGTACAAGCACATCAACTCCCCCGAGGCGCGGCTGTATCTGAGCCGGCAGCTGTTCGAGGAGGCCGTGCACGTCCAGTTCTATCTGACGCTGCTCGACACCTATCTTCCCGACCCGGAGGACCGCACGGCGGCCTTCGCGGCCGTCGAGAACATCCCGTCGATCCGTGAGAAGGCGCAATTCTGCTTCCGCTGGATGGACTCGGTGGAGAAGATCGACCGGCTGGAGACCCGGTCCGACCGCCGCCGCTTCCTGCTGAATCTGATCTGCTTCGCGGCCTGTATCGAGGGGCTGTTCTTCTACGGCGCGTTCGCGTACGTGTACTGGTTCCGCTCCCGGGGTCTGCTGCACGGTCTGGCCACCGGCACCAACTGGGTGTTCCGGGACGAGACCATGCACATGAACTTCGCCTTCGAGGTCGTGGACACGGTCCGCAAGGAGGAGCCGGAGCTGTTCGACGACGCCCTGCGGCAGCAGGTCACCGACATGCTGAAGGAGGCGGTGGAGGCGGAGCTGCAGTTCGGCCGCGATCTGTGCGGCGACGGCCTGCCGGGCATGAACACCGAGTCCATGCGCGAGTACCTCCAGTGTGTCGCCGACCAGCGCCTGACCCGACTGGGCTTCGCGCCGGTGTACGGCTCGGAGAACCCGTTCTCCTTCATGGAGCTCCAGGGCGTCCAGGAGCTGACCAACTTCTTCGAGCGCCGCCCGTCGGCGTACCAGGTGGCGGTGGAGGGATCGGTCGGCTTCGACGACGACTTCTGATCCGTCAGCTGTTCACCGACGGTACGAAGGTCCCGCCCGGCTCGTCCGTCCGGGCAGGAGCTTCGTCCGGGGAGGGGACGGCGGGAGCTGTCCCCTCCCGGTCCCGGGCGGTGATTCCTGGACGGAGTGCCCGAAGCCTCGTACCGTCTCCCTGCATGGGGAGATCCACCTGGCTGACCAGGGGTTTGGGCGGGGCGGCGCTGCTGGCGGCGGCTTGTGCGATGCTGCTGTTCATCTTCACGCCGGGCATCGCGGTGCCGCGCACGGATGTGGCGGTGTCCGGTGCGGTGGCGCTGCTGTGCGCCGCCGCCTGGGGGGTCGTGGTGTTCCGGTCCGGGAGGCGGGCGGAGAAGCCACCGCCCCCGTCCGACCGGATCCCCTCCCCCGCGGCTCCGGCCCCGCCCGCGCGGCTGCCGATGCACCGGTCCGGCGCCTGGATCCGCCTGCTGATGGTCCTGACCGTCGTCCTGTTGGTGCAGTTCCATGCCGAGCTGGCGATCCGGCCCGACGGCGACGACGCCCGCCGGGTAAGCGCGATCCAGAAGGCGGGCGAGCGGCTGGCTCAGGGCACGATCGTCTCCAAGGGAGCCGAGCCCGTCGTCCGGGCGCCCGGCCCGGACGGCGGCACGGTGAGCGTCGCCCTGCCCGGCGCCCGTATCTCCTCCTGGGACGACGTGGGCGACTCCATCGAGGTCCTGTACGCACCCGGCAGCCCTGAACTGGGCGGTGTGGTCGAGTACCTGCACGAACCGGATCTGGAGTCGCTCGCGAGCGACCGGTGGTGGAACTGGTCGTTTCCCCACAGCTCCGGGGGCATCGTCCTGCTGCTCATCTGCGCGATCGCCGTGCTGGTGCTCTGGGAGGTGGCTACGGACGGCCGGCTGCCGCTGAACGCCGGCGTGCTGCGGAAGGACGCGCGCTCGGGCGGGCGTCTGCCGGCGGTCAGGGCCCGAGTCGTCCAGGCCATACGCACCGAACACACCACACTCGGCTCGTCCGCCGGGACGACGTCGGTCGACACCACGCTCGCGCTGCGGGTGACGTGTGAGAACGGCCGTTCGGTCACGTTGGTCAGGCACGGCCATCTGACCAGGAACCTGCCCGCCGTGGCCCGGGAGCTGGCGGACTCCCCGGGCTGGCTGATGGGCCCGGAGCGCTGGAAGCAGTTCAAGGAGGACGAGCGCCCGGTGGTGTTCGTCGCCGACGACGGCCGCGTTGTGTGGGGCAGCCTCACCGTCGACGAGTTCAAGCGGGCCCTGGCGGGGAAGGCGGTCCAGGTCGACCGGGAACGCCGGGGGCGGCCGTTCGCCGCGACCGCCACCCTGTTCCCGGCCGTCCACGGTTCCGTGCTGGGGTTGCTGACGCTCGCCTACCTGCTGACACTGCCGGTCCTGCTCACCCCTTCGAGCTGGCGGATGTCGATGGCGCTGAGCACGCTCGCGTTCGGAGCCGCGGCCTGGAGCCTCGTACGACTGCGCCGTTCCCGGTCGGCGATCGACGCGCTGCCGGGCTGGAAGGTGCGCTCGACCCGGGGCTCCCGGCTGAGCTGACGGGGAACGTCGCCCCGGCGGGGCACGGGTTCACCCCGTTCCGCGGCCCTGAGCTGGCGGTCGATGGCCCGGTCCCCGGCGTGGCCGAGCAGAGAAGGAAGGAGGATCAGCCCCGCGATGGCGAGGACGGCGATGAGGGCGAAGGTTGTGTTCATGTGTCCACTGTCGTCCCCGCCGATTGATTCCGACAGTGGCAGGACTGTCATGGACCATCGAATTCCTGCCATCGCCGTGCGACACTCGTCCCATGCTGAAAAACGTGGCGGTGGTCCTGCTCGACGGCGTGCATCCCTTCGAACTCGGCGTGCTCTGCGAGGTGTTCGGCCTCGACCGCAGTGCGGACGGCATGCCCTGCTACAACTTCACCGTCGTCTCCGCCGAGGGTCCGACGCTGAGCACCCACGCGGGCTTCACCATCAGCCCCTCCGTCGGGCTGGAGCCGCTGGAGGAGGCGGACCTCATCGCCGTCCCCACGGGCGACGCCTTCGTCATGCGTGACTATCCCCCGGGTCTGCTGGCGGCGCTCCAGCGGGCGGTCGAGCGGGGCGCGCGCGTGCTGAGCGTCTGCTCGGGGGCGTTCGTCCTCGGCGCGGCCGGCCTGCTCGACGGCCGCCGCTGCACCACCCACTGGCGGCACTCCGACATGCTGACCGAGCGCTTTCCGCTCGCCGTCGTCGACCCCGATGTGCTGTACGTGGACACGGGCTCCGTCATCACCTCGGCCGGCACCGCCGCCGCGATCGACGCCTGCCTGCACATCATCCGCGAGGAGCACGGGCCCAAGGTCGCCAACTACATCGCCCGCCGCATGGTGGTCCCGCCCCACCGCGACGGCGGCCAGGCCCAGTACATCGAACGGCCCCTGCCGCGCACCCGGTGCGACACCGTCGGTGAGGTCCTGGGCTGGATGGAGCGCCATCTGGACCGCGAGATGACCGTCGAGCAACTGGCCGCCCGGGCCCATATGTCCCCCCGTACCTTCGCCCGCCGCTTCCAGCAGGAGACCGGCACGACCCCGTACCGCTGGCTGCTCCGGCAGCGGGTGCTGCTCTCACAGGAGTTGCTGGAGCAGACGGAGGAGACGATCGACGCGATCGCGAACCGCAGCGGCTTCGGCAACGCGGCCGCCCTGCGCCACCACTTCCTGCGCACCCTCGGCACGACACCGAACGCGTACCGGCGTACGTTCCAGGGCCCGGTACCGGACACCGTCTGAGCCCCGCCCGGGAGCCGGATCCCCGAACGAAGGCACGGAGTCTCACCTTCCGGTGAACGTGCCGTCCGAACACGCTCTCCCCCGCCACCACCTGCGTACTCTCTGGCTCAACGAGGACTCACCGTCATCCTCCTGACACGCAAGGGAGTTCGGGATCATGTCATCCGAGAACGCCGAGAGCGCGGAGAACGCCGAAGGTACGGGGAGCACAGAGAGTACGGAGAGCACCGAGAAGCCGAAGACGCCGTACGGCGCCGCCGCCGTGTGGAGGCCGGACTCACCCAGGCGACGCTGAGCGAGCGGGCCTTCATGACCCGTACCCATATCGCCCACATCGAGGCGGGAAGACGGAGGCCGTGCCTGGAGGACGCCCGTCGGCTGGACCAGGCCCTGGACACGGGCGGGGTGTTCGTAGCTTTCTGGCCAATGCTGAATCAACGCCCGGTCGCGGTGCATTTCGAAGCGGCGCGGCAGTTCGAGCAGCAGGCGAGTGCGATCAGAGAGTATGGGGGGCTCCTGGTTCCCGGGCTGCTGCAAACTCCTTCGTATACACGGGCGTTATTCCAGTCGTACTTTCCGCCCAAGAGTGCTGAGCAACACGACACCGCCCTGGCAACGCGCATGGAACGGGCCCAGATTCTCAACGACCCGATCTCGCCGACTTGCATGGCACTGTTGGACGAAGCCGCACTGCGGCGATTGGTCGGGGGACGGGCGACCATGGCCGCCCAGCTTCGCCATATCGCCTCGTTGGGCGAGCAAGGACGGATCCGTGTCCACGTAGTCCCGTTCGATGTCGGCAGCCACGCGGTGTTGACCAGCAATCTCACCCTGATGTGGTTCGAGGACATGCCGCCTGTCGCCTACGCCGAGGCGCTGTATACGGGCAATCTCATCGACGAAGAAGCAGTGGTGTACCAGTGCCAGAACTCCTACGATCTCGCCTTGGGCGACGCTCTGTCGCACGAGCAGTCCCTGGCCCTGATCACGACGATCGCGGAGGAGTACGAGGATGACCAGCACTGAAGCACCGGCCTGGCGCAAATCCAGCTACAGCGGAAACGAAGACAACTGCCTGGAGTTCGCCGACAACCAGCCCGGCACCGTACCCGTCCGCGACACCAAAAACCCCGGCGGACCGGCACTCACCTTCACCACCACCGCTTGGAACGTGTTCATCCAGACGATCAAGCGCGAGGGCTGACCAAGCACAGCCCAACGCTCGGCCGGAGGTTCCGGCCGAGCATTGTGCGTTCTCCTGGCGGCGGTCAGCTCGTGGACGCGGTCGCCGGAACGGCCGTCCGGTTCGGGGCGGACGGAGCCGGGCCGCAGGGCGAAGGCGACGAACGCGGCGGACGTACGCAGGAGGTTGAACATCTCCCAGCGCGCGAGGATCTCGGCGTAGCCGCGGTCGCCGGTCAGGGTCGCGTGTTCGCGGGGGATGCCACCGAGCCCGCTACGATCTCTTACACACTCGTAAGATATGCGAGGCTCTTAACTTTGACAAGGATGTAAGAATTGTCTTCGTCACGGGCCCCCCGGCGCCGCCGGGCCGACGCCGAGCGCAGCAGGGCGGCCATTCTCGACGCGGCGATCCGGCTGCTGGCGGAGAGCCCGGACGCCGGCATGGGGGCCATCGCGACGGCGGCAGGGGTGACGCGTCAGACCGTGTACGCCCACTTCCCCTCGCGGGACGATCTGCTCTCGGCCGTGGTCGACCGGGTCACGGAGGCGGCGACGGCGGCGATGGACGCCGCCGAACTCGACGAGGGCCCGGCCGCGGACGCGCTGTTGAGGCTGCTCGATGTCGGCTGGCGGATGTTCGAACGCCATCCTGTCCTGCTGCGGACGGGTTCGGCCTCCATGACCCAGGAGGACCAGCAGTCCCGCCACATCTCGGTCGCCGACCGGCTGGCCCGGTTGATCCAACGCGGCCAGAAGGCCGGGGAGTTCGACCCGGAACAGTCCCCGGCCTGGCTGGTGGCGGCGACGATCGCCCTGGGGCACGCCGCCGGTGACGAGGTCAGGGCGGGCCGGATGTCCGTCACCGAAGCGGCCGAAGCGGCCCGTACGGCCGTGCTCCGCGTCCTCGGCGCCACCGCCCCCCACGCCGCACCGGACTGACCACGGGCCCGGTCCTCACCTCGGCGCGGGCGATCGTGTCCGTGACGGACGCGGGAGCGGTCGGTGCGCCGGTCCGGGCCACCAGACGCAGGGGCTCCTCCAGCGCTCGCACCAGAGCGCCCCGTCGCCGGTCGGGCGCGGGGCGCCGGGCGGGCGCGGGACTCAGGCGTTCGGTACGACCTCGTACCGCGGTGTCCCCTCCGCCATCTGCCGCAGCGCGTCCTTGCGGTCGCGCTTGGAGAGGCGGTCGATGTACAGGTAGCCGTACAGATGGTCCGTCTCGTGCTGGAGGCAGCGGGCGAAGTAGCCGGTGCCGCGGACCTTGACCGGGTTGCCCTGGAGGTCCTGGCCGCGGACGACCGCGTAGTCGGGGCGGGCCAGCGGCGCGTACGCCGTCGGGACGGAGAGGCATCCCTCGTTGGAATCGTCGAGGTTGCGCTTCTCCGGGGCGAGCTCCTCCAGTACCGGGTTGCAGATGACACCCACATGACGTACGCCGTCGTCGTCGGGGCAGTCGTAGACGAAGACCTTGCGGCTCACCCCGATCTGGTTGGCGGCGAGGCCGACGCCCTCCGCCGCCCGCTGGCTGGCGAACATGTCGTCGACCAGCCGCGCCAGCTCGTCGTCGAACTCGGTGATGTCCGCGCACTCCGTGTGGAGCACCGGATTGCCGACGACCGTGATCGGGTGGGCGGTGCCACGCTCGCGGTGGGCGAGCTCACGCGCCTCGCAGTCCTCCGTGTCGACGACGAAGCCCTCGTCGTCGAGGACGATCGCGGTGCCCACCTGCTGGTCCGTCTCCTGTTGCGCCGCCATGTCAGCCGTACGCCTTCCTCAGTACCGTTTTCCTGTCGGTACAGCCTACGGCCCGGGTTCAGCAGACTTCTTCGAGATCTCGCCACTCCCGGCTGTCGGGGCTGTCCGCGACCCAGCCGTCCAGCAGCCCGCGCACCAGCCCGGCGGGGGCGGCGATACCGCATTCGCGCTCCGGGGACCAGAGGTCGCCGGCCGTGCGGTGGCCGAGCGGGCCCGGGTGGCCGGGCTCGCTGTGGTCGTGGGGGTCGAGGTGCTCGCCCTCGCCCTCGGCGCTGGGCATACGGCTCTCGGAGCAGGCGCGGCACAGGAGGCGTACGGAGGAGGACCAGTCCTCGGCGGCGAAGCCCGCGTCGGACGCGAGCTGCTCCAGGGCGTCCCGGTCGGCCTCGGTGGCGGCTTCGAGGAGGACGACCCAGGTGGGGACCGGCGAGGGCGCCCACAGCTCGATCTCGTCGAAGACGGGGTAGGAGGGGCCCGCGGACGTGGTGCGCTCACCGTTCGGGACGCCGTCGTGGAGGACGACCTCGCCCCAGCGGCGGCCGGAGGACGGCAGGGGGATCGACAGGACCTCTATCCGGGCCGGATCCAGCCTGCGGCCCCACACGACCTCGGCCTCGCCCTCGGGCGACAGCCGCACGGCGGCGCTGCCGAGGGCCATCCCGACGGCCTCCCCGGCCGGGCCGGCGCCGACCCCGCCGCTGCGGGTGGGGACGCCCGGCACCTTCAGCCCGTACGCCTGCCAGGCCCGGCGGGCCAGCGGCCAGTCCTGGAGCGCGGTGGCGGCGATCCCCACGTTCCACCAGTCGGGGGCGCCGGTCTCCTTGTCCAGAAGGGCCACCGCGCGCAGCCCCGCGGCCCGGGCCTGCTCCCAGTCGTGCCGGAACTTGTGCAGCAGCGCCAGATTGAACCAGGACTCCGAGAGCCAGGGCTCCAGGTCCGCGGCACGTGTCAGCAGCGCGCCCGCGTCCTCGTACCGCCCGTCGCCGATCAGCGTGAACGCGCGGTCGGTGGCCTGCCGCCACGAGGCGGAGGGTCGATGCCGTACCTTCCCGAAGATCCTCACGATTCCCGCCTGCCGGTCGTTCGGGTCACTTCCCCCGGACGCTGTCCTTGTGTCTGGTGTATCCGCTCAACGGTGCTTGCACATCTGCTCGACGCTGATTCCCTGTCCTCTTTCGCATCCAACCATGCCGCGCCGGAGGCTGACTCATTACCCATGGGTTACCCATGGGGAACGGGGGTCAGACCCGTATGCTCGCCCCTCGCCAGCACCCGTGCGAGGGACTCCACGACCTCCGGCTGATGGTCCCGTCCGGTGGCCAGCCTCAGGCGCTCCAGGGCTTCGAGCGCGTTCGCCACGTCAGTTCCGGTTCCCCGGGTCAGATCGTCGTATGCGTTGACGGTGCGGACAATCCGGGCCGCGAGCGGTTGCTCGCGGTAGGGATCGGCCTGCCGCTCGACGACGACGGCGACCGCCGCCGGAACACCGGTGCGGCGGACGACGGCACCGCCGAGAAGGGCGATACGGCGCTGCTGGGCGTCCGGGAGGAGGGCGGTGGACCCCTCGGGCACCGGGTCGACCAGGGAGAGCTGGCCGATGTCGTGCATCAGGGCCGCGTACTCCAGGACGGTCAGATCGGGCCCGGTCAGTCCCAGCTCGCGCCCGACGGCCCGGCTCAGCTCGGCGACCCTGCGGGCATGGCCCGGCCGGGTGTATCCGGCGATCTCGGTCGACCGGGCCAGCGAGGCGATGGTCTGCCGGTAGGTCGCCCTGACGGCCGCGTACCGCCGGAAGGACAGCTGTGTGAGCAGCAGCGGCGCGCAGAAGACGGGCAGCGCCCACAGTCCGGCGACGGTGACGGCGAGGGCGATCACGGCCCCGGTGGCGCAGACCGCGGAGCCGATGCCGATCAGTGAGCGCAGCCGGTCACGCAGCAGCGGCCCGTACGGATGTCCGGTGCGCGCCCGCCGGAGCGCCGCGCCGAGGACGGCGTCGCACAGGGCGGTGAGCCCGACGAGGACGAGGAGGAACAAGGCGTAGGCGGAGCCGTGGGCCCAGTGGTCCAGCTCGCCCGAGTTGTACAGCGGCTGGAAGCAGGCGGCGGCGAATGCGGCGGTCAGCACCCGGCGGACGAGGTGGTCGAGCACGGGTTTGTGCCCGCGTGCCGCATGAGGTACGGCCCCGGCGAGCGTCGCGGCGACGACGACGGCGACGACCTGGAGGACGCCGTGGGTGGTGGCCCGGCCGCCGCACTCGCCGAGCAGGGCGTACGCGAGGGCTCCGGCGGCCCCGAGGGGCGCGGGTTCCCGTTCGCCGGGGGCGGCGCCCCGGCGGGCCGTCTCGCCGACGGCGATGAGGGTCCCGAAGGCGAGGGCGTTGCCGGGCTCGTCGAGGCCGTTCCAGAGGGTCGCGCCGAGGGCGGCGCAGGCGAGGACGGCCGCCGCGGTGTGGATGAGGAGGAGGAGCGGGGCACCGGCGGTCCGGGGGCCCTCGGCCCGGCCCCTCACCCGGTACCGCCGGGTGCCCGCCCGCGCGGTGTCCTGCGGCCCGGGGTCCGGCCGCCCGGCCGGGCTGCCGCGCGGAGCCGGGCGGGCTGCGGCGGGATTCCGCGGTCCGGCGGGAAGAGCGGGGGCGGGCCGGGCGCGGGGGCGTCGTCGGAGGTGACGGCGGTGGGCCAGCCGTGCCGCTCCAGCGCCCGCGCGAGCGCCGTCACCATCCGGGGGTCGAACTGGGTGCCCGCGCACCGCTCCAGTTCCCCGAGCGCCGCCTCCACGGGCCGCGCCCGGCGGTAGGAGCGGGTCGAGGTCATCGCGTCGAAGGCGTCGGCGACCGCGACCACCCGCGCGAACTCGGGGATCTGCTCACCGGCGAGCCCATGGGGGTATCCGGTGCCGTCGAGACGTTCGTGGTGGTGCAGGATGGCCGCCCGTGCCTCGCCGAGGAAGCCGATGCCGCGCACGATCTCGTGGCCGTACTCGGGATGCAGTTCGATCACGCGCCGCTCCTCCGGTGTCAGCGGTCCCTCCTTGCGCAGCACCCGTGTCGGCACGCCGAGCTTGCCCACGTCGTGGAGGATCCCGGCGAACCGGATCCGCTCGATCCGGTCAGGGTCCATCCGCAGCTCGCGCGCGATGAGCACGGACGCCCGCCCCACGCGCTCGCTGTGGCCGCGGGTGTATCTGTCCTTGAGGTCCACGGCCTGGACCAGGGCGCGGAGGGTGGCCTGGTGCGCGGTGCTCTCGCGGTGGTACTGGGCGAAGAGCCAGCAGGAGATGTACATCGGCAGCAGCACGAACAGCGCCGAGACCGGTCCGTAGGGGCTCCGCCACAGCACGGCCATCATCAGCCCGGCGAGTCCGTGCACCAGATGCGGCACCACCGAGCCGGGGAGCAGTCCGCGCCAGGCGGTCCGCAGCACCAGCCGCTCGGCGGTGGCGCGGATCCCGGCCTCCAGGGCGGTCAGCACCAGACAGAAGGCGAGCGCCCCGGCGGCTGCGGACAGCATGGCGTAGGGGAAGTCCGGCGGTCCGGGGGTGCGGCCCACGCCGAACAGCAGATACGTCTGGGCCGCGGCCCAGGTGGCGAGCGCGAGCTGGGCGGCGCGCCAGACGCGACGTACTCCGGCCGGCCGCTCGTCGACCCGGCTGAGCAGCGCCCCGGGCACGGCGACGAGCACGGCGGCGGCGGGCGGCAGCACGAACGCGGCGGCGAGCAGGACCGGGAAGAAGGAGCCGGGACTGATCGGGGTGGCATCGGCGCCTGCGGTGCGGTGGGCGGGCAGCTCGCACAGCGCGTACAGCCCGGCGAGCAGTCCCACGGCGCCCCAGCCGGGGTCCCGGTCCAGGGCCGGCAGAGCGCAGACGGCGGTACAGACCAGGGCGCAGAGAATGTACGCACGTGCTGCCGCCGGTATGGACGTCACTGCCCCGCCCCCTCGTTCTCCCACCGGGCGTCACGCTAACGAGTGGAGAGCGAATGAGTGACGGGTTAAGCCATAGTTCGCACATTTGGGTGAATCTGGACAGGGAAAGCAGGCGGGAAAAGGGCAGCAAAAAGGCGCGTCGCGAAAAAAGCGACGCGCCGTGCGCGGAATGAACCGCGGAGGCCGGACGGCCGGGGCCGTCCGCTCACCGCCGGTTCATTCCGTCGCGAGCCCCTGGGCATCGGCCGGGGAGACGCTCACGTCCTGCTCGGGGACGGGCTCCCCGGAACGGATCAGATCGATCCGGCCCATGACCTTCGCCCGCAGATCGGTGGGTACGTCGTCCGATCCGCAGCAGCGCTTGACCAGCTTCTTCACGGCCTGTTCAAGGCCGTACTTCTCCAGACACGGAGAGCACTCCTCGAAATGCACCTCGAACTTGGTGCAGTCGGTGTCCGGCATCTCACGGTCGAGAAACTCATAGAGGTGGTCCAGCACCTCGGAGCAGTCCGTCTCGTGCGGCTCTCCGCAGCTCATGAGCCCGAGCCTTTCGCTTCGTTCGACTCCCCCGCACCGGCCGGGACGAGCCCGCGCTCACGCGCGTAGTCCTCCAGCATGCCGCGCAGTTGGCGCCGGCCCCGGTGCAGGCGGGACATCACCGTCCCGATGGGTGTTCCCATGATGTCCGCGATCTCCTTGTACGCAAAGCCCTCTACGTCGGCGAGATAGACCGCGATACGGAACTCCTCGGGAATGGCCTGCAGCGCCGACTTCACATCCGAGTCCGGCAGATGGTCGAGGGCCTGGGACTCGGCGGAGCGCAGCCCGGTCGACATGTGCGACTCGGCGCGCGCGAGCTGCCAGTCCTCGATCTCCTCGGCGGCACTGCGCTGGGGCTCGCGCTGCTTCTTCCGGTACGAGTTGATGAAGGTGTTCGTCAGGATCCGGTACAGCCACGCCTTGAGGTTGGTGCCCTCGCGGAACTGGTGGAAGGATCCGTACGCCTTGGCGTACGTCTCCTGCACGAGATCCTCCGCGTCGGCCGGATTGCGCGTCATACGCAGAGCCGCGGAGTACATCTGGTCGAGGAACTCCAGCGCGTCCCGCTCAAAACGGGCGTTGCGCTCGGCGACGGTCTCCGCAGGCCGCGCCGAAGCCGCCTCCGCTCCCGTCCCCGCCCGTGCGCCGGCCGCGGCCTGCGCCTCGGCCGCCTGGCCGTCGTCGGTCCCTGCGTCGGTCCCAGTGACCGGACCCACCTCCTCCAACGCTGTGGCGAGCCCGAATGCGGACCCACTCGAATCGGAGAATAGTCGACCCTCGGTGGACGGCTCTCGTCGGTCGACCCCGCCCTTCGCCCGCTCGGGGGCGGTACGGGCCGCCGTGAGCACGGTCCACTCCAGGTCAGCGGCGTGCGAACGGCGGGGGCTGATGGTCGAACCCATGCGACGGACTCCCTACTCCAAGCACTACTTGCTGATGTCCCGACACCCGCCACAACAACAACGGGTCGGCCCGTCATTCCCGGCGGCTGACCGCCGCCGTCGAGCGCGCCGGACCACCCCCGTTCCGGGCCGGGGACCTGCGCCGTCCGGGGTCGGGACCCGCGCCGTTCCCGGCGGCCGGCCGTCGCCGTCGCGGCCGGCGGACCCCCGTCGTGCCCGGCGGCGGACCGCCGTCACCTCCGCCCCGCGGGCAGGGTCCGCACCCAGGCCCGTACCGCGTCCGTGATCACGGCCACCGTGCCGGCCTCGGTGTGACCCGAGCGCTTGGGGACGGCGAAGCCGTGATCGGCGCCGGGGGCTTCCACGATCCGGTACGCGCCTTCGGGGAACTCCCCGGGCTTCCCGAAGGGATCGTTGCCGCCCTGGACCACCAGAGTAGGCACACCGCTGCCGAGCAGTTCGCCGGCGCGTGAGCTCTCCGGCTTGCCCGGCGGGTGCAGGGGGAAGCTCAGCGCGAGCACTCCGGCCGCGCCCAGCTCCCGGGCGGTCCGGCAGGCCACCCGAGCCCCGGCGCTGCGCCCGCCCGCGACGACGGGCAGCCCGCGCCCGAGGACGACGGGCCAGATCCCGCGCCATCCGGCGTCCAGCGTCTTCGGCGCGGGCGCGATCCTCTTGCCGGCCACCCGCCACGGCTGCTCCACCAGCGCCACGGTGACGCCCTCGCCGGGCAGCACCTCCGCGATGCCCCTCAGGTCCCGCGCCCCGATTCCGCCGCCCGCGCCATGGCCCAGGGCGAGGACGAGCCACGCGTCATCGGCCTCGTACCAGGTGACGCGCGCGTCCCCGGCCTCCGTCTCGACGTCTTCACTGTTGCCCACCCCTTCATCCTGCCGGGCGGAGCGAGCGGCGTACGGGAGCCGGGGGCGTACGGCGCACTCCGTGCCGGGAGAGGGCACCCCGTACCGGACAGGGCCGGGACGGGCCGGATCAGAACAGCGTGCCCTCCTCCGGGCCCTCCAGCTCCTTGAGCAGCTCCGGACCGTTGTTGCGGACGTTGCTGACCGCCACCGTCACCGGGTAGGCGCGCATCAGCCCCTCCGGGGGAGGTACGAGGAGCGACGTGAGGTCGTCCACGTCCGTACGGGCGGGGTCGAGCCAGGCGTCCCAGCGGTCCGGGGTCAGCATCAGCGGCATCCGGGGGTGGATGTCCGACAGGGTGCGGGGGCCGTCCGCGGGGGCCACCCCGAGCGGGCCCTTCTCCGCCTCCGTCGTGATGATCGTGCAGGTCGCCCACCAGGCCAGCGGATGATCGTCCGGCAGCGTCCGGTCGCGCCAGAACTCGTACAGCCCCGCCATCGCGAACACCGACCCGTCCGCCGGGGTGACGAAGTACGGCTGCTTGCGGGGGCGCTTCTTCCTGCCCTGCTCCTCCAGCTGCCGCTCGTCGACGCCGGTCACCCACTCGAAATAGCCGTCCGCCGGGAGAATGCAGCGCCGGGTGGCGAAGGGGCGCCGGAAGGACGGCTTCTCGTGGACCGTCTCGGCACGCGCGTTGATCATCCGGGCCGCGCCCTCGGGCGACTTCGCCCAGGAGGGGACCAGACCCCACTTCAGCACGCGCAACTGGCGAACCGGGCGTTCGTCGTCGGCGTCCTTCAGGGGGCGTTCGAGGATCGCGTAGACCTGCTTGGTGGGGGCCACGTTGAAGTCCGGGGCCAGAGTTTCCTCCGGCTCCCACTTCTCGACCTGGAAAAGCCCTGTGAGGTCCTCGGGGTTTCTGCTCGCCGCATACCGTCCGCACATAAGTGCCACACTGCCACTCCCATCCGCCGCCCAAGGAGTCGCCCCAGAAATGGATAGGACCCATTCCGCTTCTATGCCCGGCAGCGCCTCCGTCACCGACCTCTGGGACCGCGTCTTCGGCACCCAGCCGCCCCCCGAGCAGTGGCTGGTGATCGCCACCGCCGCACTCGCCCTCGCCGCCGTCGCCCCGGGGCCGATATGGCGGCTCTCCCGCAACGCCGTGACCATCGCCCACGAGGGCGGCCACGGCCTCATCGCCCTGCTCACCGGCCGCAGCCTGGAGGGCATCCGGCTGCACTCCGACACCAGCGGCCTGACCGTCAGCCGCGGCAAGCCGACCGGCATCGGCATGATCCTCACCGCCGCCGCGGGCTACACGGCGCCGCCCCTGCTCGGCCTGGGCGGCGCCGCCCTGCTCGCCGCCGACCACATCACCCTGCTGCTGTGGCTGGCCACCGCCCTGCTGCTCGCGATGCTGGTGATGATCCGCAACGCGTACGGCGCGCTCACGGTTGTCCTCACCGGCGCCGCCTTCCTGCTCGTCTCCTGGCTCGCCCCGGCGCAGGTGCAGGCGGGTTTCGCGTACGCGGCCGTCTGGTTCCTGCTCCTCGGCGGGGTGCGGCCCGCCTTCGAACTGCAGGCCAAGCGGCGCCACGGCGGAGCCCCCGACTCGGATGCCGACCAGCTCTCCCGGCTGACGCACGTACCGCCCGCGATGTGGCTGTTCCTCTTCCACGCGGTGTCGCTCTGCTCACTGATCGGCGGCGGGCGCTGGCTGCTCGGCATATGACTCATGCCATATGACCGCCGACTCGCGCCGGAGGACCACCCGGTCGGCCCCGCAGGATCGACACGCCCCTACCACTCATCGGTTACGCCCCGGTTTCTCCGCATTTGATCAAGATCGGGGCCTCCGCGGAGCCACTAAAGTATTGGCCATGACCGAAGCATCCGTGCACCCCGCCCTCTGGCCCGCCCCTTTCGCGACCGGAGCCGTCGAAGCGACGGTGACCGTGCCCGGATCGAAGTCGGTCACCAACCGCGCCCTGGTGCTCGCCTCCCTCGCCGCCGAGCCCGGCTGGCTGCGCCGCCCCCTGCGCTCCCGTGACAGCCTGCTGATGGCGGAGGCGCTGCGCGCCCTCGGCGTCGGCATCGAGGAGGGTGTCGGCCCCGACGGCGAGGGCGAGACCTGGCGGGTCATCCCCGCCGGACTCCACGGCCCCGCCACCGTCGACGTCGGCAACGCCGGCACGGTGATGCGCTTCCTCCCGCCGGTCGCCGCGCTCACCGACGGCCCGGTCCGCTTCGACGGCGACCCTCGATCGTATGAACGGCCGCTGAACGGCGTGATCGACGCCCTGCGCGTCCTCGGCGCCCGTATCGACGACGACGGACGCGGCGCGCTCCCCATGACCGTGCACGGCGGCGGCGCGCTGGACGGCGGCTCCGTCGAGATCGACGCCTCCTCGTCCTCCCAGTTCGTCTCCGCGCTGCTGCTCTCCGCGCCCCGCTTCAACCAGGGCGTCGAGGTACGCCATGTGGGCGCCCGGCTGCCCTCGATGCCCCACATCCGGATGACGGTGGACATGCTGCGCGCGGTCGGCGCCCAGGTCGACGAGCCCGAGACCGGCGGCGAGCCCGATGTCTGGCGGGTCTCCCCCTCCGCGGTGCTCGGCCGCGACCTCACCATCGAGCCCGATCTGTCGAACGCCCAGCCGTTCCTCGCCGCCGCCCTCATCACCGGCGGCCGGGTCACCATCCCCGACTGGCCCGAGCGCACCACCCAGCCCGGCGACGCACTGCGCCGGATCTTCACCGAGATGGGCGGATCCTGCGAGATCACGGACCTGGGGCTGACCTTCACCGGCACCGGCCGTATCCGGGGCATCGACGTGGACCTGGGCGAGGTCGGCGAGCTGACGCCCGGCATCGCGGCGGTCGCCGCCCTCGCCGACTCCCCCTCCACGCTGCGCGGGGTGGCCCATCTGCGCCTGCACGAGACGGACCGGCTGGCCGCGCTCACCAAGGAGATCAACGAACTGGGCGGCGATGTGACCGAGACCGAGGACGGCCTCCACATCCGCCCGCGCCCGCTGCACGGCGGTGTCTTCCACACGTACGACGACCACCGGATGGCGACGGCGGGCTCCGTCATCGGCCTCGCCGTCGAAGGGGTCGAGATCGAGAACGTGGCGACGACCGCGAAGACGCTGCCCGACTTCCCCCGGATGTGGGCCGCCATGCTCGGAGTTCCCGAAGTGCCCCGAGCGGGAAGCTGAGCGGGGTCCAGGCGATGCGGCGCTACGGCAAGAACCCCGACGAGGACGACATCCGCGTACGCCCCAACCGCAAGGGCAACCGGCCGAGGACCAATATCCGCCCCAAGCACGAGGACGCCTCGGAGGGCATGGTTCTCACCGTCGACCGCGGGCGGCTCACCTGCCTCGTCGAGGACCGCGTCGTCATGGCGATGAAGGCGCGCGAGCTGGGCCGCAAGGCCGCCGTCGTCGGCGATCGGGTCTCCATCGTCGGCGATCTCTCCGGCACCAAGGACACCCTGGCCCGCATCGTGCGCATCGAGGAGCGGTCCTCGGTGCTGCGCCGCACGGCGGACGACGACGACCCGTACGAACGGGTGGTCGTCGCCAACGCCGACCAGCTCGCCATCGTCACCGCCCTCGCCGACCCCGAGCCGCGCCCGCGCCTGATCGACCGCTGTCTGGTCGCCGCGTATGACGGCGGGCTCGAACCCCTCCTCGTCCTCACCAAGTCGGACCTCGCGCCCGCGGACGAACTGCTGGAGATGTACGGGGCGCTCGGCGTCCCCCATGTCGTCACCACCCGCGACGAGTTCGTGGACGGCGTCGCGGCCGACCGGGTGCACGAGCATCTGTCGGGCCGGACCACGGCCTTCGTCGGCCACTCGGGGGTCGGCAAGACGACGCTGGTCAACGCGCTGGTACGGGAGGACCGCCGGCGCCTGACGGGTGTCGTCAACGCGGTCACCGGCCGCGGCCGGCACACCACCACATCGGCGCTCGCCATTCCGCTCGCGGACAAGGAGGGCGGCTGGGTGATCGACACGCCCGGTCTGCGGTCCTTCGGGCTCCACCATGTCGATCCGTCACGGGTGATCCTCGCCTTCCCCGATCTCGTACCGGGCACGGAGAACTGCCCACGCGCGTGCAGTCACGACGAGCCGGACTGCGCGCTGGACGACTGGGTCGCCGAGGGACACGCCGATCCCGCCCGGCTGTACTCCCTGCGGCGGCTGCTCTCCACCCGGGAGCGGCGGGAAGGGGACTGACCAGCTGTCAGGCGGAGTTCCGGCGCGCGGGGAGCCCGCCGGCTCCGGCGCACCGCGACGCGCAGTCGAGTGATTCGCTCACGTTTGCGGCGTACGGAAGTTGGTAAGTGCATAATCGCATCAAGTCCGACGAAGCAGTCACCGACTGATGGGGAGGCCCTGACCATGGCGTGGCTGCTGGTGGTGGTCGCCGGAATTCTTGAGACGGGTTTCGCCGTCTGCCTCAAACTCTCGCACGGCTTCACCCGGCTCTGGCCGACGATCGCCTTCGCCGCGTTCGCCCTCGGCAGCTTCGGGCTGCTGACGCTGGCGCTGAAGAAGCTCGACGTCGGGCCCGCGTACGCGGTGTGGACGGGCATCGGCGCGGCGGGCACCGCGATCTACGGAATGGTCTTCCTCGGGGACCTGGTCTCGACACTCAAGATCGTCTCGATCACCCTGGTCATCGTCGGGGTCATCGGCCTCCAGCTGTCGGGCTCGGCCCACTGAGACCGTCGGGGGCCCCGGGGCCGTCAGGGTCGCCGGGGCCATCGGGACCGTCAGGGGCTCCGGGGTCGCATGGACCGTCGGGACCGTCGAGGGCTCTGGGACCACAGGGGTTGCCGGGACCACCGAAGCCGGGGCAACCGGGATTGCCGGGGGTTCCGGGGTCCGTCGGGTCGGTTCCGGACGGGACGCGGGTGGTGGCCGGGGCGGACGGCTCTGGCGGACCGGACCGGTCTCCCCGGGCGCCGATGGCGGCACGGACGAGGGGGCCGATCCCCTCGGCGCCGGTCCCCGCCGTACCCGATCCCTGATCTCCTCGGCCGTCACCGGCGCTGACCCGTCCGGTCATGTCACCACCGGGCGCGACGACATAGGACAGGGCGAGCCGCACGGCCAGTTCGCAGCGGTCCGCGAGATCCGCCGACTCCTCCGTCGTACGGCCGTGCTGCCGGCCCCTCTCCAGGGCCGCCAGCGAGCGGTCCCGGACCGCCGCGATCACATCGCGGGGCGCCGGAGGGCCCGCGTCCGCACGGCGCTGGGCGGGCGCGCCCGCCGCCGACCCGGCAAGCCCGGCGAACCCGGCCGGCGGTGGAGCGGGCAGACGATCGCCCCAGCAGCCGGTCAGCAGAGCCCTCAGCAACGGTCTCGCACGCGCCTCCCCCACGGTCCACTCCACCACGGCGACCAGCCGCTCCACCGGTTCGCCCCCACGCGGCAGGGGCCACGACGGGCCGGGCGGCCCGGAGGCCACCCGTGCGAGCGCTCCCCGCCCGGGCCGGACACCGGGCGGAGGCGGCCCCTCCGCCGGAACGGCGCCACCATGCGCCGGCGCCTCTCCGGGAGCGGGTGCCGCTCCGGCCGGGTGCGGGGCGACGGGTGGTCGCCCCGCACCCGGCGCGGATGCGGCCCCGGGCTCGGGCGGGACTCCCGGCGCACGCGCCCCGCCCGGAGGCGGCACGGCCCCGGACGCGGCCCCGCCCTGCGCGGCTGCGGACGCGGGCAGGACTCCGGGCGTGGTACCGGGCGGGGCCGGAGCGCCGGGCCGGGTCCCCGGTCGCGGCGGCTCGGGTGCTCGTATCCGGTCGGGTGGCCAGGGCGCGGACCCCCGGCCGGGTGGCCCATGACCGAGCCGGTCCGAGAGCAGCCGCTCCACGCCCTGGAGATACGCCTCCGCCTCCCGCCGTATCAGCGCGCGGGCGAGCCCGTCCTTGCTGCCGAACTCGTTGTACAGGGTCTGGCGCGAGACACCCGCCGCAGAGGCGACATCCACCATCCGCACCCCGGACCAGGGCAGCTCGTCGAGCGCCGCCAGAGCGGCGTTCAACAGGGACTCTCGCGCTGTAGGCATGGTCGCCTCCCCGGCCGCAGGGCACTTTGCACAGAGTTGACGTGTGACCTTGATGTGTCAAGAGCCGCGGCGCCCCGGGGATGGCGAGGGGAGCGGGCGGCCCCGGATCCCCGGAGATCAGCCCCGATAGAGTGGTGGTCATGCCCGATTACCACGACGACCTCCGTCTCGCCCATGTCCTCGCGGACGCGGCCGACGCCGCCACGATGGACCGGTTCAAGGCGCTGGATCTCAAGGTCGAGACCAAGCCGGACATGACCCCGGTGAGCGAGGCCGACAAGGCGGCGGAGGAGCTGATCCGCGGACAGCTCCAGCGGGCGCGCCCGCGTGACGCGATCCTCGGTGAGGAGTACGGCATCGAGGGCACGGGCCCCCGTCGCTGGGTGGTGGACCCCATCGACGGCACCAAGAACTACGTACGCGGAGTGCCGGTCTGGGCGACGCTGATCTCGCTCATGGTGCAGAGCGAGGGTGGCTATCAGCCCGTCGTCGGGGTGGTCTCCGCTCCGGCGCTGGGGCGGCGCTGGTGGGCTGCGCAGGGCGGTGGCGCGTACAGCGGACGATCGCTCAGCTCGGCGACCAGGCTTCAGGTGTCCCGGGTGAGCAGCATCCAGGACGCGTCTTTCGCTTACTCGTCGTTGACCGGATGGGAGGAGCAGGGGCGGCTCGACGGTCTCCTCGATCTTACCCGCGCCTGCTGGCGCACTCGCGGTTATGGCGACTTCTGGCCATACATGATGGTCGCCGAGGGCGCGGTGGACATCTGCGCCGAACCCGAGCTGTCCCTGTGGGACATGGCGGCTCCCGCGATCGTCGTCCAGGAGGCGGGCGGCTCGTTCACCGGCCTCGACGGCCGCCACGGCCCGCACAGCGGGAACGCCGCCGCGTCCAACGGACTGCTCCACGACGAGCTGCTCGGCTATCTCAACCAGCGCTACTGACGCCACTCACGGCCCACTGACCACACAGCGTCACGGAAACGGCCGTGTCGGCCCCCTTGCTGGGTTCCCCCGGGGCTGCGACTCTGAGAGTTCCCCCACTTGTGAACTTGTGAATCGGTTCGCGAAAGGGCCGATTCCCCAAGGAGGTGGCTCCATCCATGCTCGTCCGTGACGCCATGAGCACGGTCGTCCTCACCATTGGACCCACGCACACACTCCGCCAGGCCGCCGGGCTGATGGCGGCACGCCGGGTCGGCGCGGCCGTCGTCCTCGACACCGCCGCCGAAGGCATGGGCATTCTGACCGAGCGCGACATTCTCACGTCGGTGGGCACGGGGGAAGACCCCGATCTGGAGACCGCCGGCGCCCACACCACCGGCGACGTCGTGTTCGCCTCGCCCTCCTGGACTTTAGAGGAGGCCGCGGAGGCCATGTCACGCGGCGGCTTCCGGCATCTGATCGTGCTGGACGGCGAAGGGCCCGTCGGCATCGTCTCCGTACGCGACATCATCCGCTGCTGGGCCCCGGTCCGGCGCCACCGGACGACGCTGGTCGGCTGACCCCCGCCCGTCGCCCGCACCCCCCTCATCCGCGACCCCTCACCCGCGGTTCGGCACCTCCGGTTCGTGGCCTTCGGTTCGTCATCCGCGGTCCGTAGCCCGCGCGCGGCCGCCCGGAGGCTGGTCGCGTACCGCCGGTCACCGGCGGTACGCGACCGGCGGTGACCGGCGCACACACCGGAGGGGGGGGGGGCCCCCCGGGGGCGCGGGGGGGGGGGGGGGCCCCCCCCCCGCCCCCCCCCCCCCCCCCCCCCCCCCCCCCCCCCGGCGGTGACCGGCGCACACACCGGAGGGCCGGAGTCCCGCCGTCGGCCGACGGCGGGACTCCGGCCCTCCTCACAACGGCCCTCAGGCGCGCAGGGCCTGGACCGCGGCCTCCAGCCGCTTGCCGAAGTCACCGTCCGCCTGCCGGAAGTTGTTGATCGCACGCTCGGCGATGTCGTCGCGCGACACCCCCGCGATGTTCGCCGAGAGGTTCTCGATCAGCCGGCTCTTCTCGTCCTCCGACATCAGCCGGTAGAGGTTGCCCGCCTGCACGAAGTCGTTGTCCTCGGCGTGGCCCGGCGCCTCGTGGCTGCCGGTCGCACCGCTGACGGGGGTGGACACCCACAGCGGCCGGTCCGTCTGGAACGGGCCGCCGAAGCTGTTCGGCTCGTAGTTCTTCGCGCCCTTGTGACGGCCGTCGTACAGATAGCCGTCCCGGCTGTTCGTCCGCGCCTCGGTGGCATGCGGGCGGTTCACCGGCAGATGGTCGGCGTTGATGCCGACGCGGTAGCGGTGGGCGTCCCCGTACGCGAACAGCCGGCCCTGGAGCATCTTGTCCGGGGAGGGCCCGATGCCCGGCACGAAGTGGGCGGGGCTGAAGATGGACTGCTCGACCTCGGCGAAGATGTTCTCCGGGTTGCGGTTCAGCTCCAGCTTGCCGATCTCGATCGGCGGGTAGTCCTCGTGCGGCCACACCTTGGTGAGGTCGAAGGGGTTGAAGCGGTAGCCCGCCGCCTCCGCCGCGGGCATGACCTGCACCTGCACGGTCCAGGACGGGAAGTCACCGCGCTCGATGGCCTCGCGCAGATCGCGCTGGTGGCTGTCCGGGTCCTCACCGGCGAGTTTGTCGGCCTCGGCCTTCGTGAGGTTCTTGATGCCCTGGTCGGTCTTGAAGTGGTACTTGACCCAGAAGACCTCGCCGGCCTCGTTGCTCCACTGGTAGGTGTGCGAGCCGTAGCCGTTCATGTGCCGGAGCGTGGCGGGGATGCCGCGGTCGCCGAAGAGCCAGGTCACCTGGTGGGTCGACTCGGGGGACAGTCCCCAGAAGTCCCATACGTTGTCGGCCTCCTGGGAGCCGGTGTACGGGTCGCGCTTCTGGGTGTGGATGAAGTCCGGGAACTTGATGGCGTCCTTGATGAAGAACACCGGGGTGTTGTTGCCGACGAGGTCGTAGTTGCCCTCTTCGGTGTAGAACTTCAGCGCGAAACCACGCGGGTCGCGCACCGCGTCGGCCGACCCGAGGCTGCCCGCGACGGTGGAGAAGCGGAGAAACGTCTCGGTCTGCTTGCCGACCTCGGAGAGGAACGTGGCGCGCGTCCACTGGGACACGTCGCGGGTCAGCGTGAAGGTGCCGTACGCGCCGGCGCCCCGCGCGTGGACGATGCGCTCCGGAATGCGCTCGCGGTTGAAGTGCGCGAGCTTCTCCAGCAGCGCCTGGTCCTGGACGAGAACAGGTCCGCCGACGCCCGCGGTCTCGCTGTTCTGGTTGTCGGCGACCGGAGCTCCGGCCTCCGTGGTGAGCGGTCCCTGCGTCACGTGCGCCTCCTGCGTCATCCTTGCGTGCCCTGTCCCTTGGCGTTTGCCGATCACGATCCTACGATGGACTTTGTCTAAGTCAAGTGACCATCCAAAGTCACACCCGTTCGGGATCCGACTCCCTCCACTGTTAGGCTGGTCCCCATGAGTGACCTGTTGGAACGACTCCGCGGACGCGGCTGGCGCATGACTGCGCAGCGGCGTGTCGTGGCAGAGGTCCTCGACGGCGACCACGTCCATCTGACGGCCGACGAGGTGCATGCGCGGGCGGTGAAGCGACTGCCCGAGATCTCCCGGGCGACGGTCTACAACACCCTCGGTGAGCTGGTCACCCTCGGTGAGGTGCTGGAGGTGGCCACGGACCGCCGCGCCAAGCGGTACGACCCGAACGCGCACCGTCCCCACCACCACCTGGTCTGCGCCAAGTGCGGCGCGATCCGTGACGTGCACCCCATGGGCGACCCTCTGGCAGATCTCCCCGACACCGAGCGCTTCGGCTTCACCGTCTCGAACGTCGAAGTGACCTACCGGGGCATCTGCCCCTCCTGCACCTAGAAGATCCACACAGCACGCGTTCCACGGAACGCGCGCCGCAAAACGATGTAAGGCCCGGATCCTGGAGATCCGGGCCTTACATCTATGAGTAGCGGGGACAGGATTTGAACCTGCGACCTCTGGGTTATGAGCCCAGCGAGCTACCGAGCTGCTCCACCCCGCGTCGGTGAGCCCAACAGTACGGGACCCGACCGACCAGTGCAAATCCCCTGAGTCCCTGGGTGTAGGTTCCGGGTCTGCGTTGGCAGTGTCGGTCGATCTCTAGCAGTCGGCTAGCAATCTTCCGGGTCGCGTTAGCAGCACCTGTGGTCGGTGGTGGTCAGTCCCGGGAACTTCTCGGTCATCCGGCCTCTTGGTCCTGGGCGGCTTCCTACAGTCAGCTCGTGGTCACCAAGCGTACAAGCGTGAGGGCTGGCAGTCAGGAGTCTGCGACGGCTTCGATCCGGTACGAGGACGACTCGGTACGCAGCGTGGAGTTCAGCCAGCTGCGCCGGGGCAGTTTCGACGGGTCCGTGCCGTGGCGGCGGGTCAGGTCGGCGAAGGGTCACAAGCATCATCCCGGGGAGTACGCGTCGGCGACGACGCGTGGGCTGGTGGTCTATGAGAGCCGTCTGGAGCTGGCTCGGCTGCTGCTGGCGGACTTCGACTCGCAGGTGGTCGGGATTTTTGCCCAGCCGTGCCGTCTGCGGGCGCGGGTGGGTGGTCGGTGGCGGCTGCACGTGCCGGACTTCCTGCTGGTGCTGGGGGACGGCACCGTGCGCGTGGTCAACGTGAAGCCGGCCGACCGCCTTCTTGATCCGAAGATCGCGGAGGCCCTGGCCTGGCCCGGGGGCCGCTGGCCACTGGCTTGGCGGCTGCCGTTCTCATTCGCCTGCCAACAGCACCAGTGCCTACTGGTCGACCACTGTCCTGGCTGCCGCGACAGGCCACAGCTGTTCACCAATCAACAGCTCGGCCGCAGCACCAGCGGCGCCCACTGCATGCGCCTGACCCTGCGCGACGGACGCAAGACGGCCTGCCGACACGACCTCACCCAGACGCCGGCACAACCGTTGCCACCAGACGGAACAGCCCTCGCCAGCCAGCAGCATCTGGACGCGCTCGTCCAGGCAGGTTCTCCCGCTCTGCACCATCTGTACTTCCTCAGCCGACGGTGCCTGCGCAACCTGATGCTCAGCCCCTGGGCGGCGCCCGAGGCCGTAGCGCTCGCACTGCGCGAATGCAACGGAGGACTTCTGCCCGACAGCCCGCACGACCTGACCGACGCCAGCCAGCGCGCGATAGGCACCACCCTCGCGATCTGGGCCTCGGACACCGCTACGACCACCGGGCAGGCCGTGTTCGAGTGGCTCATACGAACCGACCAGGCCCACCGCCGGAACGCCTCTACCTCCAATCTGTCCATCGACCAGCGCCTCCTTTCCTGGGGACGGGCCAGTCCCGAGATCGTCAGCCGGGTGGTCGCCGACGCGGACCAGGACCTGCCCCTGGACACGCGGCTTCGCTACCGATCTGCGGCACATCCCCGCAGGCCAGACCGCACAGATGCCGACATCCGGAAACGGGCGGACAAGATCCCGACAGCACTCTGGCCTTCCTGGACTCTCCGGCTTCTCCCCAACACCCCCATCGACCCGCGAACCGTCGACGGCTTCAGGCGAGGCTGCCGCAGCAAGCTGCTGCTTGCCGGCGCCAAGTCACAGCACCACACCTGGGCTCAGCCCTCCAACCGGTTGATCATTAAGATGGCGTTTCGACGCGTGATCGCCTCGCCCGAGCACGAGACCGCCATCGCCAGCTGCCTCACCCAGCTCGCCCGTCACCTCGACGATGAAGGCTCCCCGATCGACTACGGCAGACGACGCCACTTGTTCACGTCCGAGAGCATCACGCTCAACCTCGACGAGTACAGGCAACTCTGCCGCCAGCAGGGCTGGGCCCGCGGTGGAACAGGGCGAATCCACATGCTCAGGTGGATGCTCCTGAGTTTCCTCCTTGGCACACACGCGGACCTCCCTCCGAGGAACATCCACGCCCGTGACGTGTTCCGCTACCAGGTCCCGCCGCTGATGCGCGCGTTCCTGCTGGAACAGGCGGCCACAAACCTCGCTGCCCACCGGATCGACGAACCCGTGCTCTGGGAGCCCCCCACCGAATGGTGCGATTGGACCGACCGGCCTGGGGCTCGAACAGGCCTACCTTCACCGACGCCTCAGCATCCCCGACATCGCCGAACAGTTCGGTCTCGACAGGCACCGCCTCAACCTGCTGGCCAAGAAGTGGGGCATCGAGATCCGCCCGAACAGCGCCACCAGCAACCCGTTCGCGCTCCTGCCGAACGCGCCGGCCCTGTCGGAGCTGATGGCGGCCATCAGCAACGTCCGCAACTGCGTCGAACGCCTCAGACACCTGGTCCGACTGCCCAGCCAACGGAACCTCTGCGCGGCCGCCAGGAGCCTCGGAACACTACCGGCGACGCTCACGCATCAACTCCATGCCCTGGAAAAGGCCGCAGGCGTTCAGTTGATCGAACGAACCAGTCCCCTCGCAGCCACTCCCGCGGGCGCCGCTCTCATCCACGAAGCAGAGCACCTGCTCAGCCTCTTGGACGCAACGACCGCAACGACGACTGAAGCCAGTGGACCGCCGTTCCTGCGTGACGACTTCGCAGTGGCAGGCGAAATGGCGGCCAGGCTGGCCCGAGAACGTGCCCGGGTGCGGGTAGTTGAGGTACAGGAAATCACGGCCAGCGGCCCCGGCCAGGGCCTGCGCCCCTTCCGCGACCCCGCGGCCGAGGACGACGAGGAAGAGGACTGACCGCCGACGCACGCGAGACGTCAGGCCGTTCGTCGTACCCCGTGCAGGCCGGGCGGCACCGCCTGGGTGCCCAGCGCAAGAAGAGAATGCTGATCGCCGAAACCTGGCGCTCGCCGACCGGCCGTGGCCCAGCCGACGAGTCGAGAGCAGGAGGCTCAGCGGGCCAGCAGGCTTCGGATCGCGGCCGTGATCTCATGGGGGGCCTCTTCGGCCATGAAGTGCCCGGCGCGGGTCAGCCGGTGGTCCAGGTCCGGCGCCCACGCCTTCCACACCCCGGCAGCGTCGTATCCGAGCTGTGCACCCCAGTCCTGCTGGACGACGGTCACGGGCATGGCCAGCTGCGTCCCGGCGTCCAGGTCCGCTTGGTCGTGCGTGACGTCGATGTCCGCCGAGGCCCGGTAGTCCGCGACGATCGACGTCACTGCCGCGGCGCTCGCGCGCAGGTATTCGGCACGTACGTCCTCGGGCATGGTGGTTGGGTCGTTGGCCCAGGTGTCGAGGAACGAGCCGAAGAACGCGTCCGCGCTGCCTGCGATCATCTTCTCCGGCAGGCCCGGCGGCTGCGCCATCAGGAAGAGGTGGTAGCCGACCGCCGCCGAGCTGCCGTGCAGGACGTTCCACATGTCGAGCGTCGGCACGACGTCGAGGATGCCCAGGTGTGTGATGGTCTCGGGGTGGTCCAACCCCGCCCGGAAGGCGACCAGGGCGCCCCGGTCGTGTCCGACGAGGGCGAAGCGCTCGTGGCCGAGCGCTGCCGCCAGGGTCACGACGTCGGCCGCCATGGTGCGCTTGGCGTACACATCGGGGTCGGTGACCGCCGGCTTGTCGCTGGCGCCGTAGCCCCGCAGGTCAGGACAGATCACCGTGTGCTCGTCGGCGAGCCGCTTGGCTACGTGCCGCCACATCAGGTGGGTCTGGGGGAAACCGTGCAACAGCACGACCGGGCTGCCGCTGCCGCCGACAGCGGCAGCTAGCTCCACACCGTCCGCACCGGGCAGGCGGATGTGATCGAAGCCGGGAATGGTGAGCGTCATGAAGGACCACCCTTTCGGGTCGGGGACCGGACCGGATCAGCTTGGGCGACGGCGATCAGCAGCCGATCAGTACGGCTGGGCGCGGCCGGCCCCTGGCACGGAGGATGGGGTCATGCGAATCGACGTGCTCGGTGTGGTGCGTGCCCTCCGCGACGACGGCAGCCCGGTTGACCTGGGTGGACCCCGCCATCGTGAGGTACTCGCCCGGCTCGTCGCCGCCGAGGGACGGATGGTCACCACCGACACCCTCGTCAATGACCTGTGGGCCGATCCGCCTGCCCGCGCCGTGGGTGCTTTGCGTACGTTCGTCGCCGCGCTGCGCCGCGCCCTCGAACCCGACCGGCCGCCCCGCAGTCCGCCGCGCGTCATCGTCACCGAAGGTCACGGCTACGCGCTGCGCCTGCCGCGCGAGGACGTGGACGTCCACCGGTTCCAGGACACCCTGGCCCGCGCCCGCCGCAACCCCGACGCGGCGGGCGACCTCGGCACGGTACTCGCGGACTGGCGTGGACCCGCCTACGCCGATGTGACCGGCTCCCCATGGGCACAGCGCGAGCGGACCCGACTGGAGGAGCTGAGGTTGGAGGGGGTGGAACTGCGCGCCCGCATCCTCCTCGACTGCGGGGAAGGGGCCGATCTCGTCGCCGAGCTGGGTGCCCATGTCGCCGAGCACCCGTGGCGCGAGCCGGCCTGGGGGCTGCTTGCCCGCGCGCTGTACCGCGCGGGCCGCCAGGCCGACGCGCTTGCCACCCTCCGCCGCGCCCGCGCGATGCTCGTTGACCAAATCGGACTCGACCCCGGTGGCGACCTTCAGCGCCTGGAGACGGACATCCTCAACGGGTCCGTGCCCCCCGAAGGAGCACGTACCGCGTGGACCGGCCCCGGTATCCGTCTCGGCCCACGCACCACCGTGGATCTGGCCCGCACCCTCGCACTGGCGGGCGGCGACGCCCTCGTCCACTCGCGGCGCGACCGCCTCGCCGCCATCCAAGCGGCGGAACGCACGGGAGACCTCTCCCTGACCGCCCGGATCATCGGCGCCTACGACGTGCCCGCCATCTGGAGCCGGGCCGACGACCCCGAGCAGTCCCGCGCCGTCGTCGCGGCTGCCGAGCGCACGCTCACCGCGCTCGGCCCCGACGGCCCCGCCGACCTGCCCGCCCGCCTCCTGGCCACGATCGCCGTCGAAAGCCGCAGCTCCGATCTGTCCGGGACCGAACTGAAGCGCGCGCGGCAGGCGGCACTGCGGGCCGAGGCACTGGCACGGGACCTGGCCGATCCCGCCCTGCTGGCCTTCGCCCTCAACGGGGTGTTCCTGCAGTCCTTCACCCACCCCGGGCTCGCGGCGGTAAGAGACCGGATCGGCGCCGAGATCCTCGACCTGGCCACCCGGCACGAGCTGCCGAACTTCGCCGTACTCGGCCGACTCGTCCGCCTGCAATCCGCCTCGGCCCTCGGCGACCTCGACGCCGCGACCTCGCACGCCAACGCGGCCGACCAGCTCGCCGCCACCACCGAGGCGCCCCTCGTCTCCGTCCTCACCGGGTGGTTCAGGGCCCGGGCCACGGCCGCCCGCAGCGCCGAACCCGGCGGACCGACCGCCGCCACGGCCGCAGCGCACTACCGCGCTGCCGAGGACGCCCTCCGGACGGCCGGAATGCCGGGGCTGCATCGGGGCCTGTTCCCGCTCGCCCTCCTGGGACTGCGCCTGCTGCACGACCGGCCCGCGCCCACCGACCCGCACCTCGACTGGGGCCCGTACAGGTCCTGGACGCGACCCCTCGTGCTGCTCGCCCAGGACCGGGGCGAGCAGGCCCGTACCGCCCTCGCTGCGGTGCCCGAACCACCGCGTGACCACATGCAGGAAGCCATGTGGTGCCTGACCGCCCGCGCCGCCGTACGCCTCGGCGAGCGCGGAATCGCCGCGCACGCTGCGGCTGCCCTGCGTGATGCCTGTGCAGAACACGCCGGCGCCGCCAGCGGAATGCTGACCCTGGGCCCGGTGGCGCGGTACCTGGCAGAGGCGGAGGCATGCGCCGGAGCGGGATAATCGACCGCAATCCGCGAACGCCGAGACCGCTCGACCGCAATTACATCCGGGAGAAGACCCTGGAGGGCCAACAGACCACCGCAGCCAAGGGCAACCACGGTGGACGTCCCAAGGTCATCGACGACGACATGCTCACCTTCGCCGTCGCACTGAAGAACGAGGGCGTCCCCGTCCCTGACATCGCGAAGAAGCTGACGATCAAGACAGGCAAGAACGCGGGACGCCACCCCTCGGTCGCCTCGCTGTCCCTAGGGCGTGTATCGAAAGTCCCGCCTGGCCTGCGACGCCCAGCACGCACACTCGCTGCGTTGTCGGAATCGCCCAAGTACGTCCAGTACGAGGGCGACCCTCCGCCTTGCGATTGCACGCACCGGACACCGCAGGCCCCGCCCTCCGGGCGGACGGCGCTACTTTCGATACACGCCCTAGCGCTCGCTGAGGCCGAGGAAGCCGCCTCACCAGACGACGCGCAGGTCATCGGGCCCCGCCGCCCGGTCGGTGAGAAGCTCATCCTGGGCATCGCTCCGCAGCGGATCGAGACCGCCGACTGAACAGCTCCCGAAACCACTGTCAGGCGTCCGAACCTGGCCTCAGCCCAATGGTCCCTCCCGCCGGGCCACACGATTGCTAAAGATCAGCCGATCGGCCCCCTGCTAACGCAACATGGAATCCGGAGTTTCAGCAGGACTCACTGCTAACGGAGCGACCGAACCTACACCTGGGGAGAGACGGTGCCCCGGGCCGTCCTCCGGCCCCTGCCCGAGCGGTGACGGGCCGACCGTTCGGGCCGCGCCCTGTCGTCCTCGGCGGCGATCCCGTGCGCATTCGGGAGAGCTCCGCGCTCGCCGGGGCGTGCCCCCCTTCTCCGCCGGATGCCGCGTTCGCGACCGGATCCCGGCGCCGGCAAGGAGCCGGGCGCGGTTTGCCGACTCGGCAACAACGCTCGCGACGGCGTTCGCAGCTGTCGCAGGATCGTCGTGTGCGCCGTGGGGGGGGGCCCCCCCCCCCCCCCCCCCCCCCCCCCCCCCCCCCCCCCCCCGTACTCGGCACACCGGATCGATCCACCACAGCCTCGGAGGATTCATGTCGCAGCCAGCCCCGACCATGGATGTCACCCACCGTCTGGTCCCCTCACCCGCCGGGAGGATCCACCTGGTGGAGCAGGGTGCCGGTCCGCCGGTGCTGCTGGTGCACGGATTCCCTGAGTCCTGGTACTCCTGGCGTCATCAGCTGCCGGTGCTGGCCGCGGCCGGATACCGCGCGGTCGCCGTGGACGTACGCGGCTACGGGCGCTCCTCCAAGCCCGGGGACGTGTCCGCGTACCGGATGCTCGACCTGGTCGAGGACGCCGTCGCGGTGGTGCGCGCGCTCGGTGAGGAGAGCGCCGTGATCGTCGGACACGACTGGGGTTCGGCCATCGCCGCGAACGCGGCCCTCGTCAGGCCGGACGTCTTCCGGGCGGTGGGGCTGCTGAGCGTCCCGTACGCACCGCCCGGCGGGCCGCGGCCGAGCGAGATCTTCGCGCAGATGGGCGGGGACGAGGAGTTCTACGTCTCGTACTTCCAGGAACCCGGTCGCGCGGAAGCCGAGATCGAGCCCGATGTACGCGGCTGGCTGGCGGGCTTCTACGCGGCGTTCTCCGCCGACACCATGGCACCGGCCGGCGCCCCGGACCCGCACTTCGCCGCGCGCGGCGGGACGCTGCGTGACCGGTTCCCCGTCGGGCGGCTGCCCTCCTGGCTCTCCGAGGACGACCTCGATGTCTACGCCGGGGAGTTCGAGCGAACGGGCCTGAGCGGAGCGCTCAACCGCTACCGGAACATGGACCGGGACTGGGAGGATCTCGCCGACCACCACGGCAGGCCCGTCACTCAGCCGTCCCTGTTCCTCGGCGGAGCCCTGGACGCCTCCACCACGTGGCTGGCCGCGGCGATTGAGGCATACCCCACCACGCTGCCCGGCCTGGTCTCCTCGCACATCCTCGAAGGCTGCGGTCACTGGATTCAGCAGGAACGCCCCGAGGAGGTCAACCGGATCCTCACCGGCTGGCTCGCGTCCCTGCCCGCCTGAGCACCGCCCGGCGAACCCCCGGCCCGGGGGCCTGGGGCCCTGCGGTGCCTGCCAGGAGCCGGTCCCGGGCACGGCGGCCGGCACGGGCACGGCGGCTGCCATGACGAGGAGCGCGCCGACCGGCGACGGCTTCCGCGGAGCGCCCGAAGCAGGGGTGCACGTACACCGGCGGCCCAGCGGCCCACCCCGGCAGCGCCCTCGGCAACCGGCCGCGAGGGCGCGACCGCCCGGGTCGCCGCGGTGGCCCCGGCCGGGGCACGGCCCCGCGCCACGAGCGGCACACGACTCCGGCAGCACCGGGCGCCCGAGAGCACGGACCCGGGCGGGCAGCCTTACCCCGCCAGGGTCCGGGGGACCCGCGGGGTGGGCAGCCCACCCCCGGGTCCAAAGGGACCGCCGGCACAAACCCCCGCCGCACGCCCCGTCCCGCGCCTTACGCCGTGAGCTCCTGGTGCAGTGCCTCCCGCAGCCGCGCGGCGCGCTCCGCGACCTCCGCCGGCCCCAGCTCGACCGCCTGTGCGCACCACCGCTTGCCCTCGGTGAGCTCGCCCCGGCGCGCGGCGAGCAGCGCCAGCCGCAGCGCGGCTCTCCCGTGACCGGCCCGCGCCGCACGGGTCCACCACAGCGCGGCCTCGCGCTCGTTTCCCTCGCGGGCGAGCAGCAGCCCGAGGTTGAACGCGCCGTTCCGGCTGCCCGCCTCCGCCGCCTCACGGTACCAGCGGGCCGCGTCGGCGAGGTCCCCCCGGGCGGCGGCGAGCATTCCGACCCGTACCTGCGCACGGCGGTGCCCCTGCTCGGCGGCGCGCTCGTACCACTCCTCGCACTCGGTCTTCTCAGCCATCGGTTCCCCCAGGGCGGGCGGTCCCGGCGGCGGCTGGCGCGCGTCCAGCAGCGTCGCGAGCCGGAACGCGGCCTCGGGGCTGCCACCGCCCGCCGCGCAGCGCAGATGGCGCTCGGCGGTCCGCTCGTCGCCGTCCCTGAGCAGGGCGATGCCGACCTGGAGCGCGGCCTCCGTGTGCCCGGCCGCGGCGGCGCGCTCGTACCAGCTCAGGGCCGTACGGTCGTCGTCGCGGCCGACGTGGAGGATGCCCAGGTTGAACGCGGCGTCGACGCTTCCGGCCTCGGCGGCCTTGGAGAACCAGGGCTCGGCCCCCGTGGCGTCACCGGCCTGCAGCAGCAGCACCGCGAGCGCGTTCGCGGCCTCCCGGTGCCCGGCGTAGGCCGCGCGGCGGTACCACTGCTCGGCCTGTGCCGTACGGTCCTGGGCGGCGCAGAGCAGCCCGAGGTTGTAGGCGCCGTTCACATCGCCCGCGTCCATGGCGGCGCGGTACCAGCGCTCGGCGGTCTGCTGCTCACCGCGTGCGGCGTGCAGCGCGCCCAGCGCGTTGGCCGCGTTGCCGTCGCCCTCCTGGGCGGCGCGCAGCCACCAGACCGCCGCGCTCTCCTCGTCACCCGCGTCGCGCAGTAGGAAGCCGAGCGCGCAGGCGGCACGGGACTCGCCGTCCTTGGCGGACGTGAGATACCAGCGTCCGGCCTCCTTCAGATCGCCGCGCTTCTCCAGGATCGCGCCGAGGTGCAGCGCGGCACGCCGGTGCCCGCGGGCCGCGGCCTGCTGGTACCACTGGGCCGCCTCGTCCAGGGTGGAGAGCCTCAGTCCGGTCTGGCTGTCGGTCGCCCTGCCCGGTCCGTGACCGTCACCGCGGGCTCCGTCACCCGCGTCCGGCCGGTCGTCGGCGCTCTCGCCGGGGCCGGTGAGAGCGGGTGCTCCCGGCCGTCCGGGGAGGCCGGACGGGCCGAAACCCGAGGTGGGGCCGCGCACGGCCACCCCGCCCGGACGGTTCTCCTCCGCCGCGCGGGTCTCCAGCATCCTGGCGAGCCGGTACGCCGCCTCGCGGTGCCCCTGCTCGGCCGCGGCCCGCAGCCAGCGCTCGGCGCCCACGTCGCTGCGGTGCTCCAGCAGATCGGCCAGGGCGTACGCGCCCAGGGCGTGGCCCTGCTCGGCGGACTGGCGCAGCCAGTACTCGGCGGCGGGCTCGTCGCCGCGCTCGCGGAAGTGGCGCCCGAGCGCGTGTGCGGCGGCGGCGGACCCGGCGACGGCGGCGATGCGCCACCATCCGGCGGCCTCCTCCGCGTAACCGCGCTGGTGGAGCAGGACACCCAGATTGTTGGCGGCGGCGCGGTCGCCGTCGGCGGTCGCGGCACGCAGATACGGCTCGGCGCCGTCCAGGTCGCCGCGGCGCAGCAGCAGTGCGCCCAGCACGCTCATGGACGCGGTGTCGCCGCCGTCGGCCGCGCGACGGTGCCGCGCCTCAACCCCAGCGGTCTCCACAGCATCAACATTCGCACCGGCACCACCAGCAGCACCAGAGTCCGTACGCGAGCCGGTACCGGTGTTAGTACCAGTGGCCATGCCCACGATCGCCTCGGCGGTGACGTCGGCCGTACCGGCGGCGGCAGCATTCATCGCATCTGCTGCGTTACCGGCATGTCGCTGCACAAACCGCCCTGTCTCCAACAGAGTTGTCCTGTCCCCCATAAAGTCCATCGTCGCACCACCTGCAACCCGCTCACATCTGGTATACCGCAGCCAGTGAGGTCACTTCAGCGTTTTGTCGACATGCCCACAGAGAGATAAGTCAAACACCTACTCGCTCAACTCGCCCCCCACCGCGCACAGTTCCCGCCGCCGTACATACGCACGAAGAGGGCCCGGATCCTCAAAGGATCCGGGCCCTCTTCGATTCAGTAGCGGGGACAGGATTTGAACCTGCGACCTCTGGGTTATGAGCCCAGCGAGCTACCGAGCTGCTCCACCCCGCGTCGTTGTGTTCACACACTATCACGACGCGGGATGTTGCCTGCTCAACGCCACTGCGGCGGCCCGCTGCCGGGGCCCGCGCGGGGCCGCGGCAGCGGCTCGCCGGCTACGGCGAGGCCGACTGGGACGGTCTCGGCCTGCCCTGGGCCGCGGCGAGCCGGTCGAGCGCCGCGTCCAGCTTGTCCTGCGCCCTGCCGTACGCCTCGCGGTCCGTCGGGTCCTTCTTCAGCACCTCGGTGGACTCCTCGTACGCCTTCAGCACATCCTCGACGGCCGCCTTCACCGCCGCGTCTCCCGTCGCCGGCGGAGTCGTCGGCGGACTGGTGCCGTCACGCGGTGGCGGCGTCGTCTCCGGTGGCCGCTCCCCGGTCGTCGCGAAGGCCGCGTCGAGCGCCTCCGGCAGGCTGTCCTTGAAGACCGGTTTGCCTCCGCCGTAGGCGACGGCCACCTTCTTCAGCAGCGGATAGTTGGCGCTGCCACCCCGTGCGTACACCGGCTCGACGTACAGGAACCCGCCGTCCAAGGGGATCGTCAGCAGATTTCCGTACTCGATGTCCGAATCGGTACCTCTGAGGTCCCGCACAAACGTGGCGACTTCCGGCACACCGTTCAACTCGCTCTGCACCTGCGAGGGACCCTGGACGGTCCCGGTGACTCTCAGGAGTCTGATCGAGCCGTAGTCCTTGCTGTTGGCGTCGGCGTCCACCGCCATGAACGCGCCCAGGTTGGGGCGCCCCGCCGGGGTGAAGGTCGTCGTCAGCGAGAACTTCTGTTCCTTCTCGCCCGGCATCTTCAGGCTCAGGTAGTACGGCGGGACGACGCTGGTGCCCTTGTTCGTCGGGTCGTCCGGCACCTGCCAGGCGTCACTGCCGCTGTAGAACTGCTCGGGCTCGGTGACGTGGTACCGGGTCAGCAGCTCGCGCTGGACCTTGAACATGTCCTGCGGATAGCGCAGGTGGGACCTCAGCTCGGGACTGATGTCGTCCTTGGCCTTCACCGTGCCGGGGAACGCCTTCATCCAGGTCTTCAGGACCGGGTCCTCGGTGTCCCACTGGTAGAGCTTGACCGAGCCGTCGTACGCGTCGACGGTGGCCTTCACCGAGTTGCGGATGTAGTTGACCTGATTCTGCTGGGCGACGACCGCGCGCTGATTGGTGGTCAGCGAGTCGGTGGTGGTGTCGCCCAGCGTCGTCCGGGACGCGTACGGATAGCCGTTCGTCGTGGTGTACGCGTCCACGATCCACTGGATGCGGCCCTCGACCACCGCCGGGTAGGCGTCGCCGTCGATCGTCAGCCAGGGGGCCACGGCCTCGACGCGCTCCTTGGGGGTGCGGTTGTAGAGGATCTTCGAACCCTCGCCGACCGCTCCCGAGTACAGGATCTGCGGCTCACCGAACGCGACCGCGTACGCGGCCCGGTTCAGCGCGCTGGAGAGGCTGACCCCGCTCTTGCCCTGGTAGCTCGTGTACTTCGTGGGCCCGGTGCTGGCCTCGTAGTCCAGTTCCTTCTGCGGACCGCCGACGATCGAGTACTGCTGGGTCTTCTCGCCGTAGTAGATCCGCTGCTCGTACTTCTTGAGCTGGCCGGAAGTCGGCATTCCGGACTCGGTGAAGTCGGGCGATCCGACCGTCCCCTTGTTGGGGTCGGTGATCACACTGGTGCCCTTGGCCGCGATCGCGCCGTAGCCGTGGGTGTAGGTGAAGTGGTCGTTGATCCAGTTCCGCTTCGGGATGCCCTCGATGTCCAGCTCCCGCAGGCCGATCACCGTGTCCTGGGGCTTGCCGTCGGGGCCGGGGTAGCGGTCGACGTCCAGGGTCGCGGGGAACTGGTAGTACTTGCGCTCCTGCTGGAGCTGCTGGAAGGCCGGCGAGACGACGTTGGAGTCGACCACGCGATAGCTCGCCGCGGTCGTGGCGTCCGCGCGCTGCTGGGCCTTGCGGTTCGGGTCACCCCGGCCCGCGTAGTCCTCGGGGGTGGCCTTGTCGATGCCGTACGCCTTGCGCGTGGCATCGATGTTCTTCTGGATGTACGGGCTCTCCTTGGCCTGCTCGTTCGGCTGGACCTGGAACTTCTGCACGATGGCCGGGTACAGGCCGCCGATGAGGATCGCCGAGAGGACCATCAGGCCGAAGCCGATCACCGGCAGCTGCCAGGTGCGGCGCCAGAGCGTCGCGAAGAAGAGCAGGGCGCAGATGACCGCGATGCAGAACAGGATCGTCTTCGCCGGCAGATACGCGTTCGCGTCGACGTACCGCAGGCCCGTCCAGTTTCCGGTCGCCTTGAAGTCGCTGGACTTCACCGCGAGGCCGTACCGGTCGAGCCAGTACGCCACGGCCTTCAGCGAGACGAAGAGCCCGAGCAGCACCGACAGATGCCCGGTGGCGGCGGCGGTCGCCCGTGCGCCGGGGCTGGTGATACGCAGCCCGCCGTACAGATAGTGGGTCAGCGCGGCGGCGATCAGCGAGAGCACCGCGGCGGCGAAACCGAAGCCGAGCAGGAACCGGTACCAGGGCAGATCGAACGCGTAGAACGACACGTCCATCTGGAACTGGGGGTCCTTCTGACCGAAGGGCACCCCGTTGACCCACTGCAGCCAGGTCTTCCACTGGCCCGTGGCGGAGGCACCCGCGATCAGCCCGACCAGAGCGGTGATCGCGAGGAGCACCCACTTCTTGTACGGGGCGATACCCATCCGATAACGATCCAGGCTCTGCTGCTCCAGCGACATGGCGCTGAGCGGCGGGCGCAGCCGGTGCGCGAGCCAGATGTTCACCCCGACGGCAGTGGCCATCAGCAGACCGAAGACGGCGAACAGCCCGATCTTGGTCCACAGGGTGGTGGTGAACACCGACGAGTACTCGACGGAGCGGTACCAGAGCCAGTCGGTCCAGAACCCGGCGAACATCACGAACGCCATGGCCAGCACCGCCAGCACGCCCAGTGTCATGAGCAGGGTGCGGACGCGCCGGGACGGCCTACCCACTCTGATCCGTGGCCCGGTCGGGGGGCCTCCGCCGCGGTCCGGCATCTGGAAAGCCAACGTGCGCACCTCGAAGTTCGCGATCGTGTGACCGGTCGCACTCGTGTGGAACGGTCTTGTCAAGCGGGCCCCGCGATCGTAGAGCCCACTACTGCAACTTACTGAGGCTTTACCTAGTTCCCGTCCCGGGCCCGGAAGGAGGCAGGATATTGCCCATGTCCAACGAATCCCCCTCCACCCCCTCCGATCCGACCGCTCCGGGGTCGGGCCCGATCGCCGCGAGCCCGCTGACCCGGGCCGTTCTGGAGATCGACGAATACGCCTCGAAGCTGGGCTGGGACCAGCCCGCCAGGCTCTTCGCGCTCGTCGACACGGCTCAACTGCGGGCCCAGGAACCCGCTCTCGCCGCCCAGCTCGGCCTCGACGGCGACAGCGCGGCCTCACCGCTCACCCCGATCGAGCAGGACGAGATCCCTCCGGGCACCGCGCTCGACGACTTCCTCGGCACGATCGCCTGGCCGGACGCGGTGACCGGCTGCGCCCTGACCGTGGAGCGCCAGATGCTCCCCTCCTCGGCGGAGGCCACTGTTCCGGAGGACCTCGACGACGCGGCCCTCACCCAGTGGGTGAACTCCCATCCGGATCGCCAGGAGGTACGGATGACGGTGGCCGTCCTGCGGGACGGGACCCGTGAATCCGCGCTCCGGCTGCGTGAGAAGGACTCCCCGAGGGAGGTCCTGACGGGCTCGGACCTCGTTCCGGGGCTCGCGGAGGCGCTCTCGGCGACCTTCGAGGCGTAGCGGCTCAGCGCGGGAGTGGGGGCGGGTTCCGGGTGCCCGGTCGGTCCGGCGCCCGGTCGGTCCGGGCGCCGGAGGAGATGCCGGTCGGCCCGCAGGGTGCGGGCCGAGCGGGCACGGGGCCTGGAGTCTGGGGTCCGCGGGATCGCACGCGCCGGGTCCTGCGCGGTCGCGGACCCGCGGGCTCAGTTCTTCGAGCAGCTCGGGAGATCTGTGGTGTCACCCGACGTGATCTTCTCCAGTGACTTCGTCGCGTCCGCGATGGTGTTCACCTTCACCAGCTTCAGCCCGCTCGGCGTGTCCGATGCCGCCGCCGCGCAGTTGGCGCTCGGCGTCAGGAAGTACTCCGCTCCCGCGTCCCGCGCGCCCACCAGCTTCATCACGATTCCGCCGATCGGACCGACCTTGCCGTCGTCGTCGATCGTCCCGGTGCCCGCCACGAACTTGCCGCCCGTCAGATCGCCGGGCGTCAGCTTGTCCACGATGCCCAGCGCGAACATCAGCCCCGCACTGGGACCACCCACATCCGCGAGATTGATGTCGATGGTGAACGGGAACGTGTGATCGGTCCCCGCGCGGATCCCGATCATGGCCTTGTCCCCGGAGGGCGACTTTCCGGCGGTGATCGTGACCTGCTGGGTGGTGCTCGGCTCCTTGCCCGCCTTCTCCGCGGCGGCCGCGTCCTTCGCCGGGACGACCGTGAAGACGACCTGCTCGCCCGGCTTGTGCTTGGTCACCAGCTCGGGCACGTCGTCCGGTGTCCGGACCGGCGTGCCGTCCACGGCCTTGATGACATCGCCCGCGTGCAGCTTGTTCTGAGCCGGAGCGTTCTTGGAGACGGCGGCCACGACGACCCGCGACTGCACGGGGATCTTCAGTTCCTTCAGCGCGGCGACCTTCGCGCTCTCCTGCGACTGGGTGAACTCCTCCGCGTTCTCCTGCGTCGACTGCTCCTCCGTCTGCCCGTCCGGATAGAGCGTGTCGTGCGGAACGACCACGTTGTCGTGGGCCAGCCAGCCGTAGACCGCCTCGACGATATTCATCCGGTAGTCGGCCCCGGTGACCCTGACCGTCGTCATATTGAGATTGCCGGTCGTCGGATAGGTCTTGCGGCCGGAGATACGCAGAACAGGTTCGCCGCCGGCATCACCGAGGGTGTTGACCGTGGGACCGGGCGACATCTCCGAATAGTTCGTCGGGATGAGCAACCCGGCACAGAGCAGCACGACAAGAATCAGAGTCGATGCGAGCATCGTGGCGGTGCGGCGTGGCATGGAACGACAGTACGGGAAACAGCTGTCGGAGCACCGCCCGGGCCGGGCCGTACGTGGGTGCTCGGCAACCGGACACGGGAGCGCGCGGACGGGGCACGATCAGCGTTTCCCTGCCGTCTAAGGGGCCGCGTTGTTTCCGGAACCGGCCTTCTCCATGGCATCGCGGAACCGCGCGTAACCGGCCAGCTCGGCCACATCCCCGGTCGTCCGGTTCCGTGCGGCCCAGCCTCCCCATATCGCAGCACCGACGGCAGCGAAAAGCGGAATCAGCAACCAGGCGAGTGCTGCCATCGCGACCTCCCTACCCCATGAGCCGGCGCACCCCAGCAGCGCTCAGCTGAGTGATCAACAGATTAATCATCTGCCAGTTCAACGCTCATGGCAGGTGCACGGTTACGCAAATCGGGGCGCTTGGGTTGTCAACGGGTTTCAGCCCCGCCCCTCACCCTCAGGAGGGGCGCTGTACGCCAACCCGCCCACCCGTCACCCGACCGCCACCACCCCCGTCACCCGGCCGCCGCCGTCCGTCACCCGGAGCGGGCGCCTACGCTCCCACCCACTCCTCCGTTCCGTCCGAGAATCTCTGGTGCTTCCAGATGGGGACCTCGCGCTTGAGGTCGTCGATCAGCTTGCGGCACGCGTCGAACGCCTCACCCCGATGGGCGCAGGACACCGCCACGACCACCGCCAGATCGCCCACCGCCAATTCACCCACCCGGTGCACCGCCGCCAGCGCCCGCACCGGGAACTGTGCGACGACCTTCTCGGCCACCCGGCGCAGCTCGGCCTCGGCGCTCGGATGGCACGAATACCCGAGGGCGTCCACATCCGCGCCGCCGTCGTGGTTGCGCACGGTTCCCACGAAGAGCGCGGTTCCCCCCGCGGCGTCGTCGCCGACGGCCGCGAAGACCTCGTCCACTGAGAGCGGGGTGTCACGGATCGCGAGCAGCCGGACGGGGTCGTCCGCCGCCGAGTCACCGGGGTGATCGTGCCAGCTGGTCATGACCCTCATCGTGCCGTACGCCACTGACAACCGGAAACGGCCCGATCCGCCGGCCCTGCACGACCCCGCCCGGAGACCGCTACAGCCTGCGGCGCGCCTTGCGGGCCCGGCGCACCAGCGCCGCCGTACCGAGCAGGGCGACCGTCGCGCCCGCCGCGCCCGCCGCGGTGGCGTCCTTGCGCCCCAGACGGCGGCCCACGACCGTGTGGCGGCCTTCCACCTCTTCGAGCAGAGCGGCCAGGACCTCCTCGTTGGTCCACTGCGGACGCCAGCCCGCGTCGTGGAGACGGCTCACACTCACCACCCAGGGGTGCATCGTGTACGCGAGGTCTCCCGCCGGGGACGGCGTGAGGCCGATCCGGTGGAGGCGGGCCGCGGCGCCGAGGGCGACCGCCGAGGGCAGCTCCATCCGCCGGATGCCGCTCAGCTCCTCGATCTCCTCCTGCTCCAGCCAGCCGTCGCAGCCGACGGCCAGCTCGCCCTCGACCTTCTCCAGCGCCGCGTACTCCAGGGCGCTCACCAGGTCGTCGACATGGCAGAACTGCCAGGTGGGACGCGATCCGGCGACCACCAGCAGCCGCGGCGACTCGAAGTAGCGGGTGAGCGCGGTGTCGGTACCGCCCACCAGGACGGCCGGCCTCACCACCGTGACGTTGAGACCCGGGTGCGCCCGGGGGGCGCGGCGGCCGAGCCGCTCGATCTCCAGGAGGTCGCCGACACCGGTGGCCTCGGCGGTGGCCCTGAGCTCCGCGTCCTCGGAGAGAGGGATGTCATTGTCGGGCAGCGCCCCGTAGACCATGGCCGAGGTGCACAGGACGACCCGGGGCACCTGGGCCGCCGCGGCGGCCGTCAGCACGGTCTGGGTACCGCGTACGTTGTACGCGGTACGGGCGGCCGCATCCGTTTCCAGGTCGAGATCGAGCGCCAGGTGCACGACCACGTCCGCTCCGCGGAGCTTCTCCGCGATGGCCGGATCCCGTACATCGAGGATGTGCCACTGCGCGTCGGCGATCTCGCCGCGGCGCTCGTCGATCGCGACGACCTGCCTGACCTCCTCCGACGCGGCCAGCCGCCGGGTCAGCAGTTCGCCGACGCCCGTGGCGGCACCGGTGACCGCGACGACGGGTCCGCGTCCTGCGGGCCCTTCGCCGGGGGTCGGGGTTGAGCGGTTTCGCGCTCCGCGAACCTGCGGATCTGGGGAACTCACCGGGCGTCTCCAGCGGTTGTCTTCAGTACGTAAGCGAATGACGCGTACGGACCAGGTGGCGTCCATCCTGCCGCAGGCCACGAGCCGACGGAGCACCGAGCCCATATGCGGGCCGGGATGTCTACGCTGGGTGGTGTTGTCAGGGCATTCGCCGTCGGCCAGGAGTCGGCGGCCCTACGAGCCGAGGAACCCCGTGAGTGACACCCCATTCGGATTCGGCCTTCCGCCGGAGGAGCCGGAGCACGGCGACGAGGGCAAGAAGAAGGATCCCGCCGGCGGTGGCCACGGCGCCGGCGGCTCCTCCCCGCAGAACCCCTTCGGCTTCGGCCCGGGGGACGGCGGCGGGGACAATCCCTTCGCCGCCATGTTCGGTTCCCTGAACCCCAATGACCTGGGCGCCGCCTTCCAGCAGCTCGGCCAGATGCTGAGCTACGAGGGCGGCCCGGTGAACTGGGACATGGCCAAGCAGATCGCCCGCCAGACCGTCTCCCAGGGCACGGCGGACGGCACCAAGGACGAGAGCGTGAGCCCCACCGACCGTACGGCCGTCGAGGAGGCCCTGCGGCTCGCCGACGTCTGGCTGGACGGGGTGACCTCGCTCCCGTCCGGCGCGAGCACCGCGGTGGCGTGGAGCCGCGCCGAGTGGGTCGAAGGGACCCTCCCCGCGTGGAAGCAGCTGGTGGACCCGGTCGCCGAGCGGGTCGGTCAGGCCATGGGCGGTGTGCTGCCCGAGGAGATGCAGGCCATGGCGGGCCCGCTGATCGGCATGATGCGCTCCATGGGCGGTGCGATGTTCGGCCAGCAGATCGGGCAGGCCATGGGAGTGCTGGCGGGCGAGGTGGTCGGCTCGACCGACATCGGCCTGCCGCTCGGCCCGACCGGCAAGGCGGCGCTCCTCCCGCTGAACGTGGCGGTGCTCGGCAAGGACCTCGGTGTCCCCCGGGAGGAGGTGCGGCTGTATCTGGCGCTGCGCGAGGCGGCCCATCAGCGGCTCTTCGCCCATGTGCCGTGGCTGCGGTCGCATCTGTTCGGTGCGGTCGAGGGATATGCCAGGGGCATCAAGGTCGACACGACCAAGCTGGAGGACGTGGTCGGCCAGTTCGACCCCACCCACCCCGAGCAGCTTCAGGAAGCGCTCCAGCAGGGCATGTTCCAGCCGGAGGACACCCCGCAGCAGAAGGCCGCTCTCGCCCGGCTGGAGACGGCGCTCGCGCTGGTCGAGGGCTGGGTGGACGCGGTGGTCCACGAGGCCGCGTCCACCCGGCTGACCTCGGCCGGAGCGCTGCGCGAGACCCTGCGCAGGCGGCGCGCCTCCGGCGGCCCCGCCGAGCAGACCTTCGCCACCCTGATCGGTCTCCAGCTGCGTCCGCGCAGGCTGCGGGACGCCTCCCGGCTGTGGGCCTCGCTCACCGACGCGCGCGGCATGGACGGGCGGGACGCCCTGTGGGAGCACCCGGACATGCTGCCGACGGCCACCGACCTCGACGACCCGGACGGCTTCGTCCACCGCGAGCAGCTCGACTTCTCGGAGCTGGACAAAATGCTCGGCGAGGCGGCCTCCGGTGAGCCTGGCCGGGCGTCCGGGGACAGCGGCGCCCAGGGTGACGACGACGAGGACGGCGGCAAGGGCGGCTCCGGCCGGTGAGCCTGCACGACGACGCCACTCTCGTACTGAAGGGCTACGAGGGCCAGGAAGAGCTGCGGCAGCGGTATCTGGAGCACCTGGACACGCACCCGGACGGCATATGGAAGGCGTGCGAGGCCGGGCACATCACGGCGAGCGCCCTGGTGATCGCCCCGGAGCGCGGCCGGGTGCTGCTGACGCTGCACAAAAAGCTCGGCATGTGGCTCCAAATGGGTGGTCACTGCGAGCCGGGGGACCCGACGCTCGCGGCGGCCGCGCTGCGCGAGGCCACGGAGGAGTCCGGAATCGAGGGGCTGACGCTGCTGCCGCCGGGAGCGCCCGGCCCGGTGCGCCTGGACCGGCACGCGATTCCGGCGCCCTGCCACTGGCATCTGGATGTGCAGTACGCGGCGCTCGCCCCGGCCGGTGCCGTGGAGCGGATCAGCGCCGAGTCCCTGGATCTGCGCTGGTTCGCGTACGACGAGGTGCCGGACGTGGCCGACGAGTCGGTCGTACGGCTACTGGAGCGCGCCCGCGCGTCGCTCTAGCGGCGGGTTCCGGCTCGGAAAGTGGTTACGGGTAGGGGGCGCCCCCGGGAGGGACGCCCCTTACCCGTGCTCCGGAAGGATCAGCTCCAGGCGTTGTTGCGGTTCTGGCCGTCCGCGCCGAACTGACCGCGCAGGCCGCCGCCGATCTGGGCGTTCTGCGGCGGCATGACCTCGCTGGGCTGCACCAGCGCGAAGCCCTGGCCGAGGAAGCTGAGCTCCCAGCCCTCGCCGGTGTTGCCGCGCCGTCTCGTGATGCTCGTCGACTGGGTCTGCGCCTGCATCTGCACCCGTAGCTGGGTCGACCAGGCCACAACGGCGTCGGCGTCGACGTTGACGTACTTCTCCGGGGTGACCGACAGCATCAGCGGCTGGCCCGAGGTCATCAGCGCGACCTTGCCCTGCCCGGTGATGTTGAGCTGGTACTTCCCGGAACCGGAAATGCCGTACTCGCTGTCCACGGCGAGGATCTCGGTGTGCAGCCCCGAGTCGAGCGCCAGGACGAAGGAACTGTCGACGGTCATGCCGTCCCTGTCGACATCCACGATGTGGATGTACTGCGCGAGGTTGGCGAGATAGACGGTGCCCTGTCCGGAACAGCGCATCAGTTCCAGGCTCTCACCAGTGACCTGGCCCCGCCGTCGCTGGTTCGGCGACTGGTACTCGCCGTCGAAGTCGACCAGCCCCTGGAAGGCGACCATCGCGCCCTTGCGGGCCAGTACGTCGTCGCTGCCGTTGAGCGCGACCCGCAGCAGCTGCGGGTTCTGGATGGCGTACCGCTCCTGGGACTGCTGTTCCCCATAGGTGAAAAGTGGGCTCTGCATGGTGTGTTCTCGCTCCCCCTCAGCCCCGGATCCGCAGGCGGTCGGTGCTGTCCTCACTCGGCTGTACGACGACGATGCCCTGGCCCGAGAAGGCCATCTGGTACGCCTCGCCGCTGCCGCGACCGAGCAGGGCGCCCGCCTTGAAGCTGCGCTTGCCCTTCACCTTCAGATGCGGCGACCAGGCGACCAGGGCGTCAGGGTCGACAAAGGTCTCGTCCTGGCCCCGGCCGCAGTCGACGACGATCGGCGTTCCGCGAGAGGTCAGGGCGATCCAGCCGGTGCCCGCGATCTCCACGTTCCACAGGCCCTGTCCGGCGAGCTTGGCCATGCCCTTGACCTTTTCGACGCTCCACTGGAGGTGGGCGTCGAAGGCGAGCACATTGGTGCCGTTGACGGAGATCGAGTCGTTGCTGAGGTTGATGACCACGACATCGGCGCCGTAGTCGGCGAGATAGAGCAGTCCGTCGCCGGAGCACTTCATGAGCGGGCTGCCCTCACCGGTCACCCACTGGGCGGCGGCCTGGCGGGCGGCCGGCGGATCGGCCTCGTACTGGATGAAGCCTTCGTAGGCGACCATCGAGCCGCTGCGTGCGTAGAGGTCCTGGCCGGAGGCCATGGCGACCTTGAGCATGGTGCGGCCGTGGTTCTCCATCCGGGCCGCCATGGGGGTCGGGGCGTAGCCCGCGAGTTGCTGGTTCATGTGTCCGGGCTCCCTCAGACCTCGTAGGGCTGAACGACGACGAAGTTGCCGGGAGCTCCCCGGAACTGGAGGTTCACGGTCTCCCCGCTGTGTCCGGGGTAGGCGTTGCGGCGCAGCCGGACCTGGGTGGCGAGGACGACCTGGGCCGCGGACGACCAGGCGACGACGGCGTTGCAGTCGGCGAAGGTCGTCGGTGTGACCGGCAGGACGACCGGGGTGCCGTGCGTCTTCACGACGACGGTGCCGGTGCCCTGGAACTGCATGGTGAACAGCGCGCCGCCGGGAATGCCGTGCCCCTCGATGCGGCGGACCTCGTACTGGAGGGTCTCGTCGAACGCCAGGACGTTCTCCGCGGAGACGCAGATGCCGTCGCCCTGGAGCTCGATGGGATGCAGATGGGCGGCGTCCTCGGCGAGGAAGATCTGGCCCCGGCCGGTACAGCGCATCAGCTGCATCTCCTGGCCGGTGGCGTTGCCGATTTTACGGCCGACAAAACCCGCGCCCTTGTGGCTGAAGTCGACTTTGCCCTGGTACATGACCATGCTGCCCTGACGGGCGAGGACACCGGTGCCGCCCATGGCGACGTCGACGCGCATGAGCTGCTGGTTCTGCGGGGTCCAGCGCTGGCCCGTGGGGGTCTCGTTGTACGGCTGGAGGGCTGCCTGGAGACCGGCGCCGGTGGCCGGGACGCCCTGCGGAACTCCCTGGGGCTGTCCGTACGGCGCCGGGGCCGGCTGGCCGAACTGAGCGGGTGCTCCAGGCGGCGGCGCCATGCCCGGCATCTGTCCCGGGACCTGGCCGAACTGCGGCTGCTGGGGCTGGGGCGGCTGTCCGTACGGGGCGGGCGCGGGCGGCGGCACGGTGCCCTGCGGGGGCATCGGGGCAGCGGGCGCCGGTGTCCCGTACATCTGCGGATTCGGCTGCGGCGGCGCGGGGGCCGGCGGTGCCGGGGCGTGCGCCGCGGGCGCCATGGGCTGTGCGGGCGCCCCGAACGACGGCGCGGGCTGCGGCGCCTGGGGCGCCGGCGCCGCGGGCGGTGCTCCGAACGCGGGAGGCGCGGCGGCCTGGGCGGGCGGCGCGAAGCCCGGTGCGGCGCCCTGCGGCTGCTGGGCGTCCGGCTGCTCCTCGGCGACTTCGCCGCCGAAGTTCTTCAGCAGCGCGTCCAGTCCGCCGTCGAATCCCTGGCCGATGGCGGCGAACCGCCACACGTCCTTCAGATAGAAGTCGCCCAGCATCACGGCGCGCTCGGTGGTGAACTCCGCGCCGGTGAACGCGTAGCGCACAACCTCCTCACCACCGGCGACGATACGGATGTACCCGGGGCCGACCTGGGACATCTGCCCGGCGCCGTCGATGGTGGCGGTGAAGGACAGCTTGTGGATGTTCGCCGGAATGCGGTCGAGGGTGACGCGGAAGGACTCGGTGTCGCCGGACTGCGCGCCGAGCAGCTGGACGGACTCCTCGGGCGACTTGGGCTGGTTGAAGAAGATGAAGTACCGGTCGTCCGACAGCTGCTCGTTGGCGTCGAGTCCGAAGCAGCTGATGTCGAAGCTCAGCCCGGGAGCCGCGATCTGGACACCTACGTACAGATCCGTTCCCGGAGTGAGATCACTGATCTTGGCCTTGTGGCCGCGTTGGAATTCCCTGGCCATACGTAACGACCGTCCCCCATCCCGAATGATGATTGCGTCGCGTCAGGCTAACGGCTGAGCCATGCATTGAGCCAAGGTCGGACAGCGGCCGGGACAGATTCGGTACAGGCCGGTCGGCCGCGGACACGGCACGACGGCCCCGGCCGACGGCCGTGCCGATCGGCCCCCTGTCCGCGAACCGCCCGCCCGCTACTCCCCGCCGGGGGTGGGCGGATGCGGCAGCCGGTCGGCGGAGACGACGCCTTCGAGATAGCCACGGGCCCGCTCCGTACGGGGGTACGCCTCCAGCAGCCGCCAGAAGCGCGCGCCGTGTCCGGGCACCAGGAGATGGGCCAGTTCGTGCACGAGCACGTAGTCGACGACGTACTCGGGCATGCCCTGGAGGCGGTGCGACAGACGGATGCTGCCCTCGGCGGGAGTGCACGAGCCCCAGCGGGTGTTCTGGTTTGTCACCCATCTCACAGATGTGGGCCGCGCACGTCCGTCGAAATACTGTTCGGACAAGCGCTCCGCGCGCTGGGTCAGTTCGCTGTCGCCGAGGACGCGCCTGCTCTCCTGGGCCGCGAGCTTGTCGAGCATCACCGTCACCCAGCGCCGCTCCTCCGCCTCGGACATCCGGGCGGGGATCAGGACGATGGTGCGGTCGCCCTCGCGATAGGCGGACACCGTCCTGCTGCGGCGCGCACTCCTGCGGACCTCGACCGCGCTCGTCCCCGATCCGCGGGGCGGGCGGCCTGCCGGAGCGCGCTGCTGGCTTCCCGCACCGCGCGGCGGGGTCTCCCCAGCGACGCGAGGGGAAGGGTCGACGGACACGCCCTGACGTTACCCGCTGAAAGCGGGGGAAGCACCGCCTCCGGGACGGATCTCGTCCGATCCGTTCTTTGGCTGCACCATTTGAACGACTAATACCCCAAGCCTGTGGATAACTTTCCACATCCTTCGACACCCGCGGGCATTCTGACAACGGATCGACGCGGCGGACCAGCGGAGACAGGGGCGGGCAGCCGACTCGATCCGGCTTTACACGATCGCATTTCTGTACATGATCAAGCGCGGTGTTCGAACGCCACGTGTTCGAGCGGTGCGCATTCCTACGGGAAGAGAACGGGGGAACGGAGAATGCACCCGACGGTGAAGCCCGCGCTGCGGCGGGCATGGCGCGAGCGGCAGACCGTTCAGTTCGGGGTGACACCGGCCCACGCGGTGACGGTCGGCCCGGTGGACACGGCGACCGGAGCCCTGCTGGAGATGCTCGACGGGACCCGCGGACTGCCGCTGCTGCGTGAGGAGGCCCGGGCGATGGGTCTGCCGGACGGCCACACGGACGCCCTGGTCCGGCGGTTGGCGGCGGCGGGCCTGATCGACGATCCGAAGGCGGGCGGCCCGGCCGCCGACGCGTTACGGACGAGGGCGGGCGCTCTCGACCGGCTGCGCCCCGATCTCGCGTCCCTGTCCGTGGTCCATCCCGAACCGGGCGGAGGGATACGGCGGCTGGCGGCCAGGCGCACCACGCGTGTCCAGGTCAGGGGCGCGGGCCGGGTCGGCGCGACGGTGGCGGCGCTGCTCTCCGCGTCCGGCGTGGGACAGGTCGAGGTACTGGACGGCGGGTGCGTGGAGGCGTGGGATGTGGCACCCGGCGGACTGCCGGCCGAAGCGGTCGGTGAGCGGCGGGACGCGGCGGCCCGCCGGCTGGTCCGCCGCTCGGCCCCCTTGCGGCCGCCACAATCGGGCGGGACCGGTGGCGCGGGTCGTGCGGGCGGGGTGGTTGTCACCGGAGCGCGGGCCCGCCGCGGCGGTGGGACGCCGGGGCTGTCACTGGTGGTGGTGTGCCCCCGGGACGGGCTCGCGGCCCATGCCCCCGATCCGGCGGGTGCCGTGGACTGGATCGCCACCGGCACCCCTCATCTGTACGCGGGGGTCGTCGAAGCGACGGGTGTGGTGGGACCGCTGGTACTGCCGGGCGGCACGGCCTGCGCCGGATGTCTGGAGCGGGGCCGGGCCGAGCGCGATCCGGGGTGGCCCCGGCTTGTGGCCCAGTGGCGTTCGGGAGGCCGCCGCGCCGCCGTGCACGCCTGCGATGTCACACTCGCCACCGCGGTCGCGGGCTCGGCGGCGGCCCATGCGCTGTCGTTCCTCGACGGTGAACTGCCGATGAGCACGGGCGCGCGCTGGGAGACTTCGCTGCCGCTGCTCGACTGGAGATCGGAGCGGATCGCGCCCCATGCCGACTGCCCATGCGGCGCGTCCGGGAAAAGTGAGGGGCAGGACACCTCGGGCTTCGGGTCCGCACACGAGACAATGGCCGGGTAACCGCGTCACCGAGCATTGCCGACCGGCATACGCGGCACGGCTGTCTGGGAATTGGAGGGGCGCATGTCTGATCTTCCCCGGAAGGCGGTCACCCGGACCGCCAAGTTGGCCGCACTGCCACTGGGTTTCGCCGGCCGTGCCACCTGGGGGCTGGGCAAGCGGATCGGCGGGAAGTCCGCCGAAATCGTTGCCCGTGAGCTGCAACAGCGCACCGCGGACCAGCTTTTCAAGGTTCTCGGTGAACTGAAGGGCGGTGCGATGAAATTCGGGCAGGCCATGTCCGTCTTCGAGTCCGCGCTGCCCGAGGACGTCGCCGGGCCCTACCGTGCCGCCCTCACCAAGCTCCAGGACGCCGCTCCCCCGATGCCGACGCGTACGGTTCACGGGGTCCTGGCGGAGCGGCTGGGCGAGGAGTGGCGGGAGCTGTTCCTGGAGTTCGAGGACAGGCCGTCGGCGGCGGCGTCCATCGGACAGGTGCACCGGGCGGTGTGGCACGACGGCCGCGAGGTCGCGGTGAAGGTGCAGTATCCGGGGGCGGGAGAGGCACTGCTGTCCGATCTGACCCAGCTCAGCCGGTTCGCCCGGCTCCTGGGGCCGCTGATTCCGGGGATGGACATCAAGCCCCTGATCGCCGAACTCCGCGACCGGGTCTCGGAGGAGCTGGACTACGAACTGGAGGCGGCGGCCCAGCGGGAGCACGCCGCGGAGTTCGCCGACGACCCGGATGTGCTGGTGCCGGACGTGGTGCACCAGTCCGACCAGGTGCTGGTGACCGAGTGGATCGACGGGATCCCGCTGGCCGAGGTGATCTCCGGCGGCACCCGCGAGCAGCGGGACCGGGCGGGCCAGCTGCTGGCCCGCTTTCTCTTCTCCGGCCCGGCCCGCACGGGGCTGCTCCACGCGGACCCCCACCCGGGGAACTTCCGGCTGCTGCCCGAGGGCGACGGCCAGGGCTGGCGGCTCGGTGTGCTCGACTTCGGCACGGTGGACCGGCTGCCCGGCGGACTGCCGGAGACCATCGGCGAGTGTCTGCGGATGACCTTGGAGGGCGACGCCGAGACGGTCTACGAGATGCTGCGCGAGGAGGGCTTCGTCAAGGAGGAGATAGAGCTCGACCCGGACGCGGTGCTGGAGTATCTGCTGCCCATCATCGAGCCCGCCGAGGCGGACGAGTTCACCTTCACCAGAAGCTGGATGCGCACCCAGGCGGCCCGGATCGCCGATATCCGCTCTCCCGCGCACCAGCTGGGCAAGCAGCTCAATCTGCCGCCCTCGTATCTGCTGATCCACCGGGTGACGCTCAGCACGATCGGGGTGCTGTGCCAGCTGAACGCCACGGTGCGGCTGCGGGACGAACTGGAGGCGTGGCTCCCCGGCTTCCTGCCGGAGTACGAGGAGGAGGCCACCGGCACCGCGTTTCCCGTGCCCGCCCAGTCCGCCCAGTCCGCCGAGGGCGCCGAAACCTCCGGCGCCGCCGGGGACACCGCGGCGGCTTCCGTCGACTGCGCGGCCATCGAGGCGCAGGCGTAGCGCACAGGACCTGAGCACGGGCGGCGTGAAGCACCGGCGGTGGGAAGCACAGCGCCCGGGGTTTCTCGCCGTCGGGGCGGGCAGGGGACCGGATGTGAGCCCCCGGCCGGGCCGGGAAGCGGTTCACCACCAGGACGAGTCGAGCCGGCTCTCGATCGCTCTGATGTTGGCGCGCGCGCAGTCGTCGCAGAAGTAGCGGCGGGAGCCGTTCTCCACGGAACAGGTCCAGGTGGGCGGTGGTCCCTCGGCGGTCTTCCGGCACAGGGCACACACGATGCTCTCGTCGCCCGGCTTGCCCGGGCGGGGAGTCTGCTGCTGGTCCACGTCGTGACGATAACGCGCGGGAGACCCGGTACGGGGGCAACGCACCGCGGGGGCCGGTCCGTTCGGACCGGCCCCCGCGGGGAGAGTGACGCTCTCCGCCGGTGTCGGCGGCTGATGGCGTCGGTGTCGGTTCACGGCGTGGGCCGCGATACCGCCGTCAGTTCATGACGGCCATGGCGAGCGCGCGGCGGGCGCGCATCGAGGCGCGCTCGGCGCGGCGCTGCATGCGCCGGGCGGTGACCAGGCGTACGGCCCGGCGTTCCGCCTCGGCTTCCCGCAGGCGCTCGTGCATATGCGCACGGGCCAGGGCTTCTGGGATGAGTTGCATTTCACGGGTCCTGTTCTGACGCGAGGCGTTCGCGCCGGTGATCGTCACGTCTGGGGTGGCGGAGCCGGAGGGCTCGCTTGTGGTAGTCGGCATGAGGTCCTGCTTCTGGGGATCGTGCGTGTGGGGGCGGTCGATGGTCCCGATGGCGTTCATGCCGAGACCGGGTTCTTGCGCGGGCGACCACGCGGCCGCTTGCGGGCGACGACCACACCCTGGACGAAGAGCTCTCCGCCCCAGACACCCCACGGCTCGCGCCGCTCCTTGGCGCCCGCGAGGCAGGCCGCCATCAGCGGGCAGGTACGGCAGAGGGCCTTGGCGTACTCGACGTCGGCCGGCGACTCGGCGAAGAAGACCTCCGGGTCGTAGGAACGGCAGGGGACGGGTACGCCGAGGTTCTCGATGGCGTCGTCGAGCGCGGTCAGCGCGGTGAGCGGGGTCAAGGTGAAGTCCTCCGTGAGGGCGGGCGGGGAGATGGCCTCGGAAGGCGGTACGGACGGGGCGTGCGCTTCGAGTTGCACGGTGGTGTCTTCCTCGTCTGGTCGGTCCGGCTGGTGGCCGGTTGGCGGTCCCCCGGCGGGCCGGGGGGCTGGTACCGAGTGCTGCTGTCCCGATGCCCCTTCGCTCTGGTTTCCCTGTCCGGGGAAAACAGAAGGGCCGCGGATCCCGAGTGGGGTTCCGCGGCCCTGAAGGCGCCGGCCTGATCTCATCAGGCTGGATCACTCCAGGGTTCGAGCCCACGGAAGGCCCACTTGGCGTGGTGCTGCGTCTGCTGGTCGGTGCCGGCACTGGCTGCCGCAAAGGCATAGGCCTTGGCCTGTGCCGCTGCTACTCCTGCTTCCAGTGCCTTGCTCGGTCGCTCATTGCGCCGCTCCACCGCCGACAGAACAGGGAGTCCTGCCAGAGCGATCGCGGGGGCGCCGGCGGAGCCGGACACACCAGTGGCTTCGATGCCAACGGTGAGCGGTGCGGAGAGGCCGAGCGAGCATGCGGAGACGACGACCGAGCGATCGGTCATTTTCTCGGTGCTGATGAAGCTGGTGTTGTTGCTGATCACTGGGCTCGCCTCCTCTCGGCGTCTCAAGGACCGGCCTGGGCCGATCGCACGTATTCGGATAAGTACAACACGAAGACCGGGCTTCGGAGAAGCGCCGGTTCTCGTGGTTAAGAACCTATGGGGATTGTCGGGGCGTGCGCAAACTATTTTTCCGACGAGTTTGCCTCAGTCCTCCTCCTCGGTCCCCGAAGGCTCCTGGCCTGCGCAGATGGCGAGGACATCGGCCCCGAACCGCTCAAGCTTGCGACCTCCCACCCCGGAGATCATGGTGAGCTCGCCCTCGTCACCGGGCACCGCTTCCGCGATCGCCATCAGGGTCTTGTCGGTGAACACGCAGTAGGCGGGCTGGCCGAGCTGCTTCGCCTGGTCGGAACGCCATTCGCGAAGCCGTTCGTACAGTCCCTCGTCCATGTCGGAGGGGCAGTCCTCGCAGCGCATCAGTTTCATCTCGCCCGCCTCGGTGAGCGTCCGGCCGCACACCCGGCACAGGGCGGGACCGCGCCGCTTGCGCCGTCCTCCGCCGCGCTCGGCCGTGGCGGCCCCGCCGGGGGTGCGGGCCCCCGGGGCGAGTGAGCCGGGGCGCAGCCCGTTCAGAAAGCGGGTGGGGCGGCGGGAGGCACGGCCGCCCGGTGAGCGGGACAGCGCCCAGGACAGGGAGAGATGGAGCCGGGCGCGGGTGACGCCGACATAGAGCAGCCGCCGCTCCTCCTCGACCTGCTCGTCGGTCTTGGCGTAGGTGATCGGCATCATGCCCTCGGTGAGGCCGACGAGGAACACGGCGTCCCACTCCAGGCCCTTCGCCGCGTGCAGGGAGGCGAGGGTGACGCCCTGGACGGTCGGGGCGTGCTGGGCGGCGGCCCGCTCGTCCAGCTCCGCCACCAGATCGGCGAGGGTCGCCTCGGGTTTGACCCGGACGAAGTCCTCCGCGAGGCGCACCAGCGCGGCGAGCGACTCCCAGCGGTCGCGCACGGCACCGGAACCGGCGGGCGGCTCGGTGGTCCAGCCCTTGGTGGAGAGCACCGCGCGCACCTGGGAGGGCAGATCCCCGGCGTCGTCGAGGAGGGAGTCGTTGGCGCCGGCGCGGGCGGCCCCGCGCAGGGCGACCCCGGCCTCGCGCACCTCCTGGCGCTCGAAGAAGCGCTCCGCGCCGCGGAGCTGGTAGGGGACACCGGCGTCGGCGAGGGCCTGCTCGTAGACCTCCGACTGGGCGTTGATGCGGTAGAGCACGGCGATCTCGCCAGCCGGGACACCCGTGGCGATCAGATCGCGGATCCGGCTCGCGGTGCCCTCGGCCTCGGCCGGCTCGTCGGCGTACTCCAGATACGCGGGATCGGGACCGGGGTCGCGCTGGGAGATCAGTTCGAGACGGTGCTCGGCGGCACGGCCGCTGGCCTGGTTGAGCAGTCCGTTGGCCAGGTGGACGACCTGGGGTGTCGAGCGGTAGTCGCGGACCAGCTTGATCACGGCGGCCGAGGGGTGGCGGGTGCGGAAGTTGAGCAGATGGTCGGGGGTGGCCCCGGTGAACGAGTAGATCGTCTGGCTGGCGTCACCGACGACGCAGAGGCTCTCCCGGTCACCGAGCCACAGATCGAGCAGGCGCTGCTGGAGCGGGCTGACGTCCTGGTACTCGTCGACCACGAAGTGCTGGTACTGGCGGCGGATCTGGTCGGCGATGTCCTGGCGGTCCTGGAGGATGCCGACCGTCAGCAGCAGGACGTCCTCGAAATCAATCACCGCGCGATCACGCTTGAGCTGCTCGTACATCGCGTAGATCTGGCTGATTTCCGATGTGTCGCGCGGGGCGTCGCGGAGGGATTTGGCGACGGCGGCGGGATAGTCGGCGGGCACGGTCTGCGTGACCTTCGCCCATTCGATCTCGCTGGTCACATCGCGCAGCTCATTGCGGTCGAGCCGGATACGGCAGCGGGCTGCCGACTCGGCGACCAGCTGGATCTTGCGCTCCAGCAGCCGGGGCACATCACCACCGACCACTTTCGGCCAAAAGTACTGAAGCTGCCGCAGGGCGGCGGAGTGGAAGGTCCGTGCCTGGACCCCGCCCGCGCCGAGCTGCCGCAGGCGCCCGCGCATCTCGCCCGCGGCGCGGTTGGTGAAGGTGACGGCCAGCACACTGGCGGGCGGGAGTATGCCCGCGCGGACGCCGTAGGCGATCCGGTGGGTGATCGCCCGTGTCTTGCCCGTGCCGGCACCCGCCAGCACGCACACCGGACCGTGCAGGGCGGTCGCCACTTCGCGCTGCTCGGGGTCGAGCCCGTCGAGCACCGCGTCCGCCGACTCGGGGACCTGCGGGAAAAGAGAGGAGTGCGTTGCTGCTGTCACACGGCCATGCTGCCAGGTCCCCGGAGGCGGGTGCGGCGGTTGTCCACAGCCGGGCCGCAACAGTCGTACTAATACGAGAGCGCCGCCCGGCGCCGACCCCGCACGGCACCGGGCCGGGTCCGGAGGGCGTTCGGAGGCGGTCCCACGTGCGGGAATGGTGGCCACGTCACGTACGTTCTAGCTGGTACGCGCACCCGCCTGACGGGTGCGACGGCACGCCCCGAGCGGGATACGTGAGACGCAGGCGAAGGAGCCGAGAGACGATGTCGGGCACTGTGACGATGTACAGCACGACCTGGTGCGGTTACTGCCGTCGGCTGAAGGGCCAGATGGACCGCGAGGGCATCGCGTACACCGAGATCAACATCGAGCAGGACCCGCAGTCCGCGGCCTTCGTCGAGAAGGCGAACGGGGGCAATCAGACCGTGCCGACGGTACAGATCGTGCCCTTCGGCGGCGGCACGGAGGTCGTGATGACCAACCCGAGCCTCGCCCAGGTCAAGCAGGCCCTCAGCGCCTGACCCGCCCTGTCGCACACCGTGGCCCGCCCCTGTGGGGCGGGCCACGGCACGTTTCGGGCCGGTCGGGCCCGGAACGTGCCGCCGTCCGGCTCCGGCGGCGAAGAGCCGGGGAGGGGCAGAAAGACGGCCGGCTCCGGCGGCGGGGAGAGCCTCAGGTGCGGCCGGCGGGTCTCGGGAGCGGCTTGCCGTACCACAGCTCGATCAGACGGGCCGCGATCGAGATCCCGTACGGCGGCAGCACCTCCCCCGACTCGAACGCCGTGCGCAGGTCCTCGCGTGAGAACCAGCGGGCCTCGTGCAGTTCCTCGCCGTCGACGGTGATCTCGGACGAGACGGCCCGCGCCATGAAGCCGAGCATCAGACTGGACGGGAAGGGCCAGGGCTGGCTGGCGATGTACTCGACGTCGCCGACCGTGACGCCCGCCTCCTCCCGGACCTCGCGGCGCACCGACTGCTCGACCGACTCGCCGGGCTCGACGAAGCCCGCGAGCGTCGAGAACCGGCCCTCGGGCCAGTGCAGCTGGCGGCCGAGCAGCGCCCGGTCGTCCTCGTCGGTGACGAGCATGATCACGGCCGGATCAGTACGCGGATAGTGCTCGGCCCCGCACGCCTGGCAGCGGCGCACATGGCCCGCTGCCGCTATCACCGTGCGCTCCCCGCAGCGGGAGCAGAAGCGGTGTGCCCGCTGCCAGTTCTCCAGGGCGACGGCGTGCACCAGCAGACCGGCGTCGCGCGGCGAGAGCAGCAGCCCCGCCTCGCGCAGTCCCGCCGCGCGGGCGGACTGGTCGATCCGCCCGGGCAGCGCGTCCTTCTGGAGCGCGAAATAGCGCACGCCGTCCTCGTCGGTGCCCAGGAAGTAGCGGTGGGTCTCGGTGAGGGGGGCTTCAAACGCCGGTGTCATCACCAGCTCGGTACGGCCGTCGGGGGTGTCGTCGATCAGCGCCTGTCCGCCGGAGACCACGAAGACCCTGGTCGTGGGATGGCTCCACGCGGCGGCAAGCCATGCCTCGTCGAGACGGTGGTGGGCCTCGCGGTCGATGCCGCTGGGGGAAGTCAGGCTGATGGGCGGCACGGTGAGGCCGATGGGTCGGCCTGCGCCGTCATGGCGTTGGGTGCTCACGTACTTGCAACTCCCCCGGATGGATCGGGTCGGCGTTCGGCGGATCGGAGTGTCAGCGGGCCTGTCGTGCGCGAGGGGCCGGCCGGTCGGACCGGCCGCTTCGCGGACCTGGCGTGTTCAGCGCAGGGAGGCGAGGTCCCCCCACAGATACGCGGCCGTCTCCACGCCCTTGAGCAGCAGGTCCACTTCGACCTTCTCGTCGGGGGCGTGCCAGCCGTCGGACGGTACGGAGATGCCCAGGAAGAGTACGGGCGCGGCCAGCACATCCTGAAGGTCGGCCGCCGGCCCGGAGCCGCCCTCGCGGGTGAAACGGATCTTCCGCCCGTCGAACGCACGGCTCATCGCTCGTACGACGGACTGCAGGGCGGGGTGGTCCAGCGGGGTGAGGCAGGGGCGGGTCGAGGCGCCGAACGTGACGCGGTAGCGGATGCCGTCGGGCACCTGCCGGGCGACCCAGCGGCTCACGGCGACCTCGATCGCGTCCGGGTCCTGGCCCGCGACCAGCCGGAAGGTGAGCTTCAGCAGGGCGGAGGAGGGGATGATCGTCTTGCCGCCGGCACCCTGATAGCCGCCGCCGATGCCGTTCAGCTCGGCGGTCGGACGGGCCCAGATCCGCTCCAGGGTGGAGTATCCGGCCTCGCCGAGCGTGGCGTGGGACGCGGCGGTCTTCAGCCAGGCGGCCTCGTCGAAGGGCAGTTCGGCGAAGAGCTCCCGCTCGGCCTCGGTGAGCAGGGCGATCCGGTCGTAGAAGCCGGGGATCGTGACGCGTTCGTCCTCGTCGTGCAGCGCGGCCACGAGACGGGCGGCGACAGTCGCCGGATTGGGCACGGCGCCGCCGAAGGAACCGGAGTGAATGTCCTGGTCGGGGCCGTACAACTCGATCTCGCAGTCCACGAGGCCCCGCATCCCGGTGCACACAGTGGGGGTGGTCTCGGACCACATCCCGGTGTCCGACACGATCACGGCGTCGGCGGCGAGGCGGTCGGCGTTGGCCTCGACGAGGGCGCGGAAGTGCGGCGAGCCGGACTCCTCCTCCCCCTCGACCAGCAGCTTGAGATGCACGGCGGGGGACGTGCGGCCGGTGGCGGCGAGATGGGCCCGGACGCCCAGCGTGTGGAAGAAGACCTGGCCCTTGTCGTCCGCCGCGCCCCGCGCGTGGAGCCTGCCGTCCACGAGGACCGGGTCGAACGGGTCGGTGTGCCAGCCGTCCCCGGGGTCGGCGGGCTGCACGTCGTGATGGCCGTAGACCAGGACGGTCGGCGCCTCCGGGTCGCCGGACGGCCACTCGGCGAAGACGGCGGGCGCACCGTCCGTCGGCCAGACCTCGGCGACGGGAAAGCCGGTCTCCGCCAGCTTGGCCGCGAGCCAGTCGGCGCTGCGCCGGACATCCGCCGCGTGATCGGGCCGGGCGGACACGGAAGGGATGCGCAGCCACTCCATGAGGTCGCGGAGGAAGGCGTCGCGGTGCCGTCCGATGTACGTACGGACGGCGCTGTCCGGGGTGTCGCTCATGCATATGAGCCTAACGGGCCCGGGTGGCGCCCTCCGCTGCCGTATCCGTCCCGTCGGGCGCCGGCTCCCCCAGCAGGATCCGCTCCAGCGCCGGGCGGTCCGGGAGGTACGAGGGGCGGACGACTTCTCCGGTGCGTACGAAGACGAACGCGGCGTCCACCGACTCCGGCGGGACTCCCTGCTGCTCGGCCCAGGCGAGACGGTAGACGGCGAGCTGGAGGGGGTCGGCGGTGAGGGCCCGGCCGGTCTTCCAGTCGACGATCTCGTAGGTGTGGGCAGCGCCGCCCGCGATTCCGGCGCCGGGTCCGCCGAGCGTTCCGCCGGCTGTTCCGTCGGCCGGCGTTCCATCGGTGGATCCCCCGGTCACGGCGAGGTCTCCTCCGTCACCCGGGGTGGCTCCCTCGGGCACGGCGGTGCGGTAGACGGCGTCGATACGGCCCCGGATCGTCCGGCCCGCGAGGGTGATCTGGAACGGGCTCTCCACCCGGTACGGCACCCGGCGGGCGTACGGTGTGCGCTCGAACGCCTCCTTGAGCGCGGCGAGATCCCTCTCGTCCGCGATCTCCACCGCGCCCGTCACGGTGTCGCTCCCGGGGAGTTCGTCGGGGCCGAGCATGGGGAGCGGCAGTTCCTCGAACCGTGACTCCACCCAGGCGTGGAACCGGGTGCCCCTGCGGGCCGCGGGCTGCGGGGGCCGGGGCATGGGCCGGGCCAGCTCCTTGGCATAGGCGTCGGGGTCGGCGGCGAGGCGCATCAGCTCGGAGGCGGTGAGGGAGGTCGGGAGGACGACCTCGCGCACGGTGGCCCGGCTGCGGCGCAGTTCCCCGGCCAGGGCGTCGAGATCGCGGTCCCAGGACGCGACGGCGCGCCGCTCCTCGGGGGTGAGTTCACCGTCGTACACGTCCTCGGCCCGCGCCTCGGTGGCTGGCGGCCCCGCCTGGTGCGGCAGCCCGAACGGGACGCGCGGCCCGGCGGGCGTGTCGGGGACGGCAGCGGCGCCCGGCCCGGCGTGCGCGTCGGCAGGGCTGGGGGCGGTCCCGTGCCCGTCGTCCTCGTACGGCACCTCACGCCCGCCCCGGTCGCTGGGGTCGCCCCGGTCACCCGGCTCGCTGCCCGCCGCGCTCGGGTCGTGGAGGTCCTCCGGGAACGGGTCCTCTTCCAGGTCGCCGGGAACGGGCTCGGCGCCCGGGCCGGCCGGATCGTCCGGGTCGTCGGGAGGCGCGCCCGCGGAGTCCCAGCCTTCCGGAAACAGACCGGACCCGTCGTCCCGCCCCCCGCCGCTCCCGCCGCCCGTACCCTCGCCCTCGAACGGATCGGTTGCCGTCCTCAGATACGCCAGTACGGTGTCCGCCGCGGCCCGGCGGCGGGCCAGGGATACCGGGTCCAGCGGCAGCGGCCAGGCGCGGTCGGGGGCGGACGCCGACAGGAACGGGTTCTCCGCGTCCGCGTCCGGCTCGTCCGCCCAGACCTCGATGTCCCCGAATCCCACGGCGCAGTGGTCGTACAGGGCCTTCAGAAACGCCGACGGCCCACGGCGGCGCTTCTGCGCCGGCCCCCACCAGTGGCCCGAGCCCAGCAGCAGGGAGCGCGGCCGGGTGAAGGTGACGTATCCGAGGCGCAGCTCCTCGGTGTGCTGATGGTCCTTCAAGGCGTCCTTGAACGCCTTGAAGCCCTTGGCGTCGAAGGATGTGAGGTCGGGGAGCGTGCTCGCGTCGCCGCGCAGGGCGTGCGGGAGGACCTGGGGGTGGGAGGTCCATGCCTCGCGCGGCCGGTCGCTCGGGAAGTGCGCGGCTGTCAGGCCGGGAACGGCGACGACGTCCCACTCCAGGCCCTTGGACTTGTGGGCGGTGAGGACTTTGACCGTGTTCTCGCCGCCGGGCAGGGCGTTGTCCAGGCCCTTTTCGTACTGGGCGGCCGTCCGCAGGAAGGCGAGGAACGCCAGCAGGCTCGTCTCCCCGTCGAGCGCCGCGAAACCGGCCGCCGTGTCCAGGAAATTGGCGAGGGTCTCCCGGCGGCGGGCGGCCAGCGCGTGCGGCGACGCGGACAGCTCGACCTCCAGCCCGGTCGTGGCGAGCACGCGGTGCAGGACGTCCATCAGCGGATCGGCCAGTGAACGGCGCAGATCGCGCAGTTCGGCGGCGAGACGGGCGAAACGGACCCGTGCGTCGGCCGAGAACGGCAGCCCGTCGTCGGGGCCGGCCGGTTCGAGGAAGGTGTCCAGGGCGTCGGCGAGGGAGACGACCTCGAACGGATCGGTGCCCTCGACGGCGGCGGCCAGCCGCTCGTCCGGATCGTCGGAGCCGGGGGCTCCGCGGTGGACCAGGAGCCGGGCGCGGCGGCCGAGCAGGGCGAGGTCCCGGGGGCCGATGCGCCAGCGCGGGCCGGTGAGGAGCCGGACGAGCGAGGCGTTGGCCCCCGGGTCCTGGAGGACCTCGCAGACCGCGACCAGGTCGGCGACCTCGGGCAGATGGAGCAGCCCGGAGAGTCCGACGACCTCGACCGGGACGTCCCGTGCGACGAGGGCGCCCTGGATCTCGGGGAAGTCGCCCGCCGTACGGCACAGGACGGCGATCTCGCCGGGCTCCTTCCCCGTCCGGACCAGATGGGCGATCGAGTCGGCCAGCCAGGCGATCTCCTCGGCGTGCGAGGGCAGCAGGGCGATCTTGACCGAGCCGTCGCGCTCGGCTCCGGGCGCGGGCCGCAGCGCCTCGACGCCTTCGTGCAGGGCGCGCAGCGGGGCGGCGAGCCCATTGGCGAGGTGGAGCAGCCGGCCGCCGCTGCGGCGGTTCTCGCTGAGGGAGAACCGGGTGGCGGGGCTGCCGTCGGCGCGGGGGAAGTGCTCCGGGAAGTCGTCGAGGTTGGCGACGGAGGCTCCGCGCCAGCCGTAGATGGCCTGGCAGGGGTCGCCGACGGCGGTCACGGCATGGCCGGTGCCCTGGCCGAACAGCCCGGACAGCAGCAGCCGCTGGGCGACCGAGGTGTCCTGGTACTCGTCGAGGAGCACGACCCGGAACTCGTCCCTCAGGATGGTCCCGACCTCGGGCCGGGTGAGCGCCAGCTCGGCGGAGAGGGCGATCTGGTCGCCGAAGTCCAGCAGTTCGCGGGCGCGCTTGGCCTCCCGGTAGCGCACGGTCAGATCGAGCAGCTCCCGGCGGGCGGCGGCCGCGTCGGGGATCTTCCGGAGCTGTTCGTTGGAGAGCCGGACGCCTTCCAGCGTGCGCAGCAGCCCGGAGTCGTACGCGGCGAGCCGGTCGGGCCGTACGAGATGTTCGGACAGCTCGGAGTCGAGCGCGAGCAGATCGCCGACCAGGGTGGGGAAGGAGCGGGTCAGGGAGGGGTACGGCCCCGGTGCCTCGCGCAGCACGCGGGCGGCGAGCTGATGGCGGGTGGCGTCGGCGAGGAGGCGCGCGGTCGGTTCGAGCCCTATGCGCAGACCGTGGTCGGCGAGCAGTTGGCCGGCGAAGGCGTGGTACGTGGAGATGCGCGGCTCGCCCGGTGGATCGTCGGGGTCGATGACGTCGGGGTCGGTCACCCCCGCCCGCACGAGCGCGGTGCGGACGCGCTCGGCCAGCTCACCCGCCGCCTTGTTGGTGAAGGTGAGGCCGAGGACCTGCTCGGGCGCGACCTGCCCGGTCCCGACCAGCCACACCACCCGGGCGGCCATCACCGTCGTCTTCCCCGACCCGGCTCCGGCCACGACGACCTGCGGGGCGGGCGGCGCGGTGATGCAGGCCGTCTGCTCCGGGGTGAAGGGGATCCCGAGGAGCTCCTTGAGCTGCTCGGGATCGGTGATGCGAGCGGTCACACCACAGAGGCTAAGGGTCACCACTGACACTCCCCGACACGCGCCGGGCGCTCCCGGGCCCGGCCACCGGGAGGACTCCCGTTCTCCGCCACCGGAAGACTCCCGGAGTCACCACCGGAGGCTCCCGAGTCGTGTCCGGCGACGGAGGCCTCCCGAGGCCCGGCCGTCCGAGGCCCCGGGCACGGACCGGCCGGGCCCGGCCGCCCGCGTCCCCACCACCGCCGGCCCCGGCCGAGCGGCTCCCCGGCCGCCCCGCCGCACGGGCACGCGCCGGGCCCTCACCAAGCCCGCGCCGGGCCCGCCGCGCCTGCCGGCGGAAGGGGCGGTCACCCGCCCTTCACTCCACGATGTGGCGGCCTTCGGGCCGGGCGCTGCACGAGGCGCGGAACGCGCAGTGGTCGCACTGCTTCCCCGCGGACGGGGTGAAGCGCTCGTCGAGGACGCGGCCCGCCGCGGTGGCGAGCAGTTCGCCGGCCCACTCCCCCGCGAGCGGCTCCTGTGCCTGGATCCTGGGCAGGTCCTCGCCGCCGTCCCTCCTGGCGGCGGCCTGCCGCAACTGGACGAGTTCGGCGCCCCCCGGCTCCGGTCGCCGTCCCCCGAAAGCCTCGTCGAGCGCGCCCTCGCGCACGGCGAGCTGGTAGACGGCGAGCTGGGGGTGGCGGGCGACCTCGTCACCGGTGGGGGACTGCTTGCCGGTCTTGAAGTCGACGACGTACGCGCGCCCTTCGGTGTCCCGCTCCACCCGGTCCATGGAACCCCGGATGCGGACCTCGTACTCCCCCGCCTCCAGGACGACGTCGAACCCCTGCTCGGTGGCGGCGGGAGTGCGGCCACCGCGGTCCATGACGTGCCAGCGCAGGAAGCGTTCGAGCGCCACGCGCGCGTGGCGCTTCTCCTGCTCCGATTTCCAGGGGGCGTCGAAGACGAGCGCGTTCCACACCGAGTCCAGGCGCTCCATGAGGACGGCCAGGTCGGCGGGGGTCTGCCCGGAGGCGACCTCGTCGGCGAGCACATGGATGACGTTGCCGAAGCCCTGGGCGGCGGTGGCGGGCGCGTCGGCCTTCACCTCGCGGCCCAGGAACCACTGGAGCGCACAGGTGTTCGCGAGCTGGTCCAGGGCGCTGCCGGAGAGCGCGACGGGCTGGTCCCGGTCCCGCAGGGGGACCCGGCTGTGGGTGGGCTCGTACAGCCCCCACCACCGGTGGGGGTGCGCGGCCGGGACGAGCGGCATTCCCTCGTCGTCGCCGAGCGAGGCGAGCCGGGCGAGCCGCCGGGCCGCCGCGTCGCGCAGCGCCGGGGAGGCCTCCGGGTCGACGGTGGTGGCGCGCAGTTCGGCGACGAGCGCGGGGACGGCGAGGGGGCGGCGGGGGCGTCCGGTGACGTCCTTCGGCTCGACGCCGAGTTCGGTCAGGAAACGGGAGGGCTGGTCCCCGTCGTCGGCGGGCGCCTTCACGGCGGTGACGACCAGGCGGTCCCGGGCACGGGTCGCCGCCACGTAGAAGAGGCGGCGCTCCTCGGCGAGCAGCGCGCCGGGCGTCAGCGGCTCGGCGAGGCCGTCGCGGCCGATGCGGTCGGCCTCCAGGAGGGAGCCCCGGCGGCGGAGGTCGGGCCACAGGCCCTCCTGCACCCCGGCGACGACGACGAGCCCCCATTCGAGGCCCTTGGAGCGGTGCGCGGTCATCAGCCGCACGGCGTCGGGCCGGGCCTCCCGGCCGGAGAGGGTGTCGGCGGCGATGTCCTGGGCCTCGATCTCCTCGATGAAGTTGAGGGCGCCCCGGCCGCCGGTGCGTTCCTCGGCGCGGGCGGCGGCGTCGAACAGCGCGCACACGGCGTCGAGATCCCGGTCCGCGTTCCGCCCGGCCGCGCCGCCGCGCAGGGCGGCGCTCTCCAGGCGCTGGGGCCAGTAGGTGCCGTCCCACAGCTCCCACAGGGCCTGCTCGGCCGTGCCGCCGCCCTCCAGCAGCTCCCGCGCCGTGCGCAGCAGCCCGCCGAGCCGCTGCGCGCCGCGGGCGTACGAGGGGTCGTGGGCGACGAGCCGCTCGGGTTCGGCGACGGCGCGGGCGAGCAGCAGATCGGACGGGGGCGGCACCCGGTTCCCCGCGGCCCGCTCCTCGTCCCGCAGGGCCCGCCCGAGCCGCCGGAGGTCGGCGGCGTCCATGCCGCCGAGGGGGGAGGCGAGGAGAGTGAGAGCGGTCTCGGTGCCGAGCCAGGGGTCGCCGGCGCCGTCGTCCGTCACGGCGCTCCGGGGCCGGGCCGCCACCGGCTCGTCGTCCGTCGCGCCCCCGCCGGACGCGCGGCCGCCTGTCGTCTCCCCGCCGGACGCACGGCCCCCCGACGTACCTTCGGCGGAGGTGCCGTCGCCGGTCGCGCCCCCACCGGGAGCAGTACCGCCCGCGCCCCCACCGGAAGCAGTGCCGCCCGTCGCGCCCTTCCCCGGCACCGTCTCCCCGGGGCCCGACCCTCCGGCCCCGGCAGTACCGACGGCCCCGGCGCCCCGGGCGCCATCGCTCTCCCCGTCCTCCGGTCCGGGCCCCGCCGCGGCCCCGCCCGCCCCGGAGACGGCCGCCGCGGCCACCGCCCGAAGGGCGGTCAGCAGGGGCGCCACCGCCGGTTCGTGGCGCAGCGGCACATCCGCGCCGTCGACCTCCAGCGGCACACCCGCCGTGGTCAGAGCACGCCTGATCGAAGGAATCGTGCGGGTGCCCGCGCGGACGAGGACGGCCATGTCCCCCCACGGAACGCCGTCCTCCAGATGCGCGCGCCGGAGGATGTCGGCGATGTTGTCGACCTCGGTGGAGGCGGTGGGGAAGGTGTACGTCTCGACCGTTCCGCCCTCGCGGACCGCCCCCAGCTCACGGTGGGCGCGGACCTTGTCGGCGGGCAGCCGGGTCAGGGGCATACGGCGGGTCAGCAGGCGGGTCGCCGCCAGGAGGTGTTCCCCGCTGCGGCGGGACCTCGTGAGGACGGCCACCTTCGCCGGGCTGCCGTCCTCGTGCGGAAAGGCGGCGGGGAAGTCGAGGATCCCGTTCACATCCGCGCCCCGGAAGGCGTAGATCGACTGGTCGGGGTCGCCGAACGCGACCAGGGTCCGGCCGCCGCCCGCGAGCGCCCGCAGCAGCCGCACCTGGGCGGGGTCGGTGTCCTGGTACTCGTCCACGAGGACGGTGTCGTACGGGAAGGCCCCCGGGAGGATCCCCTGTGCCCGCGGCCCTCCGGACACCGGCCCGCCGGGGCCGGCCGTCCGCTCGGCCAGCAGTACTGCGCGGTGGACCAGTTCGGCGTAGTCGAGGACGCCCTGCATGTCCAGGACGTCCAGATACTCCGCGAGGAAGGTCGCCGCCGCCCGCCAGTCGCGCCGCCCGGTGCGGGCCGCGAACCGGTCCAGGGCCGCGGGGTCGAGCCCCAGCTCACGGCTGCGGGCGAGCACCGCCCGTACCTCGTCGGCGAAGCCCCGGGTGGTCAGGCAGGCCCGCAGCTCGTCGGGCCAGTGGTTGCGCGCGAGCCCCTCCGCCTCCAGGTCGATCTGACCGGTGAGGAGCTCCCGTACGGCGACGTCCTGCTCGGGGCCCGACAGCAGCCGCAGCGGTTCGGAGAAGAGATCGGCGTCCTGGTGGGCGCGGACGAGGGCGTAGCAGAAAGAGTGGAAGGTGGTGGCCTGCGGGCCCTTCGCGCCGCCGAGCCGGAGCGCCATCCGGTCCCGCAGCTCCACCGCCGCCTTGCGGCTGAAGGTGAGGACCAGGATCCGTTCCGGATCGGCTCCTCCGGCGACCCGGGACGCGACGGCCTCCACCAGGGTCGTGGTCTTCCCGGTGCCCGGACCTGCGAGAACGAGCAGGGGGCCGTGGCCGTGGTCAACCACCGCGCGCTGCGCTGCGTCCAGGTGAGGGGGATCCACGGCGCCCGGCGAAGTGCGTACCAGCCGGTACGCGCCCGGGGTCCGCCCTCTGAGCCCCTGCGGGCGCGGGGGAACCCCCTGCCGTACCTGTCCCGGGTACGGGGTACGCCCGGTGGTGGAGGAGGAACTCACGTGGATCGCCGGTCCTGGTGGGTGTGCTGGTGCTGATGGAGCGGTCGATGCCGCGCGCCGACGACGCTACGCCGTCGCCCGGCGGGCATGCGGCGGGCCGGTCGAATCCCGCGGGCCCCGCCGTCGCACCGGGTGCGCGCCCCCGGTGCCGCGCTCCGCGCGGTCCCCGGGGCTGCCGCACCGCCGCCGCTTGCCGGACGCCGTCATGGGTGAGCGCCGTCGACCGCACCACCGCCGCCGTCCCACCGCGCACGCCGCATGTCGAGGCGCGGCACATGGCCTTCGGCGCCGCGCGGGGCCTCCCGCAGCGGGGTGTCCTCCGTCCGGTAGTGCGCCAGGGCGCTCAGCTCGTGACCGGGCAGCAGGGTGCCGTCCGCGCGCACGACACGCCACCAGGGCACGGCCCCGCCGTACAGCGCCAGAACGCGGCCGACCTGGCGCGGGCCGCCCTCGCCCAGCCATTCGGCGATGTCGCCGTACGTCATCACCCGGCCGGGCGGGATCAGCTCGGCGACCTCAAGCACCCGCTCGGCGTAATCCGGCAGCTCTTCCATCCGGTCCATCCTGCCGCACCCCACCGACAACGCCCCCGGTTCCCCGGCGGGACGGCCCCTCGCACCGGGCCGGGGGCGGGAGGCAGAATGGTCACTATTGCGCAGCTCACGCCCCCGCGATACACCCTGATGCCCCCCGTTGTCGTCCGGTCGTGCCACCATCGTGCGGGCGGTGACTGGTGATACGAGATCAAGATGAGACCGAGACGGCGAAGGAGCAGGGTGTGCGGCCTGGCACGACGGCTGACACCGCCGGCTCCGGGCCGGACCCGGCCGGGGACGCCGGGGCCGCCGACACACAGACGCCCACCAGCGAGGGCAGGAAGCCGATCGAGCACAGGAACGAAGGCGACGGGGACGGCGCGGAGAAGCCGGACCTGAGGAAGCCGGAGAGCGGGGACACCGCCGGGGAGTCCGGGCCGCGGCCGGACGGGACGCCCGGGGGCGAGGACCACCACGGGCCCGATGTCGGCGGTGTCGACCGGGTCTCGGGAGACGAGCCGCTGCTCGCCGCCCGGGTGCACCGCCCCTCCGATCTGATGCGCTTCCTCAGCGGCATCCTCGCGATCGCCGTCGTGCTCGCCGTCGCCTCCTTCGCCGTGGGCACCACCACCGGTCTCGAACACGACATCAGCAAGGGCACGGGCCAGGCGCCCGATCTGCTGGTGAAGCTGGCCGGGCTGGTCTCCTCCATCGCCGTTCTGCTGGTCCCGGTCGCCTTCGCGATCGAACGGCTGATCAAGCGCGACGGGCTGCGCATCGCCGACGGCGTCCTCGCGGCCGTGCTCGCGCACGGCGTCACCCTCGCCACCGACCTCTGGGTCGCCAGGGCCGCGCCCGGCACCCTCCAGGAGGCGCTGACCCGGGCGCAGTCCGGCGGCGGGCTCACCGACCCCGTCCACGGCTATCTCGCGCCCGTCATCGCCTATATGACCGCCGTCGGGATGGCCCGCAGACCGAGATGGCGGGTGGTCCTGTGGGTCGTTCTGCTGCTCGACGCCTTCGCGATGCTGGTCGCCGGGTACACCACCCCGTTCTCCATCATCCTCACCGTGCTGCTCGGCTGGACCGTCGCGTACGGCACGCTGTACGCCGTCGGTTCGCCGAACGTGCGCCCCACCGGCCAGACCCTGCTGGCGGGTCTGCGCCACGTCGGTTTCCGCCCGGTGACCGCGATGCGCGCCGAGGACGTGCCCGAGAACTCGCCCCTGCGCCCGGACGGCGGCAGCCCGGCCGAGCAGGGCGACCGGGGCCGCCGCTATCTGGTCACCCTGGAGAAGGGGCCGCCGCTCGACGTCACCGTCGTCGACCGTGAGCAGCAGGCGCAGGGCTTCTTCTACCGGGCGTGGCGCCGGCTGACGCTCCGCTCCATCACCACCCGCCGCTCCCTCCAGTCGCTGCGTCAGGCACTGGAGCAGGAGGCGCTGCTGGCGTACGCGGCGATCGCCGCCGGGGCCAACGCCCCCAAGCTGATCGCCACCTCCGAGCTGGGACCCGACGCCGTGATGCTCGTGTACGAGCACCTGGGCGGGCGCTCCCTGGACGCCATGGCGGACGAGGAGATCACCGACGACGTGGCGCGCGGGGCCTGGCGGCAGGTCGAGGCGCTCCAGTCCCGTCGCATCGCACACCGCAGGCTGACGGGCGACGCGATTCTGGTGGATCGTTCCGGCAAGGTGATCCTCACCGATCTGCGGGGCGGGGAGATCGCGGCCGGCGATGTGGTGCTGCGTATGGACATCGCCCAGCTGCTCACCACCTTCGGGCTGCGCATGGGCGCCGAGCGGGCGGTCACCGCGGCCCTGGAGATCCTCGGGCCGGACGCGGTCGCGGACTGCCTGCCGCTGCTCCAGCCGATCGCGCTGAGCCGCTCCACCCGGGCGACGCTGCGCCGACTCGCCCGTGAGCGCGCGCAGCGGGAACGGGACGCTGTGCTGGAGGCGTCGGCCGCCGCCCGGCGGGCCCGCACTGGTGAGGCCGAGCCTCCCGGGGAGGGCCGCAAGGCCGTACGCAAGTCGGAGCGGGCGGAGAAGCAGGCCGACAAGCGGGCCGTGGACGAGGCCCTCGACGAGGCGCGCGAGGAGGATCTGCTCACCCAGATCCGCCACCAGGTGCTGCGGATCAGACCGCAGGCGCCGGTGGAGCCGGTCCGGCTCGAACGCATCCGGCCGCGGACGCTCGTCAGTCTGATCGCCGGCGCGGTCGCCGCGTACTTCCTGCTCTCCCAGATCGCGGGAACCAACCTCGGCGCGGACTTCGGCAGTGCGCACTGGGGCTGGGTGGCGGCGGCGGTCGCGCTCTCCGCCGCCAGCTATCTGGCCGCAGCGATGAGCCTGCTGGGCTTCGTCCCCGAGCGGGTGCCCTTCCCGAGGACCGTCCTGGCGCAGGTCGCCGGATCCTTCGTCAAGATCGTCGCTCCGGCGGCGGTCGGCGGGGTGGCGCTGAACACCCGCTTCCTCCAGCGCTCGGGCGTACGGCCGGGGCTCGCGGTGGCGAGTGTGGGCGCGGCGCAGCTCTTCGGGCTGGGGGCGCACATCCTGCTGCTGCTGACCTTCGGCTATCTCACCGGCACGGAGAAGACCCCGTCGCTGAGCCCGTCCAGGACGGTGATCGCGGGCCTGCTGACGGTCGCGGTGCTGGTCCTGGTGGTGACGGCGATCCCGTTCCTGCGGAAGTTCGTCTCGACGCGGCTGCGGTCGCTGTTCGCCGGTGTGGTGCCGCGCATGCTCGACGTGCTCCAGCGGCCGGTGAAGCTGCTGACCGGCATCGGCGGGCAGCTGCTGCTGACCTTCGCCTTCGTGATGTGTCTGGACGCCTCGATCCGGGCGTTCAACGACGGCCACCAGCCGCTCAGTTACGCGAGCCTCGCGGTGGTCTTCCTCGCGGGCAACGCGCTGGGGTCGGCCGCGCCGACGCCCGGTGGTGTGGGCGCGGTCGAGGGCGCGCTGATCCTGGGACTGTTCGCTGCCGGGGTGCCGAAGGATGTCGCGACGGCGGCGGTGCTGCTGTACCGGATGCTGACCCTGTGGCTGCCGGTGCTGCCGGGGTGGTTCGCCTTCAACCATCTGACGCGGAAGGGTTCGCTGTAGGGGTGCGGGGCCGCGCGCTCCGGGGCGCCGGCTAACGCCGGATCCGCGCGGGACCGCTGCTCCATGGGCGCCGCTTCCGCGCGGAGTGCCGGTCCGGGCGGGGTGCCGGATCCGTGGGGCCGCTGCTCCCCGGGCACCGGTCCCGGCGGGTGCCTCTTGCCCGGACACCCGGGCCAGGGTGCCGGTCGAATCCGGGTACCGCCTCGGGTACGTACTGTTCGGCCTCGTGGGCGCCGGTCCCGGCGGATCCCTGTTCCCCGGCCCGGCTGCCGGTCCCGGCGGGTGCCCGGCTGCCGGTCCCGGCGGGTGCCCGGTGCCGGTCCCGGCGGGTGCCCGGTGCCGGTCCCGGCGGGTGCCCGGTGCCGGTCCGGCGGGTGCCCGGTGCCGGTCCGGCGGATCCCTGTTCCCCGGCCCGGGTGCCGGTCCCGGTGGGTGCCCGGTCCCGGGGCGACCGCCCGGCGTGACGGGCCGCCCGGTGCCATGGCCCGTACGGAGCGCACAGCCACTCGGCTCACCTCCCCGCCCGGTCCCGGCAACCACACGCCGTCGGCGCGCAAACCACCCGCTTGGACCGCCGCAGGGGCGGGGCGCGCGCCCCCGGCGCACGATGGCGGCATGCCGACCTCTTCCACGGCCGCCCGCGCCGCCGCTCTCGTCGTCTCCCTCTCCGTACTGCTGGCCGCGGGCTGCTCCGACAGCGGTGACAAGAGCAAGGGGAAGGACCCGAGCAGCGGCACCACCAGCACGGCGTCCCCGGGAAAGGGGCTCGTATCGCAGAAGCTGCGGTGGCAGGCGTGTCCCCCGCCGTCCGAGGCGGAGGGCGGCGGACCGGCCCCGTCGCCGCTGCCCGGCGGCACGTCCTGGGAGTGCTCCTTCATGGACGCGCCCCTCGACTGGTCCGATCCCGGCGGGGACACCATCGAAATCGCCCTGATCCGCGCGAGGGCCGCCGACCAGGGGAGCCGTATCGGCTCCCTGATCTTCAACTTCGGCGGACCCGGCGGCTCCGGCGTCGCCACCCTCCCGGCCGCCGCCTCCGACTACACCGCCCTGCGCGCCCGCTACGACCTGGTGAGCTTCGACCCCCGGGGGGTCGGCCGCAGTGTGGCCGTGCAGTGCGAGGACAACGCCCGGCTCGACGAGTTCTACGCCAAGGACGCGACCCCCGACGACACCGCGGAGGAGAAGGCGTTCACCGAGAACCTCAAGGACTACGCCTCGGCCTGCGAGAAGAACTCCGGCACCGAACTCCCCCACGTCGGCACCGTCAACGCCGCCCGCGACCTGGATCTGATGCGCCAGGTCCTCGGCGACGACAAGCTGCACTACTTCGGCATCTCGTACGGCACGGAACTGGGCGGGGTGTACGCGCACCTGTACCCGAAGAACGTGGGCCGCGCGGTCTTCGACGCCGTCGTCGACCCGACGCAGAACTCCGAGCAGAGCTCCCTCGGCCAGGCCAGGGGCTTCCAGCTGGCCCTCGACAACTTCGCCCGCGACTGCGTGGCCCGGGGCGACGCGTGTCTGCTCCCCGGCACCTCCGTCCAGGAGGTCGAGGCCGGGATCCAGGACCTGCTGCGGCGGCTCGACAAGAAGCCGATCCCCACCGGCGGCGACCGGCCGCTCACCCAGACCCAGGCCACCAACGGCATCGCGCAGGCGCTGTACTCCCAGGAGTTCTGGGAGCTGCTGGAACAGGGGCTCGACGAGGCCGACGGCGGTAACGGCGCGCTGCTGCTCGCGCTGTCCGACGCCATGAACGGCCGCAGCGAGAACGGCCACTACAGCAATATGGGCGCGGCGTTCTCCGCGATCAGCTGCGTCGACACCAAGGACCGCTACTCGCTGGAGCAGACGAAGGCGAAGCTGCCGGAGTTCCGCAAGGCGTCGCCCGTCTTCGGCGACTACATGGGCTGGGGCCTGATGGGCTGCACGAAGTGGCCGGTGCCGGGCACCTGGAACACCCCCGACGTCTCGGCGCCGGGCGCGCCGCCCGTCCTCGTCATCGGCAACACCGGCGACCCGGCGACTCCCTACGAGGGCGCCAGGGCGATGGTCAAGGAACTCGGACCGGGCGTCGGGGTCGAGCTGACGTACCGCGGCCAGGGCCACGGGGCGTACAACGGCGGCAGTGTCTGTGTGCAGCGGGCCGTCGACTCCTATCTGCTGAACGGCAAGGTCCCGGTGGCGGGGACGGTCTGCCGGTAGGCCCCGGGGCCACCGCCTGCGGGGTTGTCGGTGGGGCGACCTAGGATGTCGGAGGACATCTCGAAGCCTGGGGGGCACGCAATGAGCACGAGGGCACGGGCGGGGGCCCTGGCGACAGTGGCGTTGCTGCTCGCCGGGGCGGCCGTGGGCTGCACCACCGACCCGGACAAGGGGGAGGGCAAGGGCGCGGCGGACGCGAGCGGCTCCTCGCCGTCCGCCTCCGCGAAGGAGTCGCCCGACGCGTCGGCCGCGGCCCTGCCCGCCGCGCTCACCGGGCAGAAGCTCACCTGGAAGAGCTGCCGCCCACCGGTCATGGCGGACGGAATGTACGCGGAGAAGCCCGGCCGGCAGTGGCAGTGCGCCACCATGAAGGCACCGCTCGACCACGGCAAGCCCTCGGGCGAGACGCTGGGCATCGCCCTGATCCGCGCCAAGGCGAAGGACGCCGACCGGCGCATCGGCTCCCTGCTCTTCAACTTCGGCGGACCCGGCGGCTCCGGCGTCGCCACCCTCCCCCGCGCCGCCGAGGACTACCAGAAGCTGAACCGCCGCTACGACCTGGTGGGCTTCGACCCGCGCGGAGTCGCGGACAGCTCCGCCGTCGTGTGCCGGACCAGCGAGCAGACCGAGGCCAGCCACCGGCTGGACCACAGCCCGGACACCGCCGCCGAGGAGAAGATCTACCTCGACGACGCGGCCGCCTTCGGCGCGGGCTGCGCCAAGAGGTCGGGCACGCTGCTGCCGCACGTCGGGACGCAGAGCGCGGCGCGCGACATGGATCTGATGCGCCAGGTCCTCGGCGACGACAAGCTGCACTACCTGGGCTTCTCGTACGGTACGGAACTGGGCGCCGTCTACGCCCACCTGTTCCCCTCCAAGGTCGGACGGCTCGTCCTGGACGCGGTCGTCGACCCCACCACCGACTTCGCCGGGGGCTCGCGCAATCAGGCCATGGGCTTCCAGCGGGCGCTGGAGAACTACTTCAAGGACCGCGGCATCGGCGCCAAGGAGGGCACGGCCCGCGTGGTGAAGCTGCTGGAGCGCTTGGACCGGAAGCCGCTGCCCGCCGGGGAGGGCCGCGAGCTCACCGAGAACCTCGCGCTCATCGGCATCGTCCTGCCGCTGTACTCGCAGGAGGGCTGGCCGACGCTCACCGAAGCGCTCGACGCCGCGGAGAACGGTGACGGCGCGCCCCTGCTCCAGCTCGCGGACAGGTACAACAGCCGCGACGAGAACGGCGACTTCACCACCCAGGACCACTCGCAGCGGGCGATCTCCTGCACCGACGCCAAGGGAGCCAGGGCGACGGCGGCCGAGGTCACGTCGCGCCATCTGCCCGAGTTCACCGAGATATCGCCGGTCTTCGGCCCCATGCTGGCCTGGGATCTGGCCGGCTGGTGCGCCGGCTGGCCGGTGACCGGTGACAGCGGTCCGACGGATGTCTCCGCCGAGGGCGCGGCCCCGATCCTGGTCATCGGCACCACCGGCGACCCGGCCACCCCGTACGAGGGCGCGAAAAAGATGGCTGACGGGCTGGGCGCGGGGGTCGGTGTGCTGATCACCAACAAGGGCGAGGGCCACGGCGCGTACGGCACGGCGGACTGTGTGACGAAGACGGTGGACGCGTATCTGCTGGACGGCACCGTCCCGCCGAACGGCAAGACCTGCTCGTAGCGGCCGAGGCTCCCGGGCGCCCCGCGCGGGCGCCCGGGGGAAGGTGCTCGCGCCCGGATGCGCCGGACGAACCCCGGCTGCGACCCCGCCGAGATGCCCGCTCGCGCCCGTGCGCCGGATCATGCCTGCGGCCCGGACCCGAGATCTCGGGTCCGGGCCGCGGCGAGGTGACGGATGGGGCGGATCACCTGGTCCCGGCCCGGTGGGTCACCGGCTCGGGACGCGTCCGGCTCAGTAGATCGGCTTGCTGGGCTCGATCTGGTTGACCCAGCCGATGACACCGCCGCCGACGTGCACCGCGTCCGCGAAGCCCGCCGACTTCAGGACCGCCAGCACCTCCGCGCTGCGGACACCCGTCTTGCAGTGCAGGACGATCTTCTTGTCCTGGGGCAGGCTCTCCAGTGCGGCGCCCATCAGGAACTCGTTCTTGGGGATCAGCTTCGCGCCGGGGATCGAGACGATCTCGTACTCGTTGATCTCGCGGACGTCGATGATCTCGATGTTCTCGCCGTCGTCGATCCACTCCTTGAGCTGCTTGGGAGTGATCGTCGAACCGGCGGCCGCCTCCTGGGCCTCCTCGGACACGACGCCGCAGAACGCCTCGTAGTCGATGAGCTCGGTGACGGTGGGGTTCTCGCCGCAGACGGCGCAGTCGGGGTCCTTGCGGACCTTGACCTGGCGGTACTGCATCTCCAGGGCGTCGTAGATCATCAGCCGGCCGACGAGCGGCTCGCCGACACCGGCGAGGAGCTTGATCGCCTCGGTGACCTGGATCGAACCGACGGAGGCGCAGAGGACTCCGAGCACCCCGCCCTCGGCACAGCTCGGGACCATGCCCGGCGGCGGGGGCTCGGGGTAGAGGCAGCGGTAGCAGGGGCCGTGCTCGGACCAGAAGACCGAAGCCTGGCCGTCGAAGCGGTAGATGGAGCCCCAGACATAGGGCTTGCCGAGCAGCACGCACGCGTCGTTGACCAGATAGCGGGTCGCGAAGTTGTCCGTGCCGTCGACGATCAGGTCGTACTGGCCGAAGATGTCCATCACGTTGTCGGCTTCGAGCCGTTCCTGGTGAAGGACCACGTTCACATACGGGTTGATGCCGAGGACCGAGTCCCTCGCCGACTCGGCCTTGGAGCGGCCGATGTCGGCCTGGCTGTGAATGATCTGGCGCTGGAGGTTCGACTCGTCGACCTCGTCGAACTCGACGATGCCGAGCGTGCCCACACCGGCCGCCGCGAGGTACATCAGCGCGGGAGACCCCAGGCCGCCCGCGCCCACACACAGCACCTTGGCGTTCTTCAGCCGCTTCTGCCCGTCCATCCCGACGTCGGGAATGATCAGGTGGCGGGAGTACCTGCGGACCTCGTCGACGGTGAGCTCAGCAGCTGGCTCGACCAGGGGTGGCAGCGACACGGGGACTCCGTTGCGTCGATAAGTCAGTACGGTTGTTCTCTCCGTAACACTGCCACGCGCCTTCTCATTCCGAGACACCCGGTCCGATCTGCGAGACGATTTCGTTCCAGTAGCCGGGCAGCGCCTCGAATGCCCCGATCCGCCCCTGGTCGATGTCGGCGGCACCGCTGGCCGCACCTCCGCCGGCACCGGCGCCGAACCCTTCGCCGCCGAGCCCGGCGTCGCCGAACCACTCGTCGCCGAAGCCGTAGGACCTGCCGAGGCGGTCGCTGCGATCGGTGAAGAAGATCGTTCCGGCACCCTGCCAGCGGGCGATCCGGGTGGCCTCCTCCAGATGGGTGCGCGGCACTCCGTGGACGAAGTGGGCGAACCGCTCGGGCGGATAGTCGGCCGTCCACTGGGCCACCTGGGACCAGCGGTACTCCGCCCAGGGCCCGGTGTAGGTGACCAGCTGATCCGCCGCCTCGGCATAGCCGGGGTGCGGGTGCGAGCCGTGCCCCAGCACCAGATGCCCGCCGCCTTCTCCGCCGCCGTCGAGCACCGTCTCCAGTGTCCCCGTCACCCGCCGGACGGCCGCCAGGTCGGCGCGGTCCACCGGGCAGCGGTCCAGCATGAATCCGCCGACCCGGTACCACTCCAGATAGCGGTGGGCGTCGGCGATCAGATCGCCGAAGGTGCGCGAGCCGTGCGCCATGTCGAGATGGCCGAGGACACGCACACCCGCGTTGCCGAGCCGGCCGGCCGCCGCCAGGCAGTGGGGGTCGGGGCGCTCGCCGGGCCCGTTCGCCACATTGAGCACGACCCAGTGCAGAGGGGTGCCCGGCCGGGTCAGTTCGGCCCACTCCCCGGGCGCGAGCAGCGGATGCGCGTAGCCGGGGACACCGATGCCGAGCCGCTCGCTGCCCGTCGCGGAGAGCTGGGCGCCCGTGGTGGTCAGATGCGGCACGCCGCCTCCATCCAGATGTCGGCGAGCGATTCCTCCAGATTGATCCGGGGACGCCAGCCGAGCCGGTCGCGGGCGGTGCGGATGTCCGCCTGCTGCCAGTTGCCGCAGCCGTCCGGGTACGGCAGCGGGGCCGTGGACACCTGCTCCAGGACGGATTCGGAGCGCGGCGCCCCGATCCCGGGGCCGAGATGACCGCCCAGCGAGCCGGGCCCGGTGTGACCGCCGGGGTGGCCCATGGGGCCGCCGTGACCCCCGAGGTGCCCGCCGAGACCGCCCGGCCTGCCCGCCGGAAGATCCAGTTCGTGGAGGGCGCCCGGATATCCGGCGACCCTGGCCAGGACGGCCGCCGCGTCCCGCAGCCGCACGGCCCGGCCCGTACCGATGTTGACCACGCCCTGGGCGGCGGAGAGCGAGGCCGCGTGGACCGCCCGCGCCACGTCCCGTACGTCCACGAAGTCGCGCTGGACCCCGAGGCCGCTGAGCTTCAGCTCGCTGTCGCCGGACTGCATCGCGCGGCGCATCGCCTCGGCGAGCCGGCCGAGCGGGGAACCGGCCGGGGTGCCGGGCCCGACGGGCGAGAAGACCCGCAGGACGACGGCGTCCAGCCCGGAGCCGAGCACCAGCTCCGTGGCGGCGAGCTTGCTCACCCCGTACGGGCCGCCGGGCCGCGGAATCGCGTCCTCCGCGGTGGACGCGCCCTGCTGGGAGGGCCCGTACTCGGAGGCGCAGCCCAGCTGGACGAGCCGTGCCCCGCAGCCGCTGCGGCGCAGGGCCTCACAGACGGTGGCGACGGCGACGGTGTTGTGCCGGACCAGATCGCGGGCGCCGCCCCGGGTGGCGCCCGCGCAGTTGACGACGACACCGGGGTGGACCGCGCTGAGAAAGCGGGTGAGCGCGCCGGGGCTGCCGCCGGCGAGGTCGAAGCGCACATCGGCGTCGTCACCGCGCCCGAGCGCGGTGAGATGTACGGCGGGGTCGGCGAGCAGCCGGTCGGCCACAAAGCGGCCGAGGAATCCATTGGCGCCGAGCAGCAGAACCCTCATCGCGCGCCCCTTGGGTGCCGACGGGTCGGGGCTGGGGATTGGGGGGTCATCTTCGGGTCTCTCCTTGGGTGTCGCTGTCGCCGCGGCGGCTGATGCGGCCGGGGTGGGTACGCCCGCGGTGTCGGCTCCGCGGGAGGCGCTGGATCAGTCGGTGTGGGCGGAGGCCCGGGACAGGGCGGCCGTGGCATGGACCAGGAGCACGGTCGCGGCGAGCGCGCAGGCGAGGGCGGGGACGGCTCCGGCCCCCCAGGCGCCCGTGACCGCCTCCACCGGCCGCGCGAGGAAGGAGCAGCCGGGCAGACGGCCGGCCAGCAGCAGCAGGGGTGCCAGTGCCTCGGCGGCGCAGGCGGCGGCGAGCCCGGTGGCGGCGGCCCGCGCGAAGCCGTGCACCACCAGCAGCCGGGCCAGGAAGAGCAGCAGCCCGAGGGCGACGGCCGGCGCGAGCGCGCCGCCTGCCTGCCCGCGGGGGACGGCGAGTCCGGTCAGCACGAGCAGGGTGATCAGGGCTCCCGCGTACAGCGCGACGGTCCCGAGCAGCAGCGGGCGGGTGCCGGTGGCGAACTCGGCGAGCCCCCGGCTGCCGTCCCGCCTGCGCCGGGCCCGTACCGCGAACAGACGCGCGCACCAGGCGGCGGGCGCGACGGCGAGCGCGAGCCCGGCGAGCGGTGCGAGGGCCGGGTGGAGCGGTCCCTCGGGTCCGCCGACGGCGATCTGGCCGATGAGGTCCTCGCCGTAGGCGGCGTAGCCGACGAGCCAGAGTGTCCACAGACAGGCGGAGCGGACGGTACGGCCCCGGGCGCCGAGGGGCCCCCGGCGGAGAACGGCGATCACCGCGGCGGCGACGGCGAGCGTCCCGGCCGCCGTGACCGCCGCCCGGGGCGCGCCGCCGAGCGCCTCCCGTCCGGCGATCGTGAGGACCGCCAGTGCGCCCGGCACCAGGGAGAGCAGCAGGGGGCGCGGATCGCGGGCGAAGGCGGGCGCCGGCTGTCGTTGCGTCCGGGGCGGCTCCTGGTCCCGGGGCACCCGTGCGTACAGCTCCTCGGCGAGCGAGAAGACGTCCCGGTGCCGGAAGCGCGCGGCGGTGCGGTCGGTGACGCCGTGGGCCTCCAGCCCCGCGGCGATCTCCAGCGGGTCGACGGCCCGCTCGCACAGCTCCCGGTGCTGGTGCATCAGGGCCCTGACGGGGTCGGCGGGCCCGCGCCGGGGTGCGGGCCGCGGCCGGGACCCGGGCGGAGCCGGGGCGGACCCGGCCGGGTGACCGTACCCGGGCCGCGGCTCGGACCGGTCCCGCGGGGCGTACCCCGCCGGGGGCGCGGACCGCGTCGGCCGGGCGTGCCCCTCCGGCGGTACGGGCGGCCGGGAGCGGTGCCCGGACGGCTCGGGGCCGCCCACCGCGTCGGAGGGGCCGCCGAGCAGCGCCTCACAGCCGTGCCGCCGGTGGCCGTCGTCGGCGTGGGTGCTGTCGTTGATGTGGGTGGTACTCATGCGCGGGCCTCCTCAGCCGTCGCCGAGGTGACGAATCCGGGCAGCGGGTTCCCGTCTCCCGCGCCCCGCAGCCCCACCGGGACGTGCGCCTCCGCCGGGTGGCCGAAGGGCAGGGGCTCGCCCGCCTCGTTCACCGGCTCCCTGCGCACCGGGGAGTGCGAGATCAGCTCCAGGTACACGGCGCGGAAGGCCGCGATGTTCTGTTCGGCCGTGAAGAGTTCGAGGGCCCGGGCGCGGGCCGCGGCGCCCAGCCGGGCGGCCCGCTCGGGGTCCCTCAGGAGGGCGAGGCAGGCGTCGGCGAGGGCGCGGGGATTGCGCGGCGGGACGACCAGACCGGTGCCGCCGATGACTTCGACGACGGCGCCGACATCCGTGGAGACGGTCGCGCGCCCGCAGAACATCGCCTCGACGAGACTGAGCGGAAAGCCCTCCACGACGCTCGACAGCACGACGACTCCGCCGGCCGCGTAGGCGTCGGCGAGTTCGGGGGCCTCGGGACCGCCGATCTCCTCGAAGGAGACGGGGTTGTCACCGACCGCGTGCGCGTCGGCCGCCTCGTCGGGGAAGAGCTGGGCGGCCAGCGCCCGGCAGTGGGAGAGATAGGTGGCCGACCCGGGTGTGGCCGACCCCGGGCCCCGTACCGCCGTGCCGAACAGCCGCAGCCGGGCCCGCGGTTCCTCCTTGCGCACCTCGGCGAAGGCGTGGAGCAGCGCGATGAGGTCCTTGACGGGCTCGATCCGGCCGACCCAGACCAGGGTGAGCGGATCGCCGCCCTGCTCCCCCTCCCCCACCGCGGCGAACCGGTCCGCCTCCATGCCCGGGTAGACCGTGCGCAGCTTGTCGCGGTCCGCGCCGCACTTCTCCTGCCAGCGGCGGGCGTGGGTGTTGCCGGGGGTGATCACCGACGCCCGGGTGTAGGTCTCGGCGGCGAGCCGCCCGTGGAAGGCGGCGAGCAGCGCGCGCACGGGGCCGCTCAGCTCCCGGCCGCCGCCCGGGCGGCGGGCCGCACCCGAGGCGAGGTAGTGCGCGCGCAGTTGGACGCCGTACTCGGTGACCAGCAGCGGAACCCCGAAGAAGCGTTTGGCCAACAGGCCGGGCAGCGCCGCGGATCCGCCGGACGCGGCATGGCAGAGGTCGACCGCGCCGAGGTCGTCGTCGCCGTACCAGTCCAGGGAGAGCGGGCGCAGGGCGCGCTCCAGTTCGTCCGCGAAGGCGAGGTGGTCGGGAACGGCCGCGGCGCGTACGGTCCGGCGCGCGCCGGGGGCGCGGCACGCGGATTCGAGGGCGCGTACGGCGTATTCGGAGCGGAGGGCGGCGGGGAGCCCGCCGTGTTCGCGGGCGAGTTCGGCCAGTCCGTACAGCCCTTCGGCGAAGCCGTCGCCCGCCTCGTCCGGGGCAGCGCGCCGGATCCCGTCCGGGGCGGCGCCGGGAAGGCCGTGCCCCGCGGGGCCGTGGTCGTCGTCCGCCGGCCCGGCCCGGTCGGCGCCGGGCGAGCAGATCGCGGCCACGAGGTCCTGGAAGTGCCCGAGGAATCGGCGCCGCTCGCGCCGCCCGTAGCCGCGCCCGTCGTCCTGCGGCGCCCACAGGGCTGCGGTCCGCACCCGGCGCACCTGGGGCGGGAGCGCGACCAGGCCCAGGTCCTCCTGCCGGGCGCTGCGGCTCAGCGCGTAGAGGTCGAACTCGTGCTGGGCGAGCCCGCGCACCAGCCGCTCGCACCACACCCTCGCCTCACCTGCCGCATACGGATAGCCACCGTCGGTGAGCAGTCCGATCCGCACGAGTGCACCCCCGATCTCCCTTGTGAGCAGCCGCCGTTGGCTCGGCGACACGCAGCGGGACGACCGTAAGCCGGTGTGGCCGTGGTACGGCGGACGGTTGTCCGTCGCACCACCGGAAGGGGTGAATAGACGTAACTTTCGCACCACAGTAGCGTTCCGTCGCGCTACGGGGACTCTCTGTCACGGAATGTCAGGCTACGGCCAACCCTGAGCGCCCGGTGCGGGCGCCTTCTACCACGGCCGCCCGGCCGGCGGGCGCGGGCTCATCCCTTCGGATGGACCCAGGGGTTGGGGCGGCACGCGATCCCGTCGATGTCCAGGGACTTCGTCTGCTGCTGCATGACCGGCGCGAGGGCGCCCTCGGTCCGGCAGCTCACATGGCCGTGCCCGAGGCGGTGGCCCACCTCGTGGTTGATGAGCATCTGGCGGTACGCGAACATCGCGCCGAGGCCGTAGGTGTCCGATCCCTGCGCCCAGCGGTACGCGTTGATCATCACCCGGTCGGTGGACGCGGAGTCGCAGCTGACCTTGTCGATCGAGGTGTTCAGACCCGACTTGGCGCACCACACGTCCGTCGTGCCGGGGCTGGCGAGCGTCACGACGAACTTCGGATCGCCGGACGAGATCCGCTCGAACGTCATCGCGCCGCCGTTCGCCCAGCTCCGCTCGTCGTTGAGGGTCCGCTGCACGGCGGCGGCGAAGAGCACGCCGTCCATACCGAGGCCCTTCTCGACGTCCACCCGGTAGCGGACCTTGCGGCCCTTGCCGGGAGCCTTGTCGACACCGGGCACGGCCTCGAAGGTGCCGTCCGCCGTCAGTTCGGGGTCGATCTGGAACGGTGTGGCCATCAGCTGCTCGTACGTCGGGGCCGGGGGCTTCGCGGCCGGCTGCCGCGCGGGGGCCGACCTGGTGTCGGAGCGGGAAGCGGAGCCGTCCGTGTCGCTCCGCTCGCCCCCGGCGGCGGACGCCTTGGGACTGCCCTTGCCGTCGGCGGCGACCTGACCGGCCACGATGACGGCGAGCACGGTCGTCACGGCCGCCGCGGCGATCCCGGTGAAGGTGCGCCCCTTGCCCGCCTTGCCGCCCCGGCCTCCCCCGTCCGCCCGGCCGGCCCGGCCGCTCCCGGCACGCCGCTGCCCCGGCACGGTGGCCACGGACCGCGAGCCGGTACGCGTGCCGTCCGCGTCTGGGCCGGAGGGCGAGCCCGCCGCCGGGTCCTGACGGGTGTCCGTACGCGGACCGGAACGCGGATGCGGCCCGTGTCCCGCTCCGGGGTCGGCCCGGGGGCCGCTCCTCGGTCCCGCGCCCGCGGGGCCTGGTGCACCGGTGCCGTCGCGCCCCTCGGTGGACACCCCGCGCGGCGCGGGCACCCGCGGCCCGGCGGTCACCGGCCCCGGCGTGCCCCGTACGGGCCCCTGGCGGAGCTCGTACCCCGCCGGGAGGGCTCCCGTGCCCCAGCCGCCGCCCGCCTCGCGCTGCTCGGGGTGCCCGCCGCGCGTCCTCTGCGAGCCGCCGTACCCGGAGACCGTGTGCTCGGGGTACCGCGGGTCCGTCCCATGAGCGCCGGTGCCGTGGCCGCCGACGGCGTGGGAACCGGTGTCGTACGGATCGGCGCCGCGACCGCCCGTGTCGTACGGGTCCGGGCGGGCGCCCTGTGTGCCGTACGGACCGGCCGGCCGGCTCCGCGCGTCGTACGGATCGGGGACGGCTGAACCGGAGCCGCTCGCGGCGGACCCGCTCTCCGGATGTGAGCCCTTGGGTGCGGGGCCTTTACGGCTGTGTCGTCCCACGGGCCCCGATCAGCTCCTGCCGATGTCGTCGATCAATTCCCGGAACGCCTCGGCGACCGTCTCCGGGTATTCCATCATCGCCACATGCCCGGCGTCCGGGAGGGTCAGCAGCCGCGAGTCCCGGAAGGCCGCCGCCGCCTTCCGCGCCATACGGTACGAGACGAGCTGGTCACGCCCTCCGTACACCAGCAGCGTCGGCGCGAGAACCCGCTCCGCCTGCCGCCACAGACCGTGCTGGCCGCCCAGGGTGTACGCGTCGACGATACCGTGCGCGGAACGGGCCATCGCCTCCCAGAAATACGGGAGTTGCATGCGCCGCTCCATCTCCGCGACCGCGTGGCGCATGGCCTCGTCGGAGACCCGGCCCGGATCCCCGTAGCAGAGCGCCATCACCCCCTGGGTGCGCCGCTCGGCCGACCAGTCCCGGGTCATCCGGCCGAACAGGCGGGCGACCCCGGGCAGGGCGAGCAGCGCGGTGGGCACCGCGGTGCGCTGGACGCGCAGCTCGGGCAGGGCGGGTGAGATCAGGGTGAGGGTGCGCACCAGGTCGGGGCGCACGGCCGCGACGCGGGTGGCGACGGCGCCGCCGAGGGAGTTGCCGAGCAGATGGACGGGGGCGGTCCCGGCCGCGTCGAGATAGCGGATCACCGCGCGCGCGTGCCCGGTGACCGAGTAGTTGCCGTCGGCCGGCGGCGGGGAGTCCCCGAATCCCGGCAGATCGACCGCCTCGCCGTCCACGGAGTCCGCGAGGAACGGCATGACGGCCGACCAGTTCTGAGAAGAACCGCCCAGCCCGTGGACGTACAGGGCGGGCGGCAGTCCGCTGCGGGACGGCGGCCGGGATCTGACGCTGAGGGTCAGCCCCGGCAGGGCGACGGAGCGCAGCTCCTCCCCCTCGGCGACCCGGACGGCCGCGACCTCGGGGGCCGCGGCGGCGGTGGCGGCACTGACGCCCGGCAGCTCGGTCGAAGACATGCGGCAATGTTACGAGACGATCACACCGCGCATCGTGTGTTCGGCATCACAGACCGCATAGCGCGGGGGAACAGTACCTCCTAGGCTCGTAGGAAAGGGTCCATCCGGCCCTCGGGGCCGGACGGGCCCGGCACCCTCGAAATACGTGGAACAGCGACCGGAGGAAAAGCCACAGCTCCCCCCGGGAAGAGCGAATCCCGGGAAACGTCGAGGAAAAGCGGTGCCGTATGGCTGTCGATCCCACCGATCCCGACAATTTCGACGGCGACCGGGCAGACGACGGGGACACGGACGACCGGGCCGGAAGCCGGGTCGACGAGCTGGGCGAGGAGGTACCGGAGGCCGACGCGGCCGAGCAGCACACCGAGATCCGCCCGGACGACGACGACCTGCCGCATATCGATCCGGACACGGCGAACGAAGCGGACGCCGTGGAACAGGCGAGAGTGGTCGCCCAGGACGAGGACGACTATCGGTGACCACGGTGGGTGAGGCGATGTCCACACCCGGTGACGTGCACCTCTTTGCCCCCGAATAGGGAGCTACCGCGGGTGTCCGGTCCGTGAAATTCTGCGTCCGCGACGCACACGGCCGGGTTACCCAAAAGTACGATGGCGGGCGCGGCGCTCACCGCGCACAGAACGATTTTGGGAGGCGGCGTGACAGCCATCGAGCAGACAGAGGCGGCGCGCCCGCGGGGCACGCGCCTGCCACGCCGAGCCCGCAGGAACCAGCTCCTGGGCGCCGCCCAGGAGGTGTTCGTGGCGCAGGGGTACCACTCGGCCGCGATGGACGACATCGCCGAGCGGGCGGGCGTCAGCAAGCCGGTGCTCTACCAGCACTTCCCCGGCAAGCTGGAGCTGTATCTCGCGCTGCTCGACCAGCACTGCGAGGCCCTGCTGCACTCCGTGCGCACGGCTCTGGCGTCGACGAGCGACAACAAGCAGCGGGTCGCCGCCACGATGGACGCCTACTTCGCGTACATCGAGGACGAGGGCGGCGCGTTCCGGCTCGTCTTCGAGTCGGACCTGACGAACGAGCCCGCCGTGCGCGAGCGGGTCGAGCGGGTGTCCCTCCAGTGCGCGGAGGCGATCTCCGATGTGATCGCCGGGGACACCGATCTGTCCAAGGAGGAGTCGATGCTGCTGGCCGTGGGGCTCGGCGGCGTCTCGCAGGTCGTGGCCAGGTACTGGCTCTCCAGCGACTCGGGCATCCCGAGGGACTCGGCGGTGCAGCTGCTGACCTCGCTCGCCTGGCGGGGCATCGCGGGCTTCCCGCTGCACGGCGCGGACCACCAGGACGACTAGCAGACGACTAACCGGACGACCAGCAGACGACCAGCCGGACGACGAGGACGGCCGGAGCCAGACGACCCGGAGGCCGGGACGGCTCTCCAGGACGACCGGGCGGCGGGGAGTTCGGCGGTGGGCCAGGCCGCCCGACGTTCCGTTCCGACCTTCCCCATCCCGGCCATCCCCATCCCGGCCATCCGTCCCGGCCCGGAAGGGCGCGGCGCCCTCGGCGGGGCTGTTCGCTCCTGGCGTTCCCCTGCGGCGTCTGGGCGAGCCCTCCGCCCGGCTAGTGTGTGCTGGGTACGGCGCGGCTGACCGCGCAACGCACGGACCGTCGGAGGGACATAGCCGTGGAGGTCAAGATCGGCGTGCAGCACGCGCCGCGGGAGATCGTTCTGGAGAGCGGGCAGTCCGCGGAGGACGTCGAGCGCGCCGTGGGCGAGGCGCTGGCCGGCAAGGAGCAGGTGCTCAGCCTCACGGACGACAAGGGCCGCAAGGTCCTGGTGCCGGCCGACCGCATCGCGTACGTCGAGATCGGCGAGCCGTCGGCGCGGCGCGTGGGCTTCGGCGCGCTGTAGGACACGCGCCGCGGAACAGCGGACGCCCATGAGGGGCGTGCACGGGCGTGGGGGGGGGGGGGGGGGGGGGGGGGGGGGGGGGGGCGGGGGGGGGGGGCGCGGGGGGGGGGGGGGGGGGGGTCGCGGTCCGGGGGGGGGGACCCGCAGGCCGGCATCGAGACCCGGCACGCCTTCTCGTTCGGGCCCCACTA
>NZ_JBIALS010000032.1:0-91138 GCF_042873655.1 Streptomyces sp. NPDC004609 | reverse complement strand
CCCCCCCCCCCCCCCCCCCCCCCCCCCCCCCCCCCCCCCCCCCCCCCCCCCCCCCCCCCCCCCCCCCCCCCCCCCCCCCCCCCCCCCCCCCCCGGGTGTCCGGGGTGTCCGGGGTGTCCGGGGTGTCCGGGGTGTCCGGGGCATCCGCTGCCCGGGGGATCGGATCGCCCGCAGCCCACCTGCCCCGCGGCTGCCCGGCTGCCCGTCAGACGAGGTTCTTCTCCAGCGCGGTGACGTAGCTCCCGATGAAGTGGTCCCGTACACCGTCACTCGCCGGTGCGAACACATCGGCCGTCAGACCCCTGACGCGGTCCGCCAGCGCGCCCGGCAACGGCATGGAGGTGCGCAGCTTCCCGTCCGCGCCGAGGTACCGGAGCGTCCGGACATGGGTGTACGCGGGCTCCGGCGGCAGGTGGGGCACGATGTCGTTGTTGTTGACGAACCGGTGGAAGCGGTCCTGGAAGCCCTTGTCGCAGGCGGCGGCCAGAGCACGGTCGCAGGTGCGGGGCTGCCCGAAGGTGAACACCCCGTCCGCGCGCAGCCGGGGCTCCTCCAGATACATCCGGCAGCCCGCGAGCATCGCGAGCGCGCCACCGAGGCTGTGCCCGGTGAACCACACGGTCTGACCGTTGTCCCGCAGTTCGGTGACCGACTCCCGGACCGCCGGATAGATCGAGTCCAGCGCCTCCCCGAAGCCGTAGTGGACGTACCCCGTTCGCGCGGGTCCGGGCCACGGCGGGGTGTTGGCGTCCGAGAGCCAGTCCCGGAGCTCCAGCGGCTCCGTGCCCCGGAACGCGGTCACGATCATCCGGTCACTGGCGAGGGTGTACGCCTGGGTGTCCTCCAGAGCGAACGGCGGCGCGAACCGCGAGGTGTGGTGCCGCACCCGCCCGAACCCCCACTCCTCGGCCCGCCGTTCGACCACCGCCTCGCTCTGATAGGCGAGTTCGGCGGCCAGCAGCATCCAGTAGGCGTGCGGCAGGCTGTATCCGGTGGCGTGGTGATCGAACACGGACGGTACGGACACGGTCGGCTCCCTTGTCGAACTGGTCGGAGGTGCGTTCGCCGCCCCGCGGGCCCGGGGGACGCGCCCCCTGTCGTATCCACCCCGCCCGCCCGACGGACGGCGCCTCGCCCCGCATCGGCCCGAAGCCGCCGGATCGAGTGCGCGGCCACGGTCCGTGTTGACGTGCGGGGCGGACCGGGGGAGGCGCCCCCGGATACGCGCGGGTGCGGGGACATGGGCATGGCCGGGGGGGGGGGGGGGGGGGGGGGGGGGGGGGGGGGGGGGGCCCGGGCCCCGGGGGCGGGGGGGGCGGGGGGGCGGGGGGGGGGGCCCCCCCCGCGGCGGGGGGGGGGGGGGGGGGGGCGGCGGGGGGCGGGGGGGGGGCGGGGGGGGGGGGGGGGGGGGGGGGGGGCGGGGCCGGGCGGGGGGGGGGGCCGGCGCGGGCGGCGCCCCGCCGCCCCCCCCCCCCCCCCCCCCCCCCCCCCCCCCCCCCCGGCACGGTCACGACGTTCCGCCGGGAACGCGGTCCCGGCGGGCCCGCCACCGCCGGGAGAGGGCGCGGACGGCTCGGACCGAGTCGAAGGCCAGCCGGAGGGACCCGATGACGAGCGACAGGACGACCGCGTGTTCCTGGATGAAGTGCACTGCCTCCATGAGGTGTTCCCCTTTTCTCTTGTCTTCTCTCGTTGTCCGGCGGCCCGTTGCGAGCGGCCGGTGAGTCCTGTGTAGAAGCGGGGAGAGGTGTCCTGAAGGGCCGTCGGACAGCGGTCGGACAGCACTGCCGCGACCTGCGTTCGTGCTGGTTGTCCGGTGTCCAAAGGACGTCCCGCCGGACAGCCGCATAGGCTCGGAGGGGTTGGCGGACACCACGGGGAGGGGACGGCGTGGCGGCGGGGTTCGGCGAGATCGAGGACGGGGCTGTCCCGGAGGCGCGGGAGTTGGCGGGCCGGCTCAGGAGGGCCGCGCAGGACGCCGGTTACACGGGCGTGCGGGAGCTGGCCGCCGGTACGGGAGTGGGGCGTACGACCGTCTCCGACGCGATGACCGCCAAACGCGTACCGACCTGGCCGAAACTCTCCGCACTGCTGCGGGGCTGTGACGTGGCACCGGACCTGGAGTGGTCGAGGGCCCATGAGGCGGCCAGGCAGGCGGTGGAGCGGGAGAAGCGGGCGGCCCGGGGGATCGGGGCGCCCACCGAGCAGCTCGCGGAACACCCCGCCGACCCGCCCGCCGACCAGCCCGACCCGGCCAGCGCCCGCCCCAACACCTTCTCCATCCGGGCCCCTTACGGGGATCTCCCGCCCCGGGTGCGCGGGCGCGACGATCTGCTGGCCCGGCTGGAGACCAGCCTCGGCGAGGGCGAGAGCCGTGCCCAGATCCTCTACGGACTCGGCGGCTGCGGAAAGACGACCGTCGCGCTGCATCTGGCCCGCCAGGCCCGGGACCGCGGCTACCGCGTCTTCTGGCTCTCCGCGTCCAGTGCCGACCGCCTCGTCACGGGCATGCGGGAGGTCGCCCGTGAACTCGGCGCGGACGAGGGCGACATCGACGCCGCCTGGGCCGGGCGCACCAGCGCCACCGACCTCGTCTGGCGGTGGCTCGACGCCTCCGAGCGGCCCTGGCTGCTCGTCGTGGACAACGCGGACGAGCCCGCCTGGCTCGCCTCCGACAGCGGCGCCCCCGGCGACGGCACCGGCTGGCTGCGCTCCAGCCGCGCCGGTATGACCGTGGTGACCTCACGCGTCGGCAGCCCCGATGTGTGGGGCGGCGAGGCCGACACCCACCGCATCGGGGTGCTCAGCCCCGCGGACGGCCGGGACGTCCTGCTCGACCTGGCCGGGGACGCGGGCGACCCGGCGGAGGCCCGGGTGCTCGCCGAGCGCCTGGACGGCCTGCCGCTCGCCCTCAAGCTCGCGGGCTCCTATCTCGCCCGCTCGGCGCGCGGCGCGGGGCTGCTCCGCCACCGGGGCCGGCGTACGGGACGGGTGCGGGGCTTCGCCGCGTACACCGAGGCGCTGGGGGAGGCGGGCGCGCGCTTCCTCGACGAGGGCGAACGGCGGCGGCAGGACGACTCCGACACCGAGCACATGCACCGGCGGCTCATCGGACGCACCTGGGAACTCTCCCTCGATCTGCTGGAGGAGCAGCACCTGCCCGAGGCGCGCTCCCTGATGCGGCTGCTGTCCTGCTGCGCGCCCACCCCCTTCCCGGTCGAGCTGCTGGACCCCGAGGCGCTGACCGTCACGGACCACGGCACCGGCCACGCCGACGCGACCGGCACCGGATCCGATGCCGGCACCGGACCCGTCACGGGCGCGGAACCCGACCAGGCCGACCGCGCCCTCGAAGCGCTGATCGACCTCAATCTCATCGATGTCGTCGACATCGCGCCGGACGGCGCCTCGTCCGACCAGGACGCCATCCCCTGTCTGGTGAGCCACCGCCTCGTCCTGGAGGCCAACGCCCTGCGTCTGACCGACGGCCCCGAGCGGGAGCGCGCCGCCGTGTGGCGGGCCGCCGCCCGGGTCATCGAGGCCGGCGCGGCCGTCACGGCCCCCGAACTGCCGCCCGGCTGGCCCTGGTGGCGGCTGCTGTCCCCGCATGTCGCCGCGGCCCTCACCGTCTGCCCCGACGACGAGGAGACCCTGCTCCCGCTGCTGCGGGCCGGGCTGGCCGCGTACGCCTACTACAACTTCGGCAACTCGTACTCGGAGACCGGGAAGCTGGCGAGGCTGCTGTCCCGGCGCAGCGAGGTGCTGGACCCGGACCACCCCGTGCGGCTGTCCGTACGGCACCGGGCGGCGCTCTCGCTGCTCCAGGGGCGGGACGAGCTGGCGGAGTTCGAGGCCGTCCTCGCCGGGCAGCTCGCCCGGCTCGGCCCGGACCACCCCGAAACCCTCATCACACGGCACAACGTCGCCGTGTCCCGGCAGGCGTGCGGGCTGACCACGGAGTCCGAGAAGGAGGCGGAGCTGCGGGCCGTCCTGAGCGCCCGCCGCCGGGTGCAGGGCCCGCACGACCCGTACACCCTGCTCACCCACGGCGCGCTCGCCCAGATCATCATGTCGCGCGGACACGGCGCCGACGAGTACCGCGCGCTGGTCCGCCACATGGAGAGCGGAATCCCCGAGGACCGACGGCTCGTTCCGCTGCACAACCGCCATCACATGGCCCACGCGCTGGACTCGGCCGAGCGGTGGACGGAGGCGGAGGCGGAGTACCGGTCCGTCCTGCGGGACCTGGAGGAGTACGGGGAGCGGGACTCGGGTCTGCACCGGGATCTGTACCACTGCCTCGCGGACAACCTCCGCAACCAGAACCGCCATCAGGAGGCGCTGGAGGCCTTCGACAAGTCCCTCGCCTGGTTCGACGGCGGCGACGAGGACCGCTCGCCGGACAGTCACCTCGCCCTGCAGATCCGCCACCGGCGCGGTGATCTGCTGCGCTCCTGCGGACGCGTGGCGGAGGGCGAGGCGGAGATCCGCGCGATCATCGAGCTGCGGCTGCGCACGGTGGACCCGGGCGACTCGGTGGTCCTGTCCGAACGGCACTGTCTGGCACACGCGCTGGAGGGCCTGGGCCGGTACGCGGAGGCGCAGGACGAACTCCGGGACGTGGCCGCCTCGTACGCCTCGATCCTGGGTCCCGGCGACAAGCACACCCGGGAGTCCCGCTACTGCCTCGCCCGTATCCTCCACGTCCACGGCGACCGGTCCGAGGCGCTGGGCCTGTACGAACAGGTGCTGGCCGCGGAGTCCGCCGAACTCGGCGAGGACCACTCGGACACCCTGGTCACCCGCTTCCGGCTGGACGAGTGCCGCCTGGACGAGGGCCTGCTGACCCCGGAGGCGGCGCGGGAGGTGTTCGAACGGGTCCGGGAACGCCAGGTGGCGCTGGTGGGCGAGGACCACGCCCGGGTGTCGGTGATCGTCAAGGCCCTGGAGGACGCGGACGCCCGATCGCGGGGCGTATGACGTCGGGGCGGGATGCCATGAGCCGAGCGGCCGTGGGGCGGGAGGCTACGGGGCCGGCGGACGCGCGCGGTCGGCGCCTCAGCGGGGAGCCAGCCCGGAGAGGGTGACGGTCACCAGGCGGCGGACCGCGGCCCGGGAGGGCAGAGCACCGGCGGCGGTCAGGGCGTGGAGACAGTAACCCGCCAGCTCCACGGGCGGGATGTCGTCCCTCAGCTCTCCCCCGGCGGCGCCCCGCGCGATCAGCTCCGCGATCATTTCACGCAGGCCGTGGTGCGCCCGGGTGATGTGCTCGCCCTGGTGCAGCAGCGCGGAGAGCTCGGTGCCGTGGTGCTCCCGGCGCTCGTACGACATGAGGGCGTACGCCTCCAGGACGGCGTCGAGCTGCGCGCCGGGGCCCCCGGTCCGGTCGCGCACCCGGGTGAGCAGATCGAGATGCCCGGCGACCTGGCGCTCGTGCCAGGCGGTCAGGACCGCCTCGACATCGGGAAAGTACTTGTACAGCGTGGCCCGGCCGATGCCCGCCGCCTCCGCGATCCCCGACATCGTCACGGCCATCAGCCCCTGCTCGGCCACGAGTCTCGCGGTCGCGTCCAGCGCCGCGTCCCGCACGGCGCCGCGGTGCGCCTCGATGGTCTCGCTCCACAGCTTGGGCATGGGGTCAGGGTACGGGACGACGGTGCCGTGACACTATGACGTGACCTAGACAGTGTGTATCGAAAAATGTCACGTGGGCCACGGCGGCCCCTCCGGGGCGCGCCGGTGGCCCCCTGCCCCCGGCCGGCCGTACCCCGGCCCACCGGAGCGGCCGCCGGCCTCTCGACCGATCGAGGAAGTGGACAGATGACGGACTCCTCTCCCGGCCCGGGATCCACGGGCGACCCGCGTGATCCGGACGGACGGAAAGATCCGGGCGCCCGGCGCGACGGGCACGACCCGGGCCACCCGCGCGATCCGGCCGCCCCGGGTCTCCCGGCCGCCCCGGGCGGTCGGGGCACGCCCGGGGCCCTGCGCGCTCCGGGCGCTCCGGGTGACGCGCCGCCCGGCGGTCACCGCTCCGGCAGGCCCCGCTGGGTGACCGCGCTCACGATCGGCGCCTCGGCCCTGCTCGCCTTACTCCTCGTCGCCCATCTCAGCGGCGGCGGCGCGGGGGGCCACTGATGCTCCGTCCGGTACCGCCGCTGCCCCCGGCCCTGCGCAAGCTCGCCCTCACCGCCCATGTCACCGCCTCCGTGGGGTGGCTCGGCGCGGTGGCCGTCTTTCTGGTGCTCACCGTCGCCGGTCTGCGCGGCGCCGATCCCGGCACGGCCCGCGCCGTCTATCCCGCCCTCGGCCTCACCGGCCGGTACGTCGTCGTCCCGCTGTGTCTGGCCTCCCTGGTGACCGGCGCGGTCATGTCCCTCGGCACCCCCTGGGGCCTGGCCCGCCACTACTGGGTGCTGGTCAAGCTGTGGATCAGCGTCCCGGCCACCGTCGTCCTGCTGGCGCACATGCGGCCGGTGGGCCGCCTGGCGGACGCGGCCGCCGGGGGCGCCGTACTCGGCCCCGACCTGCACGGACTGCGGACCCGGCTCGTCGCCCAGGCCGCCGCCGCACTCGCCGTCCTGCTCGCGGCCACGGCGCTGTCGGTCGTCAAACCGGCGGGCCTCACCCGGCACGGACAGCGGGTGCGCGAACGCCGGTCCGCGAGCCGCCCGCCCCGGAACCCGCCCCCTGCCCCGGGACCCGCCACCCTGGAAACAGCCCCGGAACCCGCCGCCCCGGGAACCGGACCCGGCACGGAACCCGGCCTCCCGCCGCCAGGACACCGCGCGCCGCTCCCGTAACACGTCCCGCGCCCGCGCCCGTACACGCGTCCGGCCCGCCCGGGCCGTCCGGTCGCGGACGGGCGGACTCCGCGGGCCGTGGACCAGGCTTCATACCCCCACTACCGGGAACTTTCGAAGACGCGCTCGATAGAGTCTCCCCATGGCGATGTTGAACGGGGAGGGCCTCGCTGCCGCCGGGTCGGGTCAGGACGGCGAGCCGGGGCACCACGACGGCACCACGGCCTCCTGGCAGGCGCCGAGTCCGACCGAGCGCGAGCTGTACGAGGCGAAGCTGCGCGGCGACTGGTCCGGATACTTCGACGTGCTGGCCCGTAACTGTCTCTATATGGCCGAACCCCGGGCGCTCGCCGACGCCGTCCCCCGCCGTATGGAGTTCACGCCGTACTACGCCCCTCAGCTCGGCCATCAGTACGCGGCCGTCTACACCGAGGGCATGCTCCCCGCCCCCGTCGCCGACCCCGTCTACTTCTCCGGCTCCCTGGACTGGTACGCACGGGTGTGGGCCGACAGCGACCCCGAGTGGCTGGCGGTCAACCCGGGCAGCCCCTCCGAGGCGTTCTTCCCCACCTCCCCCGCCCACCGGGCCCTGTGGCGCCGGCACGCGGCCGGCGGCGAGGGCCGCTGCCACCCGCGCGGCCAGCTCCGCGCCCTCCACGTCGGCGGCCCGCTGCACGGCCCGGTCGCCCATGGACTCGCCTGCTCGGCCCTGCTGTTCGTCACCAACGGCGAGTCCTGGAACTCCCTGGCCTACCACGGCCACGGCTACACCGAGGAGCGGCGCCGCCTCCAGGAGTGGTGGGGCATCACCACCCGCGAGGACTGGCGGCGGATCCAGGAGAGCCTCCTGAACGCCGAAATGGTCAGCTCCGTCTGGGAGTTCGCCCTCCAGATCCGGCGCTCCCTCTCCCTCGACTTCGGCGGCTCCGTCGAGCTGGACCACTGGCGCCAGGTCGCCGAGCGCGTGATCCGCGCCAACGCCGAACACGCGAAGGAGCCCCGTATCACCGCCGACGGCGTCTCCCCCGGCCGCCCGCGCGAGGACTCCGAGGTCATGGCCCAGGTCGCCGGGGTGCAGCGGCTCATCGGACGGATCGCCCGCTACGAGGCCCGGTTCCGCGCCGACGGCCTGCTGGGCGAGGGCCAGTTCGTCCGTACCGCCGAGGCATGGGACTACGGCCGGGCTTCCGGCATGGCCCGCTGGGGCGTCGGCGGGCGCTACTGCACCGTCCAGGAGGCCGAGAGCGCCGTACTGCGGGCCGGCCGCGCGAGCCGTATGAACTACCGGTCCTGGAAGGAGTTCTCGGCCGCGTACATCCTCGGCCGGTGCCTCCACTTCGACGAGGAGGAGTTCGGCGACTGGTACGAGGACGTCCTCGCCGCCCACCGGGTTCTCACCACCGATCCCGGGAGTCCCTGGCTCAACATCCCCTGGAAGTAGGGCGCCCGGAGGCCGGGGCCCGGCGGATCAGGTGCGGCTTCCGGATCGGGCGGGCGGCCGGGGCCCGGTTGGATCGGGTGCGGGCTGTGAAGCAGGTATCGGTGGTGGATCAGGTGCCCGGCGGGCGCAGCGGGATCGAGCCCCGGTCGCGCACCCCGTCGAGCATCGCGCGGTTCAGCTGCGGTCGGGGCGCCGGGGAGGCGGCGGTCAGCTTGATGACGTCCCGCCCGGACAGCGCGGTGTGCCACTCGGCGAGCGTGGGCCGGGTGCCGTGCGCACCGCCCGCCTGGGCGAACCGTTCCCGTACCGCCGCCTCCTGCCGCTCGTCGAGTTCGCCCGGCAGCACCCCGAACGGGCCGCCCGGCACGGCGTACGCCTCCCGGGACAGGATGCGGCCCGCCGCCAGCGCCGCCTTGTAGCGGTCGCTGTCCACGGTGGCCGAGCCGGGCGGGGCGAGCGGATCGCCCCAGTCGGGGGTGTCGGCCTGGGCGAGCACCGGCGCCCTGCCCGTGACCCGGAACCCGTCGCAGTCCAGCAGATACACCGCGGGCGCGGGCCGTACCGTCCACAGGATGTTGGCCTGGGACACATCGCCCAGCACCAGGCCCCAGGTGTGCAGCCGTTCGATCAGCGTCACCAGCGCGAGCGTCAGCTCCCGCCGCTGGCCGGGCCCGGGCTGGCCGATGTCCTGCCACGCGGCCTTCGGCTCGCGCAGCAGGAACTGCAGCTCGGTCAGCTTGACCGCGCCGTGCGCGGTGCGCCAGGTCATCTCGGCCGGGGCCGCGTACATCAGGAACCCGGCCGTACGCCCCCGGTCCACCACCCGGCACAGCGGCCAGGCGGTCTGCGCGTCCAGCCGGTCCCGCTCCTCGGGCGGCAGCGCGCGGTACACGGCGACCAGCGCGCCGAGCGCCCCGCCGTCGACCTGGTCCGGGGCGCGGTAGCTCTTGTAGAGCAGGGCGCTCCGGCCGGGTGTGACGGGGTCCCGTACGGAGTGCACCTCTCCCTGCCCGCCGTCGCCGATCTTGCCGTCGAGCGTGAGTGAGGACAGCGGCACGTCCGCGCCGTCGGCGGCGGTCATCGCACGCCCTCCCACAGACAGACGGCCGACCGGTCGTCGTCGTAGGACTTCACCCGGGTCTGCACCTGCCACATGAAGTCCGACAGCTCGGGCACGGGGGCGCTGTGGCCCCACTGCTCCGCGAGCTGCTCGCGCAGCTCCCGCTCGCCCGTGAGCGGCCCGGAGAACCCGTCCGTGCACAGGACCAGTACATCGCCCGGCTCCGACGGCGGGAGCAGCCCGGCCGTCACCCCGCTGAAGGCGTCGGGCAGCGCGGCGGTCCTGGTGTCGATGACGGCGGCGCCGCCGGGCGTTCCGGGGGCGTCGAGGTGCTGCCAGCTCCGGTCCCGCAGCCGGAACAGCCCGCCGTCCCCGACCGCGAGGAAGCCGCGTGCGGTGACGTCCGGGTCGAGCGGTACGACCAGGGCGCGCAGCGTGGTCGCGTACGCCGTGCCGGGGCCCTCGGTCAGCTGCCGCAGCTCCGCCGCCGTGTTGGCGACCGCCGTGTCGGCGAGCGCGCTGAAGGCGGCCTCGTCGCGCCCGCGCAGGGCCGCCGCCAGCTCCTCGGCGACCCGGTCCAGATAGCGGGCCAGGAGGCGTACGGCGTGGTGCGACCCCCGGTGCGAGAGCGGCGCCGATCCGACGCCGTCGGCGACCGCGAGCAGCAGCAGCCCGGACTGGGCCGTGCCGCCGCCCCGCCCGGCGCCCGGCGGCACGGTCGGCCCGAGCCTGCTGACCCCGACCGCGTCCTGCCGGCACTCCCCGTGCCAGCGGTGGGAATCCCCGCGTACGGACACCGCCCGCACGGTCAGCGTCCCGATCTCGGCGCCGTCGAGCACGGTGTCGGGCAGGGTGGCGGCGAGCAGGTCCGCCTCGCGTACGGACGGCAGCCCGAGCGGCTTGGCGGGATAGCTCGGCGGGCGGGCGCCGATGTGGAGGGGCCCGCCGCGCGGGACGTCGGGCGGCGGCGCGCTGTGGCGGGGCCGGATGGCCTGCTGGATGTCCTGGGGGAGCCCTTCGAGCAGCCCGTCGTCGCCCGCGTCCGGCCAGTGCGGCGTCGCGGGCCGGTGGGCGCGTTCCGGCCCGGGGTGCGGGTCACCGTGCGGCGCCGGGGGGTGGCCCGGGGGCGGCGGTGGCGGCGGCGCCGGGGGGTGGCCCGGGGGCGGCGGTGGCGGCGGTGCGGGGTCGCGGTCCTGCGGGGGTGCCGGGGGCCGGCCCTGCGGCCCGGGGAAGTGGTCCATGGTGAACCTCCTCTCGGCTGTCAGAGCTTGTCGAGCGCGACGGTGGTGAAGCCCGTCACCTGCTCGTCCACGGCGAGACTGAAACCGCTGCTGCCGTCGGCGGACATGCTGCTGGCGGAGCGCACGATGGAACGCGTGAGGCTCGCGGCGAACTCACGGAGCGCGGCGGCGGGCGAGACGGACGAGTCCTGCTGCATGAAGGCGCGGAAGTTGGCGACCTGGCTGATCGTGGCGGTGTCCGCCGCGCCGATGCCGAAGGCGATGATCTTCGGGGCGTAGCGCGACGAGGTCAGGTCCTGGAGCGCCTGCTCCCAGTTGCCGTCCGTGGGCACCCCGTCGGAGAGGAAGAAGACGACGGGCCGGTAGACCTCGTGGCCCTGGGACTTGAGGTCGGCCACATCCGCCTCGACGCACTTCTTCAGCGTACGGAACGCCTCGCCGTACGAGGTCACCCCGCCGGCGGCGAGCGCGGGCAGGCTGTCCAGCTCGCTGAGGTCCACCAGCGACTGGAGCACGGTGGCGTCGTCGGAGAAGCCGATGAGGGCGAACCGGGTCTTGTCGGCCACCGTCGGATTGGTGCTGATCTCCTGGTGGAGGTCGGGCAGCGCGGCGTTGATGGCGTCGATGGGCGGACCGCTCATCGAGCCCGACTCGTCGCACACCATGTAGAAAGGCAGGATTTGCACGAGCGTTCCTCCGGTGAGGGTTCACGGTCTGGGCCGGTGGGGATCGGGTGGGGTGGCGATCGGACGGATGGTTCCCGCCGCGGTCGGCGTGCGTGGTGCCGGTGTGTGTCAGTGGGTGTAGAAGTAGATCTCCAGGTCCGCGTGCCCGCTCGACCCCCGCAGAAGGACGAAGTCCCGGGTGGTGGTGCCGCGGAACATCTCCGGACGCGCCTCGTCCAGCAGCGAGTTGACGCGCCGGGCGTACGCGACCCCCGCCCCCGCGTCCTGATTGCGGCCGAAGGTGAGGACGATGGCCGCCTGACGCCCCTGGTACTTCGCGGTGACCGCGCGCAGCCGGGCGATGATCCGGCGGCTGTCGGAGGCGTTCGCGTCGATGGCCACCTCCACCGGCCTGTGCTCCACGGCACGCGGTCCGGACGGCTTCTTCCCGGACTTCTTCGGGGGCGCGGTTGCCTTCCCGGAGGCGCCCGGCCGGGGCTCGGCGGCCCTGGCCGCACCCAGCGGGTCGCCCTGGTCGCCCATCGCGACCAGGGCCACGACCAGCAGCATGTCGGCGAAGAGCCAGCCCGCCAGGTGCAGCGGGTTCACTCCCCGCCGCTTCACGGTGCTCCCGTTTCCAGCGGGGCGGGGCGCTTGGCGAGATCCACATGGCCGTTGCGGTCGCGGGGCGCGTACTCCAGCGGCGACCCGGGCTCCACCGGCGACCCGGGACCCGCGGGCACCGGTTCGCGCAGCGCGGAGGCCAGTTCCGCGAAGCGCGCGGCGGCGGCGCGCAGCGCGTCGGTCTGCTCGGCGAGCTGCCGCGCCGCGTCCTGGGACGCCACGACGGCCCGGGCGGTCTGCTCGGCCACCTCGCCGATACGGGCCAGGGTCAGCGCGGTGACATCGGCGGCCACCTCGGTGCTCGTGGTGAACGAGCGCTGGGACGCGGCCAGTACGGTGATGGCGTCCTCGACCCGTTCACCGGCCAGGTCGAGCCGGTCGCGGACCTCTCCGCTCGTCGTGCGGACTTCCCCGAGCGCCCTGCTCACCCCGTCGCCGCTGTCGGCCACGGCTTTCTCGATCCGCCCGGCCGCCCTTTCCAGCGGCTCCAGCGCCGCGTCGACTCCCGCGAGCCGCCGCTCCGCGCCCTCCACGGCCTTGCCGACCAGCTCGGCCGCCGCCTCCAGGCTCGCCTGGGCCTTGACCGCCTTGCTGGACAGCCGGTTGAGGGTGGTGGCGGACTTGCCCAGCTCGGCGGCGAACCGCACGGGGGAGCCGAACCGCTCCTCGTTGAGCAGCAGCTGGGCCCGGGTGAGCACGGGCACCAGCCGTGCGAGCAGCTCGTCCGCGCCGAGCCTCGCGGCCTCGTCGGCGCGGTCCTCGGCGGCCCGGCGCCATCCGTGGAGCAGCGCCAGCAGCAGGAGGAGCAGAATCACGAGGGTGGCGGTCCCGACGACGTGCCCGAAGGTGAACCAGCCGGTCAGATGCCCTTCGAAGCCGGTCTGCCACAGCTGGAGAAAGGGCCGCGCGGCCTGTTCGCGGTCGGCCTGGATCAGTGCCTCGTACGCGCTGGACGCCCGGGTCAGCCCGGACCAGGTGAGCAGCAGTGGTACGAACACCAGCGCCCCGAGGCCGGCCTCCAGCCAGCCGAGGTAGGCCGACGGCCGCCGGGTCCGCAGCGCCTGTACCGACTCGCGCCGCGCGAACGCCGAGATCAGGTCCAGCTCGGTCCACGGTTCCAGATCGCCGTCGCCGAGCCCGCGTAACGCGTCGGCGAGGACGGTGAGTTCATCACGCCGGGAGGCCAGACCCGGCTCCCCGGCGAGATCCGTGAGGTCGGCCGCGACCTTCTTACGGTCGGCCAGTGCCCCTACTGGCATACGCACCCCCATGCGAACGCGGTCGGGATGCGCCCCCGCTCAACCCGGCTATTGCGCGCGGATCCCCCAAACCCCTTGAACAGCCGTAAAGTTGGCTCCCGGCTGAGGCGCCGATGCTAGCGCATGCGGCCCGCGTCCGTGGGCGGAGCGAAGGACCGTCACGCCGGAGGCGGACACCACCGGGCGCGGGCCCGCCGGGCGCCCGGGAACGCGCGGCACACGACCGCGCGCCCACGACCCGAGGGGGCAGAACGATGGGGGACGATCGTCCACGCGGAGTGATCCGACTGGGTGCCGGGAAGCGGGGCACGGACGGAACACCGGACGGCACCGGCGACGGAGCTTCCACCCGCGCTTCCGGCCCGACGGCCGACAGGACCCCGGACGGGCCCGGGGGCGGACCGGCCGGCCGGGACGGCGGGTTACGCGGCCGGGACCGGCGGGCCGCCGAGCGCGGCGGCGGATCGCGCGGGACGGACCGGCGGTCCGGAGGGAGAGACGACGGGCGGAGCGGACCGTCCGGACAGCGGCAGAAACCGAGGTCCCTGCTCACCAGGGGCTCACCCACCGTCCGGCTCACGGGCCGCGGCGTCCTCCAGGTCAATCTCAACTGGCCTCCCGGCCATGACGTCGATCTCGACCTGGGCTGTCTGATCGAGTTCACCGACGGCGGCCAGGCCGTGGTGCAGGCCCTGGGCGACGCCTATGGATCGCTCACCTCGTGGCCCTACGCGGCCCTGGACCAGGACGACCGCACCGGCGCCGCGTCCGACGGCGAGACCCTGCGCGTCAGCATGGAGCACCGCGCCCGTTTCCGCCGGCTGCTGATCTACGCGTACGTCTACGAGGGCGCCGTCGACTTCCGCCGTCTGGGCGCCACCGCCGAGATCACCGGCCCGGACCGCTCCGGCGGCAGCCACCGCATCCTGCTGGACGACTCCCCGCCGGGCGCGGTGGCGTGCGCGATCGCCCTGGTGGCGGCGGAGCGCGACGGTCTCGCGATGCGGCGGGAGGTCCGCTGGTTCACCGGATCGCAGGAGTTGTCCCCCCAGGAGCAGATCGACCACGCCTACGGCTACGGCATGACCTGGGTGTCGATGACCAAGCCACCCCGCTGATGGAACCCCGGCCTGCGTGACCGGCCCCCCCGCTGATGGCACCTCGGCCGGGGTGACCGGCCGCCGCGTCGTCCGGGCCGTCCGAGCCGTCCGGGTTGGGCCCGGCGGACTCGCGGCCCACCGGGTTCGGGCCGGGGTCCGCCCGGTCGGGTGCGGTCCGCCGGGCCGGACCGGCGGGCGGGGCCCCGGCACCGGACCGGAGAGCGAGTACGGCCGTCGGCGACAGGCCCGCGCCCGCTACCGCACCGCACTCTCCGAGCCGGCCGGCGTCCGGCTGCGCGGCGGAGACCAGCATCTTTGCGGGCCCCTCCCGGACCACGGCCGAGTCGGTCGCCTCCCTGTACCCATGAGGCAGGACGTGTCAGAGTGGCGGGACGGTACGACTGGGGACTTGATATGACAATTCTTACCAAGGGTGCGAACGCACCCGTCGGTGGCACGGGCATCACGGCTGAACTGCGCAGTGTGGGGGACCCCGTGGATCTCAGCGCGCTGCTCATAGGGGCCGACGGCAACGTGCGATCCGACGCCGACATGGTGTTCTTCAACCAGCCGACCGCGGAGGCGGGGGCGGTGACGCACGTCGCGGCGGGGGCCGGCGGGGGCGAGCGGATCGTCGTGGAGCCCTCGGCGCTCCCGGCGTCCGTCGAGAGCGTGCTCCTGGTGGGGAGCTGCGATCCGGACGACACGAGCCGCACGTTCAGCGGGGTGAAGGAACTCTCCGTCCACGCGCTGGAGGACGGCCGTGAGCCGGTCGTCTTCGAGGTGCCCCCGATGACGGACGGCGAGCGCGCCGCCGTGCTGCTGCAGATCTACCGCAGGGGGACCGGCTGGAAGATCCGGGCGGTGGGGCAGGGGTACGCGGACGGACTCGCGGGCGTGGCCACGGACTTCGGCATCGACGTCGCGGACGACACGGCGGAGGGCGGCACCGGCACGGGCGCCCCGGCCGCGCCCGCCGCGACCCCTTCCGCTCCCGTGCCGGCACCCGCCGCCGCGGTGCCCCCGGCCGCTTCCGCCGCCTCGCCCTTCACCAAGGTCACCATCAGCCTCGAAAAGGGCGAACAGGCATCCATCAGCCTGAACAAGCAGGAGCCCGGCCTGGAGATCGTGGCCGCTCTGGAGTGGGACGGCGGCAGCGACAGCAGGCGTGAGAAGGGCGCGGACCTCGACTTCTACGCCCTGTTCGTACCCGCGTCGAAGGCCCTGCGCGGACCGGTGGCGGCCGGGACGATCGTGAAGGCCGCCCACAAGCCGGAGGGAACGGCCCTCCGCCCGGGCGGCGGCCCGGCCGTCCTCAGCAAGCGGGCGGCGAAGGCCAAGGGCGGCGCCGGAGTCGTCTACTACCGCGACCTGGGCTCGCTGACGCAGGATCCGTACATCGTTCTGGACGGCGACTCCCGGGTCCCGGGCCGGGAGGCCATCCGTATCGTCCGCCCCGACGAACAGGGTTACGTGCTCCTGTGCGCGTACTCCGCCGTCGAGAACGGCGTGGGATCGTTCCAGAGTTTCGGCGCTCACGTCGTGGTGAGCGACGGCCGGGGCTCCACGGTCACCGTTCCCCTCTTCGAGGACGCCAGTACGCGCTACTGGGTGGCGATCGCCCTGGTCGACTTCACGGAACCGGCCGGCGCGGCCATCCGCCATGTCGAGGCGTACAGCGGTCCGGGGAGCGAGGCCCGTCCCCTGCTGCACATCGACGGGACGATCGCGATGGACGCGGGACCGGTGGAGTTCAAGTAGGGGCCGGGCCCTCGCGAGGGCCCGGGTTCCCGTATCGGGTTCACGTATCACCCGGGTTCACGTATCGACCGGCGTTCACGCGTGGGGCGGGTCCAGCCGCCGCCGAGTCCGGTTGGCGCCGAGTCCGTTGGCGACCGCGTTCAGGCAGGCGGACTCGGCGCCTGCGGCACCTGCCCCGTCACGCGCCGGAGCGGCCGGCGGTGGAGACCGCCGCGGTGACGAGAGGTGAGACATCGAAGCGGTGATCCGTGACCCGGGGCCCGGAACCGGCTGTACGGACCGGCTCCGCTGCCTTCGGCTCACAGACGACGACATCCACATCCGCATCGACGATCGCAAGCACGGCCCTCGACCAGCGGGGGCGGCCGGCACCCGGACGAACGGGCCGACCGTCTCCCTGGGCCGGGGGCCTTCTCGCGGCCCCGACGGCATCACCGCCCGTCCCGCGAACGGCCACCGTCCGACACCACCGAGCCCGTACGTCACCCGCCGGCGCTCACGCCCTGGGACTGATCCGGCTCAGGACGTCACCTGTGGGCGTTCACGCCCTGAGGCCGACCCGGCTCAGGACTTCACCAGCCGGGCGATCGCGGCGGTCGTCTCGGTGATCTTCTCGTCGGCGACGGCGCCGCCCTCCGCGACGGCCTGCGTCACGCAGTACGTGAGATGCTCCTTGAGCAGCCCCAGAGCCACGGCCTCCAGCGCCCGGGTGACCGCCGAGACCTGGGTGAGCACATCGATGCAGTACTTGTCGTTCTCGACCATCTTCGCGATGCCACGGACCTGTCCCTCGATGCGGCGCATACGCTTGAGGTGGTCGTCCTTGTTGCCGACATAGCCGCTCATGGCACTCCCGGTGGCGAGGCGCGAACAGACCCTGGGCCGAGTGTACGTGCGGATCCGCCCCCACGACCCGGTCACTTCCCCCGCTCCACACCCCGGTTCACCCACCCTGCCCGGGACCGGCGTCATGCCCTGGGCCGGCAACGCGCGGTCGGCCGCCGCCGGAGCGCGCCATCTGCCCACACAAGTGGGGCCGCCTGCGATGACTGTTCCGGCATAGCCCCGGCGAGTTCCGCCTCCACGCCCGTACCCGGCCGATCGGCCCACCAGGGACCGGGTCAGCGGCACCTCCCCGGGGACCACCCTGCGGGCGGTCCCCGGGGATCCCTACAGGTGGGAGAGCCGCAGCCCCGGGACCGGTTCGCTCACCTCCCCGTCGGGACGACGGACCGCAAGACCCTAGGCGCCTTCCTCGCCCTCGGTCACGGCGATGGCAAATCCGAGGGCCTTGGAGATATGGGCGGCCGCGGACATGACCCTGGCCGTGCCCACGACGGGCGCGATGGCCACCAGGACATCCTGGACCTGACTATGCGTCAGACCGGTCTCGGCGGCGGGCTCCATGTGGGCCAGATAGGAGACGGGCGGTGCGTCCATGGCGACGAGTGCGGCGATACGGGTGAGAATCAGCGTCTCCGGCGGCAGTTGGCAGCGCTCGACCGAATCGAGCGTCATGGCTGCCAGGGTGTCGAGGACGGGAGTCTCGGACGACATGGTCATACGGATCACCCTCCGGCGGTCGGGTATCGGAGTTCTTCATGAGGAACGGCCCGCGTCGACGGCTCCTGTATTCGACGGTACGCATGCTCCGACCCCGTCGCACGTTGAGTCCATGTGTGCCCCGAAACGTCCGTGACCGTCGTCGGTCATGGCCCGGCCGACCGCCACCCACCGCCCGCGCACGCGGGCGGCGGCCCCCTTCGGTTCCGTGGCCGAGGTCGCGCGTGATCCAGGGCCATCGAATCCGCGTACGGCTCAGCTGCCCGCGTCGACGACGACGTCGTAGTGCGGCGTGGTGAGGGAGTTGATGGCCGTGTCCAACTTCTCTGTGCTGAGGATGTAGGTGCCCGGATTCAGATCCGAGATCTCCTGGTACCGGCCGGTGAAGAAGGGCTCGGTACCGGTCCAGTACCCGGACCCCAGGCTGTGCTTGAGAATCCAGCCGCCGGGCATGATGACGGCCGGGTACACCGGGCCGATTCCGTCCTGGTTGATGGTGAAGGACGCGCCGGCGTGGGCATTCGCGCCCGGTGCGGTGGGCAAGGTGAAGGAGAAGTACCGGACGTTGAACGGTTTGCCGGGCGTCAGCGGCAGGCAGCCCTGGGCGGTCACAGAGCCGTGGATGACTCCGAGTCGCAGCGGGTCGGTGAAGGTGCCGCTTCCCGGGAGGGAGCCGCAGTTCAGGCTCTGGGAACCTGTTGTCAGGCCGTCATCGCCACTGGTCGAGTCCCCGCCGCCGAAGGTCTCCGCCTCGTCGGGTGTCGGGCTGTCCTCGGTGACGGTCTCTTCGGTGGGTTCTTGATCGGCGGGTTCGGAGGCCGGGGAGGATTCGCTGACGTCCGGGGCCGGTGTTCCGGTGTCGGGAGCAGATGCGGAGGAACTCACCGGCGGCGAATCCGCCGCGGCCGTCCGGTCGGGCGAGCTGCCGCATCCGCTTGCGAGTAATAACACGCCGAGTACCGGTATGCACTTTCGGATCACGAATGTCCCCCCACCCCGCCGAAGCGGCCTCGGTGGCCGTTTCGTGCGCGGGATATTACCTCTCTTCATGGTCGGGATCCCTTGAAACGAGGACATCTCCCCCCCCGTCTTGTAGTTCTGTGCGCGACAGCGTTACCTCCCTGTCCGCTCCCGGCCGGTCCGTTGACCTGTCTGAACCGAATCACCGGCCGGAACGTATGCCGCTACGAGCGCGATCGGCCCCGCGGGCACGGTTCACGCCGTCGCCGGGAAACCCGGTCGGCATCCGCGACGACGCGGCCACACCCACCGTGCCGCGGCCCAGATGCCGACCCGCTCGGTGCCGCCTGCGTCGTGGACCGCGTCCTGCGACGGCCGGAACCGTTCGCGCGAGCCCGGACCCCAGCGGTGATCCGGCGCAAGAACGAGGCCGGGGACGCGAGATGTGAGGCGACGTGCCGACCTCACCGTTCGATGCGAGGGCTCGTCGTCAGGGGTGAGACAGAGCGTCCAAGGGAGCCGGTGACACCATGACCAACCCGTCCGAGCCGGGAGACAGCGAGCCCGCCCCGGGTCTGAGCGCGATCACGAGCGAGCGGCGTCAACTGACCAGATCAAGACCTGGCGCGGACTTGCACTCGCTGGACAAGTCCCCGGAAAGCAATGAGGCAGGACTCCACCTCCCTGGATCGATCAGGTGGCTGAAGCGCATCACGTCAGCCACATTATCCGGACATCAAACAGCGCCAGGGACCTCTTACACCGACGAAGCCACACCGGGCACCGGGACGAACTCCTCGATCGGTGAGCTGCTCGAACGGGCCACATCCTCATTCCGCGTTATGGAGCCTGCTGCGCCCGCACCTATCCGTGACTCATCGCCTTCCGGCCAGCTCACCACCCCCGCCATTATCCGGAATCTCAAGCCCTCCTAAAAACGAACGAATTCGCTAGCTGGCCGGCCCGGAGTAGTCATACGATCGCTCAGCAACACCTCATCTGTCACGTATGGATCACGTGGCGTGACCAGCCGCAGATCCAGCATTCAAGGAGGGGAACGTGAACAGGAAGCGCAAGACGGCTACCGTCGCTGCGGGGGTTGTAGCGATTGCCGGGCTCGGAATCGGCCCGGCCTTTGCCGAGGGCGGTTTTGGCTCCTCCATCGGAGGATGGTTCCCGGGTAAGGAGTCGCACCACTGGCAGGACGGCAACCGGGACAACGCCCCGACGACTGTCGCCTTCTCCGGCTGCTCGGCGAAGGACGGTGGCGGAACCAACCGGTTCAAGTACCACCCTGCCTCCGCTCGTCGCATTCCGCGCTGACACCTGGACCTGACGTGCCGCTTCGCTTTACTGATTGTTCCTTCGCCTACCGGGCGGGGATTCCCGTCTTCGATGGCCTGACACTCGAGTTCCCTTCGGGGTGCACCGTTTTGCTGGGACCCAATGGGGCAGGAAAGTCAACTCTCCTGTCCTTAGGCGCCTCTGCGCGTGACCCCACTACCGGTCGCGTGCAGTTGGGGAGACTGACCAGCACTGATCGACGCCACCGCAAGGAGTTCCGACGTAAAGTCGGATGGCTTCCTCAGCAGGTGAAGCCTGTTCCGTCACTAACAGTTCGCGAACAGGCGGCGTACGCAGGGTGGTTGAAGGGTCTGTCCAGGTCCGAAGCGTGGGATCGATCCGCAAGAGCCTTGGACCGAGTTCGCCTGACCGAGTTGGCGAAGCGCCGCAGCCATGAGCTGTCAGGTGGGCAGATGCGGCGACTCGGGATCGCCCAGTCGCTGGTCCACGATGCCCAAGTCGTGTTGCTCGACGAGCCGACCTCTGGTCTCGACCCAGTACAGCGAGGTGTCTTCCGCGAGCTCATCGCCGAACTGGCAGATTCGGTCAGCTTCGTGGTGTCCACCCACCAAACAGAAGACCTGGCCGAGGTCTACGAGACCGTCATCGTCTTCGACCGTGGACAGGCGGTATTCGAGGGCAGTGTCCGGGGTTTCTTCGCCATGGCTCCCGAAGGAGTGCCAGTTGAGCGTCGGGCGGAGAGCGCCTATCGCGGCCTGGTCCGCGGGGAGGTCTGAGACATGCGTCTAGGAACTCTTCTCCGCTCGGGGCCCGCTGTCTGGGTCGGCCTCGTCGTGATCCCGACCCCGTTCTGGTTCGGCATGCAGAACACCGAATCGGTGATCTGGTATTGGGAATCGGCAACCGCGCAGTCGCTGATCGTGCTCGGTTTCGTCAGTGCGGGGTGTGGGGCCTGCGCCGCTTGGGAGTCCGCAAGGCTTCACAGGGCCTCGGTCGAGGACTGGGCACCGGCCCGCAGCCGTCTCCGCATCGCCGGACTCCATCTGGCGCCGGTGGCCGTATTGGGGCTGCTGGGTGTGCTTGCGAGCCTCGCGGCCTTTTCCTCCGCCGCCATGGGTGCGCCGGGATTCCCCACCTTGACCATCCTGCTGACCGCATACGTGGTCGTGGCCGCCCACATCGCGCTTGGCTGGCTTGTCGGGCCGCTCATGCCGCGCGTCCTGAGTGCTGCAGCCATGCTTGTTTTTGGTTACCTGTGGGGCTTTTGGCCTGCCGCGATAGGTGAGTTGCCCTAGCTGCGACATCTCAATGGGCAGGGCGTCGATGCGTGCTGTGGTCTTGATCAGACCGCCTCGCTACGCAGCATGGCGGCCACCGTCGTCTTTTCTGTCGGACTCATCGCCGCAGCTGTGATCTCCACTGCCCTCGGCAGAAGGCGTCCAAAGCACACGCTATACGTTGCATCAGCGGCCGTTCTCGGCGCTCTCGGCTCCCTCGCCCTGGCCGTGCCGCTTGAGTTCCAGGGGGCACAGGCTCGGAACCCCGAACTGCTCAAGTGCAAGGGTGACCGTGTCCAGGTCTGCGTATGGCCGGAGCAGTACGACAGACAGGGCGAGATCGTCCGCTGGGCACAGGATGCCGAACAGCGTCTGCGCAAGATGGGTATCACTCCGGCTTCCCATGTCGAGTTCGGTGAACCCCGTCCGAGCGAGAGCGCGGTCCGAGCAACGACGGCTACCAGCGCCTTACCAATGGGGCCACCGGCCTGTGCGATGAAGCCCTATGCCACCTATCCGGGAGATACGGCGCACACCGCCGTCTACGCCTGGCTGTCCCTGATTGCAGGTGAGCCGAAGGAGGAGTTGGCGCAACACTGGGAACCGCAGGCTGTGGCACTGGCCGACCAGGTGCGTCAGCTGCCTGCTACACAGCAACGCGCCTGGTACGAACGCAACATGCGATCCGTGCTGGACTGCTCTGTGAAGCCGGACCTTCGCCCGGCATCCTTCCGGCAGGTGGGAGAGAAGCAGCCGTGATCTGGTGGCTCCGCGTGCACATGGTGTATGTCTCATCTGCCTGTGTACTGGCCTGCTTTGTCCTCGCGCCCCTGCTCGCGGGATCTGCCCTTCCCATACCCTCCCTGCTTGGCGGCTTCGGCTCCGGAATCCCTCTGCCGCTGGTCCTCCCGGTGGTTCCCGTCTGCGTCCTCCTGCACGCGATGAGCAGAGTCCCTCGGGAGAACGAAGTCGTCGCCGTACGCCCAGTTCGGTCCTACGGTGCCTTGCTGTTCGACTGCATCGCCTTCACAGCGGTGATCCTCGGGTTGGCGGAAGCACAATGGCTCGACTTCAGCCTGGGACTTGGCACAGCGCGAAACCTCGTCGGTTATCTCGGTGTGGGACTGACCGTCCAGAGCCTCGTCGGATCGTTATACGGTCCGCTGGCCGTCGCCGCAGTCCCAGTGGGCTGCGTGCTTCTCGGCCAAGGCCCAGGCCGCCGGCCGTACCCCTGGGCCTGGCCCTTGCACGAGGGGAACTCGCTGCTGGCTGCGTCGGCGGTACTCGGCCTCTTTGCCGTCGGGGCGAGCTTACGACAGCGGCAGACAGCAGAGGCAGGTTCGTAGCCGCCTTCCGCTCGTCCTGGATTGCGGCTTGTCCCAGAGCCCCGTTCAACTGCTCGTCTGAAAAAGAGGAACGGGGGCTTCCTGCTTTCCGGCGCCGTTGGTCCGGCACCTGACCTTACGTGCGGCCGGAGTGCCTTTGGCCTTTCCTGTGGTTGCGTCCTTGGAAGTGGTGTACGGGTTCGACCTGGTCCGGGGGTTTGCTCCGGCGTCGGAGTGAGACCCGCATAGACGAACGGCCACCGGCTGATCTTTCGAGATGTCCAGAGTGACCTCTACCGCGCGGTCGAGGGTTCGAAGAAGGGCGAGTGGACGATCGACGTGGGCGCCCTCAACGAGGGGAAGCGCCCAAGGGCCCGGGAAGGTGCCTGGCGGAGCCTGGGTGGCGACCTCAAGGGGTGGGCGCGTGCGCGGGACGAGGACCGACCGGACGACATGCGCTTCCACCTCTGGCGCATGCGCGACCAGCCCTTCGCCGACGTCTGCCACGCGGCCCTGCACAAGGCCGTCTCCGAAAACGCCGACGCCATCTTCGTGGATACGGACCCTCACGTCCTCGCCCTGCTGAGAGACGAGGAGCTGCGTGCGCTCCTCCTGAATGGTGCTGTAGGCCAGTGAATGAGACCAGAACTGAGACCAAGCCGAGGTCACACCTTCTTGACGACGATTCTGTCGGGTACCAGCCGTTCTAGGTCGTCCACGTCGGAGGTGAAGACCGTGACCTGGCCCTTCTGCTGCCGCGCGATAACGGCGAGTACGGCATCGATTGCGTACTTGTGACCGTGCGGCCCCGCGTCTGCCACGAGCCGACGGGCCTGCCGTGCTTCGTCCTTTCCGATGTCAGCCACGCTGATGCGGGAGAGGACCCAGTCCCAGCGCTGCTCGGTGGTTCTGCCGTCGTATGCCTCGACGAGTGTCATGGGAGAGGTCACCACCTCGGCTTCACCGCCAGCGGCCAGCTTGAGCCGGGCGATCATCATTCGATCCCCACGCACGGCCAGCGACAGAGCCTCACTGTCGAGTACGAAGACGCGCAGTTGCGGGCCGTCGTCACTGATCCGCTTCTTCACGCGGCTTCTCCCGCACGGTTCTGCCTGGCCGCGCGACGCGCATGCTCGACATCGAGATCGTCCAGTTCGTCGCGTACCGCCGCGCGTTCGCCTTCCGTGACCGGACCGTGTTCCTCCTCCAGCCAGTCGACGAGTTCCACGAGCCGGTCGCGGTCGCGCTTGAAGCGCAGCGCCTCGGCCACGTACGCCGACAGGCCCCGCTCGGCCGCCTCCCCACGGATCTCCTCAAGGAGGTCTTCGGGGATCGTCACCGTCATCTTTTTCGTTGCCATACAAAAGACCATACTCCGGGTATCTTTTGCCTTACCAGTGCTGGCGGCCGGTGGTGTCTGGGGCGAGGGCCCCCGGGAGGTTCGGGTGAGACCGAGTGGCCCGACTCAGGCACGGACGGGGTGGTGGCCCCAGGGGGTCAACCGGGCGCGTTACAGGAGAACGCGTACGCTCTCACGGCGCGTCGGCACTTCGTAGGCAAGGCCGGTTCCTCCTGTCCCTTCGTTCGGTCGAGGTTCGCCACCCAGGAAGACGGCGACATGGGCGGTCACATCGGCATCGGCGGTGGTGACACGCCAGGCATCCAGAGCCCGGGGCAGGCCCTCGGATGAACGCCCCACGTGGAAGCGTCCGGCTCGGGAGGTTTCGCTCTGCGTCATTACCTCCATGTGCCGGACAGCATGCTCAACGACGTAGTCCGGAAGATCGCCGAAGCCATCTGGGGCCCTCAGAAACGCTGCCTGTGCAGAAAAACCAGGACAACGAGGGCTGAGGCAACGTCGAAGGCCCCGCTGCGAGCAGCGGGGCCTTCGACGTTAGTGCCCGGTGAGAGCACTGGCGGAGGATACGAGATTCGAACTCGTGAGGGGTTGCCCCCAACACGCTTTCCAAATGTTCGTACGGGGGTTCGGAGGAGGTTGCACTCGTCCTGACCTGGGGCGGAGCGTTCGGGGCGACCTCGTCCGGACGGGCCCGGACGGGGCCGAATGAGACCAGAACTGAGACCACCCGCGATCGCGTATGCCTACTCTCAGTAGAGCCGCTCATCGGGATTCGTAGCCACCATGAGTTCGGCGGTGAAACCACCCCTTCAGGCGGAGCGTAGGCAGATGCCTGCGGGCAGAGATGCCAGGGCCCGGCTCACCTTCGGAAGAAGCAGGTCCCATGCCGACTGAAGAAGTTCTTGTACCCTCCTCCAGTACCGTGCAGCCCACCGCTACGGTCTGCCCTGACGGCAGGACCTTCTGCACTGGACTACCCATTGATCACGCCGGTTCGCATGACCATAGTCACCATGGCCCCGAGTACTCTCTCTGCGGCAGCTACCTGGGCCCTGGCCCCTCGGTGGATTCCATCCTTGGGTTCGGTCTTGTCCAGTGGGGTGATGGCAGGCCCCGGGTTGCCTTTTCTGCTGACGGCACGTGGCCGGAACTTGATCTGCCGCAGGTCGACGAGTTGATCAATGGTCTTACTGGGCACCTTGAAAGGCTGCGCGTCACTCGTGACGAACTGGCGGTACTTCTCGGCGAAGAACCGAAACGCGTCACTGCTCCCGCTGTCCGCGCCGAAGTCGCTGAACTGGTTGTGACGCGTGCCCGCACGTACGGGCTTCAGGGTGACGATCCACGGCTGCCATCCGTCCGATCGATCGATATCGAGCGCGCAGCCCATCAGGGCATTGAGGACGCCGTAGCCATGCTGGGACACGAGCGTCAGCGAGCCGATGTGAATCGACGCCCGGTGCGCAGCGATATCAGTATCCGACTGGACCACCGCCTCGGCACCATGCTTGTTGCCTTCGAGCCCGCCTTTGAAGCCTGCCTCGAAAATTCTGTTCAGCAGGGTACGGACGCGAAAGAAGACATCGCCCAGCTGGCTGGCGCGCTTACTTGGGGAATGTGTGAAGCGGCCCATGCTGCGAGTCAGGCAGCCGAGCAGGCGTCAGAGAGGGAGAGCTGAGCCATGACGACCACGACACAGCAGTCGTACCTTGTCGCGACGCCTGCCGAGGTTTGGGCGACACACGCCCGCTCTCCCTGGTGCCAGGACGACCATAGTGGGCCGACTCCCGCCCGTGTCGATCTCAGCTGCTACCTCGCCTCCGATGGCGTGGTCCTGCCTCTGGAGTTCGACGGCGATGATCAGACCGGTGGCGATGCCCTGTTCACCTACATGTCTGTTCACCCTTTCTGGGATGAGCAGGACGGTCGTGATGTGCCCCACGTCAACCTTCAGGTTGTCGATGGCGTATGGCTTCCCGTTCTTGGTCCCGAACAATTGGCTCAGGTCATCGCGAAGCTTCGAGCCCGTCTGGATGAACTTGAACACGAGGTCCTGCCGCAGCTGTCCCAGGCCCGCGCAGATTGGATGGCAGGCCGATGTGAGCTTCCCGTCGAGGCCCGCCCTGTGATGGCTACCTGAGCCATGAAGCCCGGCTGTCCCAGCCGAGGAAGGGCTTCCTGTTCCCCTCGGGTCGGCTATCGCTCGTTCACCAGCTCAGGCCACTGGCGCGTTAACTCTTGGTGATGGGCCTTCTGGGCGTGGTGCACGGTCCGTACTCTGGCGATAGTGCTCCATTCAGCGAGGGGATGCCGACGTGGGCGAGAGCTTGATGCTGGGAGACCGGCTCCGGGTGGCACGCAAGACGCGGGGGCTGTCCGCCGCGCAGCTTGCCCAGCGGGTAGCGGTCTCCGCCAGCCAGATCCAGAAGCTTGAATCCGGAGTCCGGAGGGCGACGCCGAGTCTGATATTGGCCTTGGCGCGGGCACTGCGCTTCGGCCCGGAGGTCTTGACGGGCCAGCCGTACTACGGGGACCCGGAAGCCGAGGACGGGGTGCATGCCGTCATCCCGGAGCTGCGACGTACTCTGCTGTGCTTCGACACCCCCGACGAGTTGGAGATCCGGCCGCGAGCGCTGCCGGTCCTCGCCTCCGAGGTTGACCAGATCGCGACTCTCCGGCGGGATGCCCGGTACGTGCCGATGGGGCCTTTGCTGCCCCCGGTGATCACTGAGCTGACTCATGTGGCGCTGGGCACGAGGGGCGTTGAACAGCAGCAGGCATTCTGGCATCTGGCCCGCGCGTATCGAGCGGTCAACAGTCTCGCCCACAAGATGGGGCACCACGACCTGGGCAACACAGCCCTGGAACGGGTGCGGTGGGCCGCCGATCGAAGCGGCGATCCGCTGATGCAGGTCACCGCTGGCTTCCTGGTGGCGGGGTCGATGCTGCGCCAGGGCGCGACCGAGACAGCCCGGCGCAAGCTCAAGGGGCTGCGAGGGGAGCTGGAGCGGCTTCAGCCGGAGCGCTCGTACACCGATGAGGCGCTGGCGGTCGACGGAGCGTTGCTGCTGAAGCTCGCGGTGGTGGACTCCCGGGAGAACAACCCCGAGGGAGCTGAAGAGTTCCTCCGCGAGGCCGAGCAGGTCGCGAGCATGGCGGACAACAGGGACAGCCTCGCCTACGAGATGAGCTTCGGGCCGACGAACATCAGGATCCACGCGGTGCACGCGCTGATCGACACCGGGGACAGCGAGCAGGCACTGGCCCGGCTCGCCGAATGGGGACAGGGCGGAGCCCCATGGGTGCCGCCGGCCTCGACGGTTGGCGAGCGATCCAGCCACCACCACATCGACGTCGCGTCCGCGCGTCTGGTGGAAGGGGACCGTGGCGGCGCGTTCGCCGAGCTGAAACAGGCGAGGAAGATCGCCCCCAGCCACACCCGATTCCACCCATCCGTGCGCGAAACGCTCGGATCGCTGCTGCGTATGGATGTGCACCCATCCACCGAGCTGTCCGCGTTCGGCGCCTGGGCGGGTGTTGCATAACACAACTGCATTAGCAGCAAGCCCAGTTGGCGTGAATTGGGTGCGGACAGTTTGTCCGCGCACCCCCGCCTTGTGCGTGGAATGGTCCTCTCACACCCAGTTGTGAGGGGGCCTTTCCCATGCCGGACGCGATCTCGACCGCACGGTTACCGAGATGGATGCCTATCGGTAGCGAGCCGGAGCTGTGTCCTGCCGGGACGTGGTGGGACGCCATCCGTGCACCCGAGGACGTGGGACGCCGGGCCGTGACGCTCATCGAGGAGCAGGGAGTGCCCATGGGGCCGGCCATCCTCGACGACGGTGGGCGCGAGCCCCGGATGTACTTCCTGACGCCGGTCGGCATCGCGGCGCGATGGGAGGAAACGGGGACGGTCGCACTGGGGCTGACCTGCCATGTCGTGGTCCCACAGGCGGACCGCGCCACCGGCCCCGGGCTCCACTGGTACCGGCTGCCCACCGGCCCTCGCACCCTGAACCCGCCCGACGGGCTGCACCGAGCCCTGGTCAACGCGCGCAGAGAGCGTGAAGGCACTCCCTAGAACTTGCTCCGTGGCCCAGGGCCGCCAGCCAGCGGCCCCAGGGCTGGCACCACACGGTGCCTGGTCACCGCGGAGCTGATGAGCGCCGCCCCATCCGTCACTCCGTGGGGCGGTAACCGCCGGACCCCGGCGGATCCAAGGGGTCGTTCCAGCACATCCGACACATAGAAGGGATCAGCCATGCCTCAAGCCAGGCGAGAGAAGAAGGATCACCTGATCTACGCGGACGTCGTGGACTCCAAGTCCAAGGCGGGCGTATGGATGGGCGAGCGGGCCTCCTTCCAGGAGAAGCAGGGCCGCATCGTCGAGGCCCTCAAGGAGCGGGCCGACTGGGTCGAGCTGAAGGACGCGATCATGGTCATCAGCGCCGACCCGGCCGGTATCACGGTTATCGCGCCGAACCCGACGCTGCCCGGCGTGATCGTCCTCGCCGACGGCGGCTCGCCGGCCACCTCCGCGAAGCTCCAGGCCGCCGCCGAGGAGACCGTCCGTGCGGTCATGGGCGAGCTCGGGATAGCCGAAGAGGAAGCGGCGGCCTGACCACCATGGCCGTCCCCCGGATGCTGTGGGGGAAGTACTTCCAGTACGAACGGGATGGGGAAGCGGTTCTCCTCGACCCGGTCGCGCTGGACAGTGTGTTCATCGACTCCGGCGAGGTCCACGACCTCGCCGGGGTCCCCCCGACCGAGACCCATGAAGCCCTCGCCGGGCTCGGCTTCACCCCTGGAGGCCCTGCGGCCGACCGGCGCGAAGCACTCCACGACCGTCTTCTACTCCTCGGCCTCGACCGCGCTCCCAGCCGTATCAGCGGCCTGCGCGTGGTCCTCACCGACCGCTGCAACATGGCTTGCACCTACTGCTTCGTCGATACGAACAGCGGCAAGCCGGACCTGACGAAGGAAGAGCTCTCGGAGGGGCTGGAGTTCCTGTTCGAGCAGAACGCCGGCCAGGAAGAGGTGTCCATCCAGTGGTTCGGCGGTGAGCCGACCATCCGCTTCGACCTCATGCGGTACGGGGATCAGCTCGCCGACACCCTCGCCGCCCGTTACGACGTGGCCAGGGTGCGCCGCACCGTGGTCACCAACGGTGCCCGTCTGGCCGAGGAAGCCCTCGACCACTTCGTCGCGTACGAGTACGGGGTCGGCATCTCCATTGATGGACCTCCAGGCATCAACTCCGCCCACCGTCTCCTCCTCGGCGGCCAGCCCGCGGACGACCGGATCCGCCGTAACGTCGCCCGGTTCATCGAGGCGGACGGGCTGCATGTGGGCTGCAACCTCACCCCGACCGCCGCGAACATCGGACGCCTCGCCGAGACCGTCCGGTGGATCATCGACGACCTCGGGCTGAAGTTCATCTACGTCAACACGCCCATCCCGACCGCGGGCCGCTGGCAGGTCAACGGCACCGACCTCGCGCGGGAACTGTACGAGGCCCGCCAGACCGCTCTGACGCGGGGCGGAATGCTGTTCTCCGTCCTGGACCGCGCCTTCCAGGCCCTCGACACCCGGCGGCCGATGCTGTTCGACCACATGCAGGGCGACCGCAGCCTGAACGCCGCCCTGCTGCCCGGCAACCGGGTCAGCCTGTGCGACATCAACTTCACCGAGCCGTCGTTCCTGCACACCCTCGACGAGTTACGGGCCGATCCCGGACTCCTGGCCGGCGTGGCGAAGGAGGTCGCCCCGATCCCCGAGTGCGGCAACTGCCCGGCACTCGCCATCTGCGGCGGACCGTCCCGCAACGAACAGGCCCTCATCGGCGGCAGCACCCCGGACCCCGAGATGTGCGCCTTCTACACGAGCACCGTGGAGATCGCGGTGTGGGACAACACGGGGGTGCAATGAGCGGCCACGTCCGTACCGCGATGATCTCCACGGCCGGGCACTGCAAGGTGGCCTGCGGATTCTGCTTCCGGGCCGACCGGGCCCACGGCTTCCTCGACACTCCGACGTACACCCGCATCCTGTCCCGGCTGAAGGAGACGGGCGTGGACGGGGTGTGTCTGACCGGCGGCGAGCCGACCCACCATCCGCAGCTCAGGCAGCTCGTACGACTGGCCCACCAGTTCGGCATGTCGGTGTCGATGGTGACCTCGGCCCGCACCGTGACCGACGTGATCGCCCTCTCACACGTGGCGGATCTCCTGGCCAATGTGACCGTCTCCGCAGATTCCCGGGGCGCGATGATGCTGGGACGCACCACCCGTACGGCGGCCTCGGGTATCGACACGCTGCGCGCCATCAGCACCGAGACGAAGATCCTGCACATCACCTGCTGGAACCTGGGCGACAGCGAGTGCCGGGCTCTGGGCGGCCTCGTGACCGAGGCCGGGGTGGAGATCCAGTTCAGCCCCGTCGTTCTCGACGAGCATGCCCTGCGCCGCGACGGCATGCCGGTCGAGGAGTATCTGGCACGGCAGTGGCTCGACGCCGAGGTACTGGGGCATTACTTCGACCTGTCCGATCGGTACCGGAGCTATCTCGATGAGCTGCGGGATCTTCAGCTGCCGAACGCGGGCGAGCGCCGGCCGTGCCGCTCGGCGACCGCGTACGTATCCGCTGACGGCCGCATCCGGCGCTGTCCCTACGGCCAGGCGTCGGTCAGCGTTCTCGCAGCGCGTGCCGAGATCGGACGGTTCCTCACCGATCCGGCGCAGGACCGAGTGACCCCGGACTGTGCCGCTATCTGCCGCCCCTCAGCCACGCCCGACGACCGCGAAGCGCCGTGCAGCGTGCCCGCGTGAGCACGGGACCGACCACCACGACTCCCTGGACCGACCGATGACGATCCCGACACCCGAAGACTTCACCCAGCGGTGGCGACAGCCGCCGAACTTCCCGCTCGACCTCCGCTTCGACTACCTGTTCCTGCCCGCTGTCGACTTCCTCGACCACCTCCGGCGAGACGAGGAAGTCCGGTTCACGATCCTTGGGGAGGAGGACTGGCAGGTACGGATGGACCGCACCGCCGCCTTCCGGACCGCGCCGATCGAGGAGATCGTCACCTGGCCGTTCCGGCTGGTGCACTTCAACCTCACCCGCTTCTACGGCGACCTCCTGGGCGGCTTCCAGGAAGACGTCATGATCCCCTGGCGCACCCATCTGTCCGCCCGGGGCTTCACCTGGCAGCGCCTGGCGCCGATCCTGTTCCTCTCCACCGAAGGCGCGTCCTCGACCTACCACAACGACAACTCGCACGGCCTGGTCTGGCAGGTCCACGGCACCAAGACCTTCCACAGCTACCTCGACCCCGACAAACATCTGCCGGCCGAGGCGGCCGTCATCGGGGAGACCACCGCCGAGGACCCGCCCGAGCACGACCGGGCGGACCGCCAGTCCATCACGATGCGGCCCGGTGACCAGCTGTGGAGTCACGCCCTGACGCCGCACTGGGTCACCACCGAGTCGGCGCTCGCCATGAGCGTCACCCTCTCCCACGGCGGGTTGTGCCACCGGGGCTACTTCTCCGAGCGGGAGCTGGCGCTGCGGTCCTACTGGGACAAGAACCCCGGCGAGGCGTGGACGCATGATCTGCGCCATGTCCGCTACTGAGGCCGGGCCCCACGGCACGGGCGAGCGCTCCGTGTCGTGGGGCCCGGCTCCCGCCCGATTACGGGGTGAGCCGGTTCGGTCCCCGGAAGAGGAAGCTGGCCTCACGGATGGAGTCCAGGCCGAGCATGACCATCAGCACCCGTCCGAGCCCCATGCCGAGACCGCCGTGCGGCGGGCACCCGTACTGGAACGCGTTCAGATAGTCCCGCAGGGGCTCGGTGCTCATGCCCTTCTCGGCGGCCTGCTTCAGCAGCACGTCGTACCGGTGCTCACGCTGGGCGCCGGTGGTGACCTCCAGGCCCTTCCACAGCAGGTCGAAGCTCAGCGTCACGCCCGGGTCGTCGGCCGCCCGCATGTGGTAGAAGGGCCGGATGCCCACCGGGTAGTGGGTGATGAAGACGAACTCGTGCCCGGTGGCCTTCTGGATGTGGGCGGAGATGCTCCGCTCGCCCTCCGGGTCCAGGTCCTCCTTGATCCCCTCCGGGTCCCAGCCGCCCTCACGCAGGATCGTGTGCGCCTCGGCCATGGTGATCCGGGGGAAGGGCGTCGTCGGGACGGTGACCTCGACGCCGAAATGCTCGGCGATCGCCTCACCATGCGCCTCGGCCACCTTCGCGATGGCATGGGCAAGCATCTGCTCCTCGAACACCATCACATCCTCGACGCCGTCGATCCATGCCAGCTCGACATCGACGCCGGTGAACTCGGTCGCGTGCCGGGAGGTGAACGACGGCTCCGCACGGAAGACCGGCCCGATCTCGAAGACCTTGTCGATCCCGGCGGAGATCGCCATCTGCTTGTAGAACTGAGGCGACTGCGCCAGATAGGCGCTGCGGTCGAAGTAGCCGAGCTTGAAGACCTCCGCACCGGACTCGGATGCGGTGCCCATGAGCTTGGGGGTGTGCATCTCCGTGGCGCCCTGCGCGTAGGCGTACTCGCGCATGCCCTGCTCCAGGGTGGTCTGCACGGCGAACATCAGCTGGGTGGCGGGCCGGCGGCGTACGTCGAGGAAGCGCCAGTCCAGGCGCTGCTCCAGACCGGTGTGCTCGTCGATCGGCAGCGGGGTGGCGGCCGGGTTCAGGATCTCGACCGTCTCGGGGACGATCTCCAGGCCGCCGAGCTTGACCTGGGCAGCGTCGACGACGCGGCCGGTGATGCGGACGGCGGACTCGGGGGTGAGGGATTCGAGCTGGGCTTCCAGCGGTCCGCCGTCGCGCCGGTGGGTCACCTGCACCATGCCGGTGCTGTCCCGTACGACGACGAATTGCATCTTGCTCTGCAAGCGGAGGGTGTTCACCCATCCGCAGACGGAGACGGTACGGCCAACGTGTTCTCGCAGGTCGGAGACGTGTACGCGGCTGTGGATCATTTCGGTCCTCCGAAGGACTTCGTCATGATCCCTTGGGAGTGCGGGCGAGAAGGGGAACTCGCGGTACCACCGCACTTTCGCCGCCACCAGGTGGCGGCCTCGTTCGGACCCGGTCACGGGGGTCGGCCGGCGGGGCATGGGGCCATCGGATGTGGCCGTTCCTCCCCGCGCTCAGGAGGGTCTTCGCCTCGGGGCGCGAGACCGCCTTCCCAGCTACCGGCGGCTCTCTCTGCTCGCGTGAACCCTGGCTACTCGTCTCCGTCAACGCGTTGCCCAGCAGGATACGGACCTCGCGACCATGCCCGCAATCACATACGGCTCCGACTGGCCCAGAGGCCCGGGGAACGGCCTGATCGTGATCTTGGGCAGGGCGACGGGCCTTCGCCGTCACAACGCGACAGCGCGGGCGGAGGTGAGAGGGCATGACGTCCGGCCGACCCCTTGACACCCACCCGGCCCGGGGCGACGAGGCACTGCGGCGCGCACTCGAAGACGCCTCCATGGGGCGCTGGGAAGGCCCGCGCGACCTACTGATCTCCACCGGTCCTGATTGGGACCGGCGGATCTTCCGCCTCCAGGTCCTCGCGGAAGCCGGGGCGCGGCTCAGATTCGCCGACACCTGGGCGAGAGCCGAGCCCCGCTCACCCCACGCCTTGGCGCTCCTTGGGAACGTACAGGCCCTGCGCGCGATGATCGCCGGCCGGGACGCCGGGTGGGCCCTGATGAAGGACGCCTGGGCCACCTGCCGCAACGCGCTGAACGCATGGCCGGAGGACGTGGCCCCGCTTGTGGTCCTGCTCGCGCTGCTGCGTACCCACGCTCCCGACCGGAACGCGCTCGGCAGCATCTGGGAAGAGATCAAGCAGCGCGACCCCTGGAACCGTGAGGCCCACCACGAGGTGCTCACCTATCTGCTCCCCCGGCACCACGGGGCGCAGGGCGAGGCGGCCTGGTGGGCCGAGGAACAGGCGTCCATCGCTCCCCAGGGCCTACCCATCGCGGTCCTGCCCCTCACCGTCCTGGCGGAAGCACACCGGTCCCGCCAGGAGCGGGACCGAGGAGCGTACGGACTGGCCATTCACCCCTGGGTCGACTGCCCACAGACCGACCACGTACTGGAGCGGTGGTGGCGCTACCGGGCACCGCACCCGCACGCGTGCTTCGCCGACGACGCGAACTACCTCGCCCATGCCCTGTCGTACGCGAACCGGCACGCGGAGGCCCTGGAGGTCTTCGACGCGATCGGCCCCTACGCCACGCATGTCCCCTGGTCGTACTGCGGCCGGGCCCATGACCTGTTTCTTCGGCACCGCGCCTGGGCCTACAGCCCACCGCGGCGCCGACGCCACTGAATCCAGCCTTCCCCTCCGTACGAAGGACAGAAACCCGTGCCCCTCGATGTCTCCCGCGTCTCCGACGAGGAACGCCTCAAGCAACTCGGCTATCAGCAGACGCTCTCCCGCTCCATGTCCGGCCGCGCCAACTTCGGCGTCAGCTTCACGATCATCTCCATCCTGTCCGGCTGCATGACCCTCTACGGCTACGGCATGGACACCGGTGGTCCGGCGGTGATCATGTGGGGCTGGCTGTTCGTCGGCCTCATGACGCTCTTCGTCGGGCTCTCCATGGCGGAGGTCTGCTCCTCCTACCCCACCAGCGCCGGCCTGTACTTCTGGGCGCACCGGATGGCCCCGAAGCGCTCAGCTGCGGCGTGGGCGTGGTTCACCGGCTGGTTCAACACCCTCGGCCAGATAGCCGTGACCGCGGGCATCGACTTCGGTGCCGCCACCTTCCTCAACGCCCTGCTGGATCTCCAGTTCGGCTACGCCGCCACGCCCGCTCACACCATCACGCTGTTCGGGATCATCCTCGCCCTGCACGGCGTCCTGAACACCTTCGGCGTGCGGATCGTCGCCTTCCTCAACGAGGTGTCCATCTGGTGGCACATCCTCGGGGTTCTCGTCATCTGCGGCGCCCTGGTGCTCATCCCCGATCGGCATCAGTCGGCTGGCTTCGTATTCGGCGAGTTCGTCAACAACACCGGCTTCACCTCCAGCGTCTACGTGGTGCTGATCGGGCTGCTGATGGCGCAGTACACCTTCACCGGCTACGACGCCTCCGCCCATATGACCGAGGAGACCATCGACGCGTCCACCGCAGGGCCCAAGGGGATCGTCCGCTCGATCCTCGTCTCCCTCGCCGCCGGGTTCGTCCTCCTCTTCGGCTTCACCTACGCCATCCAGTCCTACGCAGGGGCCCTCGACTCGGCCACGGGCGTGCCCCCGGCCCAGATCCTCATGGACGCCCTGGGCGCGGCGGCCGGGAAGTGGCTGCTGCTCGTGATCATCGTGGCGCAGCTCTTCTGCGGCATGGCGTCCGTAACCGCCAACTCGCGCATGATCTACGCCTTCTCCCGGGACGGCGCTCTGCCCTTCTCCCGGACGTGGCACAAACTCAGCCCCGCCACCCGCACCCCCACCAACGCCGTCTGGCTCGCCACCGGCGGGGCCTTCGTCCTCGGTCTGCCCTACTTGTGGAACAGCACCGCGTACGCGGCCGTGACCTCCATCGCGACTATCGGCCTGTATATCGCCTACGTGATCCCCACCTTTCTCCGGCTGCGGATGGGTAACCGGTTCGAACGAGGTCCGTGGCACCTCGGTTCCTGGTCCACTGTCGTCGGCACGGTCGCCATCGTCTGGGTGCTGGTGATCACGGTGCTGTTCATGCTGCCGCAGAGCTCGCCGATCACCGCGAAGACCTTCAACTACGCTCCGATCGCGGTCGGCGTCGTCCTCGCTTTCTGCGGCACCTGGTGGCTCGTCTCCGCCCGGAAGTGGTTCCTCAACCCCGCCCACCCCGGGAACTCCAGCCCCAGCCGTGAGCGCGCCTGCGGGCAGGAGACCACTCGGCCATAGGCCGGGCCTCGCGGGTACCAGCGCGGTGCAGCCTGAGACGTACGACGACGGCCTTGCGCAGTCCCGGGCGGAGACCCCGCGCCGAAGGGCCCTCCTGCCCTGCCCACGGCAGGTTCGGGCTGATGGGTATCTACACCGTAGGGGTGTTCACCGGCACGGTGAACACCCCTACCCTCATGGCCCTCCTATCGGCGGGGCCTGTGGTGTGGACCGGTCGGAGGGATTGCTTTGGCGGGCGGCAGACCGCTGGCCTGATGGGTGAGCATCGATGCCGTGGCGACGGAGCGGCTGCGGGCTGCTTCGGCGCGGTGGTTGGCTACTGGGTTGCGTGCGGTGTGCTGGATGCGGGTGATGAGGACGCGGGCGGGTTGGCGGGCGGTGGTGAGTTCGCGTTGGGCGGCAGCTTCACGCAGGAGTTGCTGTGGGTGGTGGCCGCGGGCTTCGGCGTCGGTGAGGACGGTGGCGAGGGCGGGCCAGGCGGGGTCGGTGAGGATGCGGTCGGCGTGGTCGGGGATGGCGGCGTGGATGTCGCGGGCCAGGACGCGGCGGGCGGGTTCCCTGGGCTGGCGGTGTTCGAGGGCGGCGAGCTGGGGTTCGAGGGCGTGATCGGCCGCTGCCTGGAGGTGTTGGACGGCTTGGTGGGCGGCGTCGGCCTGGTGGGCGTGGCCCTTTGCTTCGTGCCAGCGTGCGGAGAGGATCGCGGCCCAGACGAGTGCGGCGACCAGGGCGGCGAGGGCGCTGCCGTCGGGGCCGGTGGCGGTGTGGGCGATGTCCCGGGCGGCGGTGCGCAGGGTGCGGGCGGCGTGGTGCTCGGCCCGGATCTGTGACCGCTGGGCGCGGGCGAACGCCTTTGATGCGGCTTGGAGTTCGGCTTGGAGGTGGGTGGGGGCTTTCTGGGCGGTGGCTTCGATGAGTTCGCCGAGTGCGGTGATGTGGGCCTGGGCGTGGGTGTCTTCCGCGAGGCCGTGCGGGAAGGTGTCGAGGGTGTCGACGGCCTGGTGCCAGGCGGTGGTGGGGTGGGTGCGGCGGGCGGCGGGGTGTTCCTCGGGGCCGGTGGTTTCGAGGCGGGCCCGGAGTTTGGGGAGGGTGAGGTCGGGGGCGAGTTTCCCGCCGGGGTGGAAGATCTGTTCGCCGTCTTTGTTGAGGTCGCCGGGGCGGCCGAGGGCGTAGCCGAGGAGGTCTCCGGAGGGTCCTCGGCGGGGTTTGACGGCGATGTCGTCGGCGGCGAGGTAGGCGAGGAGTTCCTCGGTGTCGGTGACGTGGGGGATGGCGGCGCGGACGCGGTCTTCGAGCCAGCGGCGGCTGGTCTGTTCCCAGCCGAGGCGGGCGGCTTTGTGCATCTCGGCCTGGGTTGGGGCGCGTGTGCCGGTGTGGTCGCCCTTCTTCAGTCGGCGCAGGCCGTAGTCCTTCTCGATCTGGCGGCAGGCGTCGCCGACGCGGATGCCGCTGTCGTGGAGCTTGGGCTGGCGGCCGTCCTCGCGGACGGTGGTGGCGAGGATGTGGATGTGGTCGTCGGCGTGGCGGACGGCGATCCACCGGCATGCGAGGTCGTCCCCGGGCGGGGCGATGCCGGCGGCTTCGACGATGCGCTGGGCGATCTCGCCCCACTCGGCGTCGGAGAGGTGCCGGTCCTCGGGTGCGGCGCGGACGGGGCAGTGCCAGACGTGGTCGGTGACCTTCTTGCCGAACTCGCTGTTGCGGAGATGGACGGGTTCGTCGAGGTGGCGGGCGAGCTGGGTGAGGGTGGCGTTCTCGTCGCGGCCGGGGTCGGGCAGGCCCAGGGTGGCGAAGGCGGCGACGATATGGGGGTCGAAGTGCTGGTCGTGGGTGTCGAGGCTGTAGAGGTAGGCGAGGAGTCCGCGGGTGTTGGATCCGGCCGGTTTGATGGCGGCGATCACGCGGCGAGGTCCGTTCCGGTATCGGCCGGCCGGTGGAGGGCTTCGGCGATCAGCTCCAGCAGGTCCTGGAGTTCGGCGAGGCGCTGCCGGATGTCGGGCGGGGTCCGGTCGCTGTTGAGGGCGCGGGCGATCTGGTTGATGTTGTTTCCGGTGCGGTTGAGCTGACGCAGGACCTGGGCGCGGAACATGTGGGTGCGGCGGCGGTCCTCGGACAGCGGGAGGTTGGCGGTGAAGCGACCGGAAACGAAGGCGAGGACGATGTCCGCCGCGAAGCCCGATTCACCCTTGTAACCGTGTTCGGAGGCGGCCTCCTGGAGGAGCAGGCGCTCGGCGTCGGTGAAGCGGAGCGGGCCGACACGGATGGTGCGTTTGGTGCCGGTGAAACGACGGATCGCAGGCTGGACAGCCGTCACGGTCGGCTCATCACACACGGGCGCGGTGATGGTTGCGGGGTGGAGGATCTGCTGCTGGACGGCGTGGAGTGTGTCCGGTTCGGGGCCGCCCTCGGCCCCGGACCCCTGGTCCGGCGCCCCTTGGCGCCGGGCCGTCTCGGCCACCTCCGGGGCGGAGATCCCCGAAGACCGGCCTTGAGTCGGACTCGGGGTACTACTGGCTCCGCCAGGGGCAACGCTGGTGAACGCCCGCCGCAGACGGGCCAGCAGCTTCGGCGACTTCACCGGACGCGGGACGGAGTGTTCTGCGGCGGTCGGGGTGTGCGGGTCGTGTTTCACGGTGGACATCCAGAGCGGGAGACGATGACGAGGCGGGAAAGCGACGCGGCGAGGGCTGCTGGGGCGGGGGTGGTCGGAAGGGTTCCGACCGCCCCGTCTGTTCCGGTCGAGCGCCGGTCAACCGTCGATGAGGCTGGTCTCCGATTCGGCCCGCAGGGTGTTCATGACCTCGGTCAGCCGTTCGCCGCCGACCTTGAGGCCCTTGTCCCTGATCGCTTGCAGGACGACGGAGCGGGAGACGCGACCGTGCTCGGCGACGGCGATCCGGCCGATCTCCACCAATTCGTCGAGGGTTGCGTCCGCCGGCCGCCCACCTCGTCGGGTGGTGGTCGCTGGTTCGCTGGTGGGCTGTTCCGGATCGGGGAGGGGTACCGGCCGGGGCGTCGTGTCGGTGGTGGTTTCGCGGGTGATGAGGATGTGGAGGTGGACGGCTCCGGCGAGGGCGAGTGGGGCGAGGGTGGACAGGATGCCGACGGTGAGGTCGCTCAGGTGCAGCGTGCCGGGCGGGTTCTGTTGGTTGATGCGTACGGCGTGGAGGGCGTTGGCCCAGATGCTGGCGCAGGTGGCGGTGCCGAAGAGGGCCCAGACGTAGAGGCGGGCCCGGAACGGGGCGGTGCGCAGGACGAGGAGGGCGCGTACGCCGTAGGCGATGAACCCGTCGATGACGAGCGGGAACAGGTAGGTGAGGAGTCCGCGGACGTGGATGGCGACGGCCATCTGCTGGAGGGCGTCGTACGAGAGGGTGCAGGCGGCGCTGCCGAGGGAGAGGATCGCGGCGCGGTCCCAACTGGTCACTCGGTGACCGGTGCCGGGGCGCGCGGGCGGTATAGCGGACGAGGCCATGGAAGTCAGGGCTCCTGGTTAGTACGAGTGGGGGAGAGGGTGCGTACACGGGAGTTCACGCGGGGGGCGTACACGCGGGCCCCCTTCTAAAGGGGGGCCCCGCGCGTGATCGCTTGGGCGCGTGTACGGCGTGGACGCTTGTGTGATCGCTCTACCTGCGGTTTCGCGGTGCGCGTGTGCGCTGTGAGCGGTTCGCGGCGGTGTCTGAGAGCAAGAGCCGCGTGTACGGGTCCGTGATCGCCCGGTGGGTCCGATGCGGTTCAGCCGACGGCGGTGAGGTGGCGGGCGGAGGGGTAGTAGCGGGTTTGCTGTCCGCCTCCGGCTCCGCCGGCGATGCCGTCGGCCTTGGTCGCCAGCCCGCTGTCGACGAGGCGGGCCAGGTGGCGGCGTGCCTTTTCCACGTCGGCGCGCTCGGGGTCGCCTCCGCCGATCAGGACGGTGGCGAGGTCGCGGGCGGTCAGGCCGTTCGGGGCGTTCCGCAGCAGCACGGCCGGGTCCCTGGTGGGGTCGACGGTGGTGGTGCCACGGACGTGGTCGTGGGTGATGTCGAGCGGGCCGATCTCGCCGGTGGGGGTCTTGAGGTGGTGCAGGGTGACCGCCGGGTCTCCCGCCCGTCCGGTGATGAAGAGGACGCTGCCCGCTCCGGCGGTGAGCCAGGTGGAGCCGTAGACCTGGTCCAGGGCGGGCCGCTGGCCGCGCGGTGCGTCGGCGGTGGCCTTGCGCTGGTGGTGAAGCTCCATGATCTCCACGCCTTCGCGCAGGGCGCGCATCCGGGCGTTGTGGAAGGCGACGGCGAGGCTGTCGTCGACCATGGTGCTGACCGCGTCCTTGAGGCTGTCGATCACGATGGTGTCGGCCTGGTGGGCGGCGGCGAGGTCGGAGAGGAGGTCCGGCTCCTTGTCGAGGGTGGCGGGAAGGGGGCCCTGCCAGACGACGAGCCGATCGCGAAGAATCGTTTCGTCGCAAGGGAAGGTGCGCCGGGCCATGGCCTTGGCGATCTGCCGGGGGCGGTCCATGGCGAGGTAGAGCACCCGCCTGCTGGGGGCCACGGGCATCTCCAGGACTGTTTCCTGGAGGCCGAGCCGGGCGAAGACCACCTGGTGGGCCAGGGTGGTCTTGCCGACTCCTGGCGGCCCGACGATCATCAGGCTCTCGCCCGGGGCCCAGACGGTCTTCTCGCGGGTGCCCCACAAGGGCTCGGAGTCCGCACCGCTCTCCGTCACGAAGGCCCATCCATTGACGGCGAAGCGGGAGAGGCGGCCCTGGCCCGAGGCGAGTGCCCGTTCGCGCTCCGCGCGCACTTCCGCCTCGACCTCGCTGCGTATCGCCTCGGGGTCGGCGCCGGGCTCCTGTGCGCGCTGGACGGTGCGTACGGCCGAGGTGAGCAGTCGGCGGAGATCGGCCTTCTTGCGGACGATCTCCGCGTGGTGTTCCGCGCTGCCGGTGCCGTAAGGCGCGTCGGCGAGCTGGTGCAGGTATACGGCACCGCCGATCCGCTGCAGGTCACCCTGCTGCTGGAGCAGCTCGGTGAGGACGATCGGATCGGTCGGCTTTCCCTCGCGGTGCTGGCCGAGCAACGCGCGCCAGATGGTCTCGTGGGCCGGCCGGTAGAAGGCGTCCTCGCCTAGGGCAGGCCGGACTGTGTCGATGATGCCGCTGTCGTGCATGCAGGCACCGAGCACCGCGCGCTCGGCGTCCACGTTGAAGGGCGGCTCCATCTGCGATCCGTAAGCCGGGGCAGGGGGCTCCTGGGAGCGGGATGGTATCTGGGCAGGCGGAGACGTACCCTCGTGCACAGGACTCCTCACCCGGCAGGCCATATGGGGCGGCAACCCCGGCCGGGCCGGCGAATCGTTAGGTATGGCGGTTGTGGGGTTTCTGCTTCGCCCCCGGTGCTCGCAGGCGCCGGGGGCTTCTTCATGTCCGCCCCCGATCAGGGGCATCCGCAACACTACCAGCAACGATTCAAATGGGAATGGCTTGCAATGCATATTGGGTTGGTGTTAGCTATTCGTCATCGGCCCGAGCCCACAGCGAGAGGAGATGCGCCCGATGAGCAGTGAAGACGGCGCCGCCCGCGCCGGGACGGACCGGCCGGAACCCGAGAACCACGTGGCCGAGCGCATCCGCATGGAACGCGAGGTCCGCGACTGGAGCACGGCGAAACTCGCCGAGGAGATGACCAAGGCCGGCCACCCGATCAACCAGTCCGCCATCTGGCGCATCGAGAGCGGCAAACCACGCCGCCGGGTCAACCTCGACGAAGCGCTCGGCTTCTCCAAAGTCTTCGACCTCCCCCTCGACGAGCTGACCAGCCCTCCGGGCGGCTTGATGAACGCCCAGGTCAGACGGCTTGTCGGCGAGTACGTCGAGAAGTGGAAGGAGTGGCGCACCCTGGGCAAGGCCCAGGACCGCATCATGGCCGAGCTCGACGACTACGCGAAGGCCCACCCCGACCAGGCGGACATGGTCAAGGTCCTGCTGATGCACGAACTCGAAGTCGCCTCCGCCGGAGAATTCCGCCACCACCGCGGCGCGAGCAGCAAGCTGCAAAGCTGGCTCGGCCCCGACCGGATGTGGCCGAACGCCGACTCCGAACAGCCTCCCGCCCAGTAGCCACTCCACCACGGCCGAACCGGCGCTGCGAACGCCGACGACCCCGTGCCCCCTGAAAATCCCACAACCGCCATACCAACGATCGACCGGCATTGCTGCCTGGGTTGCCGCCCTCGCCCGCCGGTCAAGGAGCCTCCCTTGCCGCAGAGCACCACCCTGCCCCTTGCCCAGATCGCCCAGCTCCTCAACGTCCCCGAGGACTGCCTCCACGCGCTCATAGCCGCACGCGGCGCCGACCGCGGTGACACCACCCTCGTCGGCCTCACCGTCACCGAAGCCGCCCGCCGCCTCGGCATCGGCCGCACGAAGATGTACGAGTATGTCGCGTCCGGAGAAATCGGCTCCGTCAAGATCGGCAGCCTGCGCCGCATACCCGCCGAGGCAGTCGGTGAATTCCTAGCCCGCCGTCCCCAGGCCACGGACTTCCGCCCTGTGGCCTGAACAGGGCGCACATGGCAAAGACCACGAAACCCCAGAAGTCCCGCCAGCCCAATGGCGCCTCATCCATCTACCTCGGCAAGGACGGCCGCTGGCACGGCCGCGTCACCGTCGGGGTCAAGGACGACGGGGCCCCGGACCGGCGTCACGTCAGCCGTAAGACCCGCCCCGAGGTCACCAAGGTCGTCCGCGAGCTGGAACGCCAGCGCGACAAGGGTGCGGTCCGCAAGGCCGGCCAGTCCTGGACCGTGACGACGTGGCTCACCCACTGGGTCGAGAACATCGCCGCCGCACACGTCTCGGAGAACACGATCGACGGCTACCGGGTAGCGGTCTACCACCACCTCATCCCCGGCCTGGGCGCCCACCGCCTGGAGAAGCTCGACCCCGAGCACCTGGAGCGCTTCTACAAAAAGATGCAGGACAACGGTAGCGCCGCGGGGACCGCTCACCAGGCCCACCGCACGATCCGCACGGCGCTGAACGAGGCCGTACGCCGCAAGCACCTCACCTCGAATCCCGCCTCCATCGCCAAGGCCCCCAGGGTCGAAGAGGAGGAGGTCGAGCCGTACACGGTCGAGGAGGTCCAACGCCTCCTCGCCGAAGCGGGCAAGCACCGCAACACCGCCCGCTGGGTCATCGCACTCGCCCTCGGCCTGCGCCAGGGCGAGGTCCTCGGCATGCAGTGGGACGACGTCGACTTCGAACTCGGCGTCATCCGCGTACGCCGTGGCCGACTGCGGCCCCGCTACAAGCACGGCTGCGGCGACCGCTGCGGACGCAAGCCCGGCTACTGCCCCCAGAAGATCAACACCCGCCGAGAGACGAAGAACGCCAAGTCCCGAGCGGGTCAGCGCCCCATCGGAGCCCCGGACGAGCTGCTCCAGCTCCTGCGCCAGCACCGCGAGAAGCAGGCCCGCGAGCGAGCCCGTGCCCGTGACCTGTGGACGGAGAAGGGATACGTGTTCACCTCGCCCACCGGCGAGCCCCTGAACCCGAACACGGATTACCACAAGTGGAAGGAGCTGCTGAAAGCCGCTGGCGTTCGCGACGCCCGCCTCCACGACGCCCGCCACACCGCGGCCACGGTGCTGCTCATCCTCGGCGTCCCCGACGCGGTCGTCGACGCCATCATGGGCTGGGAACCCGGCAAATCCGCCCGGATGCGCCGCCGCTACCAGCACCTGACCAGCCGCGTACTCAAAGACACCGCGGCCAAGGTCGGCGGCCTCCTGTGGGGTACGGACGAGACCACAGGAAGTGCTGCGCCGGAGACCAGCCAGAGTCCCGTCCCCGCCGAGCTGTCGGTCCACGTCGCCCGCCTCGGCGAGCGGCGCGTGCCCTTCCTCCACCGCGAGCACGCCGACGAGGTCGTCGCACGCTGGAGCCAGGACTGGCCCGACCACACCGCCGAGGTCGAGGAGTGGGACCGCTGGCGCTGGGAACACCAAGGCCTCGGCGGCGCGAGCCCCATCCGCGACCGTGTACCGGAGCGGGCCGAGGTCTTCCACGCCCGAGCCCTGTTCCTCCCCGGCGGGGAACGCGCAGCAACCGGTGTCTCGGAGCAGTGGTCGGTGCCGGCCTGGGACTTCGAGACCGACCGCTACACCGACCGCGCCTCAGCCTGGCGCACGGCCCGACGCGCCGGCACGGGCCAGGAGGTCGAGGCCCAGGTGCGAGGCACGGACACAACGGCTGTCGAGGCGGCCTTCGTCGAAGCCTGTGCACAGGCTGTGGACCGCGCACGGCATCCGGGAAAGTACGGCGACACCGACGAGTGGTAATCGAAATTGCGCTGGGCTGGCCTGCCAGGTCAGCCCAGCGCAAGTTAACTGGAATCGGTGCCGCTCCCGACTACTCCAAGAGCAGACGTACCAATTGGTCGAGCTCCTCGGCGTTTGGGGAGTCGACGATGGCCTGACGTAGGACCTGGCGGAGCTTCACGAAACTCTTCGTCTCGTCGAGGTCAAGTTGGGCTACAAGCTCGGCCTCGGCAGTACCCAACTCGGAAAGTCGGCTGTGAATGGGGTCTAGCGGGTCGAAAAGAGGGATCGGCAGCTGCCAGACGGCCTTGTCGATGTGGCGTTCGTCTTTGCCGTACGCCATGAGGGGACGCACGACTTCTGTTAGGGCTGGGGTGTTGAGAATGGCAGTGAGGTACATGCCTTCCTCGCGCGTCGCTACCGTGCCCCAGTACAACGTGTTGTCGATGATCACGCCAGGGTCGTCAAGGAGGGCTGCGGTGACGTGCATGCCAGCCTTGCCATATACAACCCGGAGGTGAGTGCCAGGAAGCTGCGTCGACATGCCGCGATGAAACTGGAGGCGTTCCAGGAGGGTCAGTCGCTCGCTGCTGCGGTGCGCGAGCCACTGTTCCTCTGCCTGACGCCACCACTTGGCCATGTCGGGGTACCTGTCCAGATGCGGGTGTTCCCCGTGCAGAAGCGTATTGTTGCCCTCGATGGGCAGAACTGCCTTCTTTGGTGACAGAAGACGATAGGGCAACACGTTCTCACTGAGTAGAACGGGCCGAATGAACTCCTTCTCGACGATGCCTTCCAAATCCGGAAGGTTCTTCCAAGGGGAATTCTCCAGGTTGGTGCGCTCAGATCGGACGGCAACGCGATTGCTGCCCAGCCCCAAGGAATTGGCCTTCTGGGGTACCACGTAGAAAAGGTACTTCGGGTAGATCGTGGCACCGTTGATGAAGCGTGGTTTGTAGGGTGACGTGATCAAGTCCTCCCCCACGTACTTCAGCTCTGCCTGTTCGCGCTTGACCCACTTCTCAACCTCTGCCCATTTTGTGGCAGACTTCGCAATCTTTCCGATCCAGCGCTCGGTGGATTTGGGAAGCGGTACTGGATTATTTCCCTGTGCCGCCTCGCCAATCTCTACGGAGATACGCTGACCGAAGATGACGGCGCTGCCACGCGGGAAGAAGTGTGGCCTCAGTCGACGCAGATCCCATGAACCGGAAAACGCGACCTTCGCAGGACCTTCCGGATCCTGGAAGTCGCCTGCGCGGAATCCAGACCAGTAGGGGCGATCGAGCACGGGATTAGGCACCACGAAGGCAAACGTTCCATCCTCGCGCAGGTACTGCTGGACGGCACGGGCAATGAACAGGCCGGATAGGTCTTGATGGCTGGCGACCTCGTCGCCTCGCCACAGGCCGCGTGCTTGGGACATCTCCTTGAACAGCTTCTGCATGTCCTTGGGCATGTGCCGGTACGACAGCCACGGTGGGTTACCTACCAGAACATCTACGCGGTTCTCTACGCGCGAGAGCCACATGGGTCGGGCAAGGTTGCGTACGTAGTAGGACCAGATGTGGTTGCGCCCCTCGTCAACGAGATCGCACAACAGTCGGAAGTTGTTTGTCAGCTCCTCCTGGTCCTCCTTCGACGAGATGCCGAGACGGTTGAACATCGCAGTTAGCGAGGGAGTGGTTCCTTTAGGCCGGTCGGCTGCCTTGTCGGCTAGCTCGTTGACAATGCTGTCGAATCTGCCAGCATCTGCGAGCAAGTGTTCGGAGAACCTCAGTTCATCTTCGAAGAATTTCCCGCCAGCGCCAGTGCGAATCACGAGATGCCCGTGATCGATTAGATCAGTCCTTTGCTGCCACTGGATGCTGTCTCCAAGGTAGACCGGGACTCTTATGTGCTCACGCTCGTCCGAAATAAGTCGGTCACGCCCGATGGCCAGTAGGTAGGTCACTCGCGCGAGGGCGACTGCGACAGGGTGGAGATCAATACCTGCCACGTAGTCGGTCAGTCGTGCGAGTGAAACCTTCAGCGGTTGGCCAGCTGTGTCGGCGGCCTCCAGGTACCGGCGCGCTGCGTGGAAGAGGAACGTCCCAGAGCCGCAGGATGGGTCCATTACACGCTGGTTGAGCGGGTCCGTGATGGTGTCTGCGATGACCTTCTCGGCCAGCCAGTCGGGGGTGTAGTACTCGCCCTGCTTCTTCCGGGTCTCCTGCGCGATGACCGACTCGTACAAGACCTTAAGGACATCGTGCTCGACCTCTGCCCAGGAGAATCGGGCAAGGCGCCGGGCGAGCGTGCGCACAAAGGCTTCCCCACCAGGTACCTCGATGATCCAACCGAAGAAGTCGGACTCGACGACGCCGAAGATGTTCGCTTGGGTGAACAGCTGCCCCTTGACCAGAGTCGCAGGTTGAACGTCCTTCACTTCGATGCCGAGGACGAGGTGTGCGATGATCCCGGCGCTGTTCACCAACAATGTGTGCTCGATAAACAGTTCGTCACTGTCCTCGAACTGAGCTCCCAGGGCGCTGCGGAGCAGGCGAGCCCACAGTTCGCGCTTGAGCTTTACGGTTGGCTCATCCTTGTGCTGAGCGTAGAGCGCGGCCAGTGTGGCTCTGTCGAGCTGGTGAGAGGCACTCTCCACGCCCATGCGCGACTCGATTGCCTCCGGTGTAGGCCGGATCCCTACTGCTGTGGCGAGGACGCCCTCCAGCCACGTGAGCAGCTCTGTGGGGGCAGTGCGCGCCTTCGCCTCGAAACGGCTGACCTGTACCAGCGTGTCCCCCGACAGGCTGTAGGCCCGCCAGTCTGCGCCGTCAGTCAGGACGCCGACATACCGCTGGCCTACCTGCTCGGTCCGAGTGAACACGTAGCCGGCCAGCTGCTCCTCGGCGTCCTTGAGGACGCTCTTACTCCTCAGGTCCTTCTTGGTCTCGATCGCTGTGTAGCCGATCTCGATGTCGATACGGCGGCGGTCGCCGACCTGAGCCTCCAGGTTGACGACTACCTCGTCTAGGTCATCGTCCCCAAGGTTCAGCCCGCCATCCAGGAGAAGGTTGCGCACGTCCGCCTGGAGAGTGGCCTCCGACCTTCCCGGCTTACGGTCGATGAGCCTTGCCAACAGCTTCTCAAGATTGGTCTGCGGGGCTGTGGTCATAGCTGTGGTGGACGCGACGTGCTCCGTGCGGGCGCTGCGCGGGGTCACGCAGGCACTGATCGTTGGGAGACGTTGTGAGGCGTCCCACTCCTTCCCTCTGCCGAGACCGCGGACGTCAACAGCGGGACGCGGCGGCGAACCAGAAACAGCCCCATTCTGCCGCCTGGACCGCAGGTGATCAGCCGTTCGGGCGCTGAAGTCTCGAAGGCGCGGTCCAGGGGGCTGGGCCAACTGAGACCAGAACTGAGACCACGCACGTCGAAGGGCCCCACCGCGAACGGTGGAGCCCTTCGACATCGTGCCCGGTGAGGCACTGGCGGAGGATACGAGATTCGAACTCGTGAGGGGTTGCCCCCAACACGCTTTCCAAGCGTGCGCCCTAGGCCACTAGGCGAATCCTCCGCCGCAAACAATACAAGACGCTGAGGAGTGCTAGCGAACTCGTTCCCACCCCTGTGGATCGGGTACCCTGTGCGCAGCCCCTCACGTGGCGCTATCTGACTGAACTCCCCCAGGGCCGGAAGGCAGCAAGGGTAGGTCGGCTCTGGCGGGTGCGTGGGGGGCCCTTGCGTTGGGGGCGGGGAGAGGTGCGGGTGGGGGACGGCTGTCGGTGGGGCCCGATAGCCTCGTAGGTGTGTCGTCCCTTGCGCTGTACCGCCGCTATCGCCCCGAGTCGTTCGCCGAGGTCATCGGGCAGGAGCATGTCACCGACCCGTTGCAGCAGGCCCTGCGGAACAACCGGGTCAACCACGCGTACCTGTTCAGCGGGCCGCGAGGGTGCGGGAAGACGACCAGCGCGCGGATCCTGGCGCGCTGTCTGAACTGTGAGCAGGGGCCTACGCCGACGCCGTGCGGGGAGTGCCAGTCCTGCCGGGACCTCGCCCGGAACGGGCCGGGGTCGATCGACGTCATCGAGATCGACGCGGCGTCCCACGGCGGTGTGGACGACGCGCGTGACCTGCGGGAGAAGGCGTTCTTCGGGCCGGCGAGCAGCCGCTACAAGATCTACATCATCGACGAGGCCCATATGGTCACCCCGCAGGGCTTCAACGCTCTGCTGAAGGTGGTCGAGGAGCCGCCGGAGCATCTCAAGTTCATCTTCGCGACCACCGAGCCCGAGAAGGTCATCGGCACCATCCGGTCGCGTACGCACCACTACCCCTTCCGGCTCGTGCCGCCCGGCACCCTGCGGGACTACCTTGGCGAGGTGTGCGGCAGGGAGAAGATCCCCGTCGCGGACGGTGTGCTTCCTCTTGTCGTACGGGCCGGGGCGGGCTCGGTCCGGGACTCGATGTCCGTCATGGACCAGCTGCTCGCGGGCGCGACCGAGGAGGGTGTGACCTACGCCATGGCCACCGGCCTCCTCGGTTATACGGACGGATCGCTGCTCGACTCGGTCGTGGACGCCTTCGCGGCCGGGGACGGAGCCGCGGCCTTCGAGGTCGTGGACCGGGTCATCGAGGGCGGCAACGACCCCCGGCGCTTCGTCGCCGATCTGCTGGAGCGGCTCCGGGACCTGGTGATCCTCGCGGCGGTGCCCGACGCGGGGGACAAGGGGCTGATCGACGCCCCCGCCGATGTGGTCGAGCGGATGCGGGCGCAGGCGTCCGTCTTCGGGGCGGCCGAGCTGAGCCGTGCCGCGGATCTGGTCAACGCGGGGCTCACCGAGATGCGCGGTGCGACCTCGCCGCGGCTCCAGCTGGAGCTGATCTGCGCGCGGGTTCTGCTGCCCGCCGCCTTCGACGACGAGCGTTCGACGCAGGCCAGGCTGGAGCGGCTGGAGCGGGGAGGCGCGGCGGCTGCGGTGGCGTTCTCCGCCGGTCCGCCGGCGACCGGGCCCGCGGCGGGGATGGCACCCGCGGCGACCGGAGCCGGCCCCGGGACCGTCGCCATGGGGTACGTCCCCGGGCCCGAGGCCGCCCCGCACATGCCCGGTCCGGACGGTCCGGTGGTCAGGGAGCCGGTCCGGGAGCCCGGTGTACGGCCCGGAGCGGCCGCACCCGAAGGCGCGCCCGCCGCCCCGCCGCAGCCGCAACACCAGCAGCCACCGTCACCGCAGGCACAGCAGCCGCAGCGACCGGGAGCCTGGCCCGCCGCCACCCAGCAGCCCGCCACCCAGCAGCCCGCCGCACAGGCCCCCGGGCAGGCGCCCGCGCAGCCCCAGCAGCCCGCCGCTGAGGCCGGTCGCCGCCCCGGTGGCTGGCCCACCGCGTCCGCCCCGGGACAGGGCGCCCGGCCCCCGGCCCAGCAGCCCCCCGCCCAGCAGCCCCCGGCGGCCCCCGCGCCCCCGTCCGCACCGGCCTCCGCGCCCTCGCCCGGTATGGCCCAGGGCGCCGGGCAGGTCCGGAACATGTGGCCGGACATCCTGGAGGCCGTGAAGAACCGCCGCCGCTTCACCTGGATCCTGCTCAGCCAGAACGCGCAGGTGGCGGGCTTCGACGGCACCACCCTCCAACTCGGCTTCATCAACGCCGGAGCCCGGGACAACTTCGCGAGCAGCGGCAGCGAGGAGGTGCTGCGACAGGCTCTCGCCGAGCAGTTCAACGTGCAGTGGAAGGTCGAGGCGATCGTCGACCCCTCGGGCGGTGCCGGAGGAAGCCCCGGCGGCCCCGGACCGGGCTCGGGCCCCGGCGGACCCGGCGGTTACGGCGCCCCCTCGGGACAGGCCGCCCCGCACGCCCCCGCCGGCCCCTCGGGCCAGGGAGCACCGGGCGGTCACGGCGGACCCGCCGGCCCGGGCGGAGGCGGCGCGCCCCGCCCGGCCCAGCCCGCCGCCTCGGCCCGGCCTTCCGCGTCGCCGCCCGCCTCCCCGGCGTACGCCCCCGGCGGCCCGCCCTCCCCCGTACAGCAGACCGCTCCGTCCGCCCTCCAGCGGCCCGACGGCCCCCCGCGCTCCGCCCCCGACGCCCAGGCGCACACCTCGCCCCCGGTCGCCCCCGAGGACGATGTGCCCGAGGACGACGACCCGGATCTCGTGGACTCGGCGCTCTCCGGTCACGACCTGATCGTGCGCGAGCTGGGCGCGACCGTGGTGGAGGAATACACAAACGAATAGGAGGGCCGGTGAGGAGGTCCGTACAGGCCGGTGGCGGGCGGCGGTTAGGCTGGCGCCCGTGAAGGTCCTTGTCATCGGCGGCGGCGCCCGCGAACACGCCCTGTGCCGCTCTCTCTCCCTCGACCCCGACGTCACCGCTGTGCACTGCGCGCCCGGCAACGCCGGCATCGGCGAGATCGCGGAGCTGCACCCGGTCGACGCTCTCGACGGCGACGCCGTCGCCCGCCTGGCGACCGGCATCGAGGCCGGGCTCGTCGTCGTGGGGCCCGAGGCGCCACTGGTCGCCGGGGTCGCCGACGCCGTGCGCGCGGCGGGGATCCCCTGCTTCGGCCCCTCCCGCGAGGCGGCCCGGCTGGAGGGCTCCAAGGCGTTCGCCAAGGACGTGATGGCGGCGGCCGGAGTGCCCACCGCCCGCAGCTACGTCTGTACGAACTCCGAGGAGGTCGACGAGGCCCTCGACGCCTTCGGCGCCCCCTATGTCGTCAAGGACGACGGTCTCGCCGCCGGGAAGGGCGTCGTCGTCACCCACGATCTCGCCGCCGCCCGCGAGCACGCGATCGCCTGCGGCCGAGTCGTCATCGAGGAGTACCTCGACGGCCCCGAGGTCTCCCTCTTCGCCGTCACCGACGGCGAAACCGTCGTTCCGCTCAGTCCCGCCCAGGACTTCAAGCGCGCGCTCGACGGCGACGAGGGCCCCAACACCGGTGGCATGGGCGCGTACTCACCGCTGCCCTGGGCCGACCCCAAGCTGGTCGACGAGGTCATGACGACCGTGCTCCAGCCGACCGTGGACGAGCTGCGCAGGCGCGGTACGCCGTTCGCCGGACTGCTGTACGCGGGTCTCGCGATCACCTCGCGCGGTGTGCGGGTCATCGAGTTCAACGCGCGCTTCGGCGACCCGGAGACCCAGGTCGTACTGGCCCGGCTGCGTACCCCGCTCGCGGGCGTACTCCTCCACGCGGCCAAGGGCACCCTCGACGACCAGCCGCCGCTGCGGTGGCGCGACGAGGCCGCCGTCACCGTGGTCGTCGCGTCGCACAACTACCCGGACACCCCCCGTACGGGTGATCCGATCGAGGGGCTCGACGACGTCGCGGCGAAGGATGCGCCCCATGCGTACGTTCTGCATGCCGGGACCCGGCGCGACGGCGACGCCGTCGTCAGCGCGGGCGGGCGGGTCCTGTCCGTCACGGCGACGGGGAAGGACCTGCGTCAGGCGCGGGAGCGGGCCTACGAGGCCGTGGGCAGAATCCGTCTGGACGGGTCCCAGCACCGCACCGACATCGCCCGCGCGGTCGCGGAGGGATAGGCCCCGCGCGCCGGGCCCTGACGTGCGCCGGGACCTCCGGCGCCCCGGGGCCGCGGGTTCGCCGGTCCACGCGGTCCTGGCGCGGGCGGCCCGGCACCGAGGGGTGCCGACGGGATGCGCGGGCGCCTCGGACCGGGGGCCTCAGCCGCCGCTCAGCGGGCTCACGGGCGCCGCGCACCGCGTGTGCGCCGCGTACCCCGGGAACCCGGTGAGCCCCGCCCAGCCGCCGCACCCCGGGCACCTCAGGGCTCCCGGGCACCTCATGACCCCGGGGCACTCCGCGTACCTCAGGGGCCGGGGACCCGGCGGGCATCCCGGGCCCGGGACCGTCCGCCGTCGACCCGCGCCCGCGCCGCATCCCGCGTCGGAACGGAAGCCCGCGTCGGAACGGCATCCCGCGCCGGCACCGCAGCTTGCGCCGGTGCTGAATCCGGCGCCCGTGCGGGACTCCGTGCCCGTGCGGGACTCCGTGCCCGTGCCGGATGGCGCGTCCGCACAGTCCTGTACTGAACCCACACTGTCGGAATCCCGTCATCACCTTTGCCCGAAGCCATTCCATCGAGTGACGCTGAGCCATCCGGATGACGGCCGCCGAAGCCCCAACTATGGTGCGGCGAAGGCGTTCCGGCACTTGGCCCACCGGCATTGCGATGTCGGTGGCGGGTGCCACAGTGGGGGAGTACACCTACACCGTCGCAGGGCAGAGGGGGTGAGGACCGATCGTGTCAGCTACCGGAATCGATGAGTCGATCGGTGCACTGGCCGCGCGCTCACGGGCGCTGGCCGTGCTGCGCGTCCGCAGCAGGGCGGTGGCCGTGGCGCTGCTGCCCGCGGCCGTTGCCGTCGTGCTCCTCGCGGGTGGTGTCACCGGCCATATGAGCGGCGGGAGTTGGGACACCGCGCGGGTGGTCGCGGGCGTGGTCGCGGTGGCCGTGCTGCTGATCGCGGCGGCCGTCGCGGCGGTGATCGTCCGGGCCAGCCCGGCGCTCAGCCCCACCGTCGAGGTCTCCGAGCGTGCGGCGCCCGATCTGTACCGCCTGGTCAGAGATCTGGCGGAGCGCCTGGAGGTGCCCGCGCCCTCCGCGCTGGCGCTCACCCCGGACTGCGACAGCTGGCTGGAGGACCGCACCCACCCGGCCCACGCCCTGCCCCAGGCGATACGAAGCGGGCGCCGGCGGCGTTCGGCCGAGGCGCCCGTGCTGGTCATCGGCTCGCCGTTCCTGTGGTGGATGCGGGTCGCCGAGCTGCGCGCCCTGCTCGCCCCGGTGGTCGCCGGCACGGCGGCGTCCGCACACCCCGACATAGCCGCGGCCCGCCGGTTCGTACGGGGCCTGGACGCGGCCTTCGCCGTCGCGGAGAGCCCCGCACCGGGCCTGATACGACCGCTGCGCCCCCTGCGGAGGGCGGCGCTCGGGTTTGTCGGCCGGGTCGCCCGGCTGCTGCTGCGCGGCTGTCAGTCGGCTGCCGCCGAGATGGAGCGCGGGGTCGCCGCCGCCGCCTCCGAGCGCGCGCAGACCGTGGACTACGGACTGCGGATCGTCGCCCAGGAGCAGGTCGGCCTCGCGTACGCGGGCTGGGACCGGCTCCTGACCCGCGTCGCGCTGCCCGCCTGGCGCATGGGCCGCTGGCCCTCCCGGCTGGACGCCGGCGTCGTCTCCGCCCTCACCGAGCTGTCCCGCCGCGATCGCCTCGCCGAGGGGTTCGCCTCCCGTCTGGGCGAGCGGCCCGCGTGCGATCTGCTGGAGGAGCCCGGGCTGGTCGACGAGGCCGCGTCGCTGCTCGCCGCCCGTCTCTTCCACGGCGGACCCGCCGAGACCGGACCCGACTGGTCCCCGGTGGACTGGCGGCAGTATCCGGAGGAGGTCGTCGACCGCAAATGGCGTACGGAGGCGGCCCGCCTCCACCGTGTGCTCGACGGGCTCGGGGTGGCCCCCTCGGCCGCCCCCGACGGTCCCACGCTCGCGCGGGTGATGGGGCATCTCGCCGAAGAGGGCGAGGAAGCCGGTGAGCATCTCGCGGCCGGGATCAGCGCGGAGGTCGCCCGTGAGGAGGCGGCCGCCGTCGCGCCCGTCGCCAGGAGCGCGGGTGACACGCTCAACGGCTGGGGGGCGGATCCGCTGCCCCTGTTCCCGCTGCAGCCCCCGCGCACGGGCCGCGAGCTGCTCGCGGACCACGTCACCGCGATGGTCTGCTGTGCGGCGGTCGACACGGCGGGCGCCGCACCCGGTCTCGACTGGCTGGACGGTCCCGCGCTCCTGATCAAGGGCGAGCGCTGCGCCGATCTCACCACCCGGGTGCTCACGCTCACGGAGGACGGTGACCCGGGCCCCCTGCGCACCTGGCTCACGACGACGGGCATCCGCCCGGAGAAGCCGGTCCGTCTCGTGTAGCCCGCGTTCCACCGGATACGACCCCGGGCCCGTCCGAACCCTCTCGCCCGCCCCCGCGCCTCGCCCGCCCCCGCGCCTCGCCCGCCCCCGCGCCTCGCCCGCCCCCGCGCCTCGCCCGCCCCCGCGCCTCGCCTGCCCCGGCAGCACCCGCCCCGCCCGCCGCGGCGCGCCCCCGCTCCCGGCGCGCCAGGTACCCCGGCACCCGAGGGAAACCCCCGCACCCACCGCGCCCCGCGAGCCCGCCCCCGTACGCCTGGAGCCCGCGGCCCCACCGCGCGAGCAACCTCCCGCCACCCGTGCGCCCCGCTCGGTCATATGCGCCCCCACTCCCTGAATCATCGAAAACACCTCCGAACCCGCACGAAAAAACTCAAGCGCGCAACAATTCACAACGAAGGGTGACCGTGCGCGTGCGTAATGTGATGTGCTGGAGACCGGCGCCGGCCGGTCGGCGCGGCACGGGATGTGTGCGGACGCGCACGGACGTGCGCAGATATTCACCGTTACGCACTGATGTGCGCGGGCGTCCGTGAAGAGGGTCACGGACCCGCCCGGGCGGGTACGAGGAGGGGCGCGGAACCATGGGGGCGGAGCAGATCCGGCGGTGGGAATCGGGCGCTCTCGCCCATGCCGTGTCGGACCCCTTCGGGCAGGGTCCGCTGCCCTGGCTGCGCAGCAGCGAGCAGTACATCGACGCCAGCGGACAGGCGGTGCCCTGGTACGCGGACCCGGACCGCGGCCGAAGCGCCCGCGCCCCGCGCACCGCCGACGACGTACGGCGCCAGATCAAGGGCTTCGTCTCCACGGGAGCCGTCGCCCCCGGCGACGCGCTCGACTTCCACATCACCGTGGACCCGCCCCAGCAGTTCTCGGTCGACGTCTACCGCATCGGGCACTACGCGGGACACGGCGCATTCAAGGTCACCACCAGCCCCCGGCTCGCCGGCATCGTCCAGCCGCCCCCGCTGACCGCCGGCCGCACGGTCTCCTGCCACCACTGGTGGATGTCCTGGCGGCTCCAGGTGCCCTCGTTCTGGTCGGTGGGGGCGTATGTGGCCGTCCTGACCACCGTGGACGGCTACCGCTCCCACATCCCGTTCACGGTCCGCGACGACCGGCCCGCCGATCTGCTGCTGCTCCTCCCGGACATCACCTGGCAGGCGTACAACCTCTATCCGGAGGACGGCCGGACCGGCGCGAGCCTGTACCACGCGTGGGACGAGGAGGGCCGGCTCCTCGGTGAGCCGGACGCGGCGATCACGGTCTCGTTCGACCGCCCGTACGCGGGTGCCGGGCTGCCCCTGCACGTCGGCCACGCCTACGACTTCATCCGCTGGGCGGAGCGCTACGGCTACGACCTCGCGTACGCCGACACCGGCGATCTGCACGCGGGCCGCGTCGACCCCGCCCGCTACCGGGGCCTGGTCTTCCCGGGCCACGACGAGTACTGGTCGGCCCCCATGCGCCGTACCGCCGAGGCCGCGCGCGACCGCGGGACCTCCCTCGTCTTCCTCTCCGCCAACACCATGTACTGGCAGGTGGAGCTGGGCGCGTCCGCCTCCGGCGTACCGAACCGGCTGCTCACCTGCCGCAAGCGCCGGGGGCCGGGGAAGCCCGCGCTCTGGCGGGACATCGACCGGGCGGAGCAGCAGCTGCTGGGCATCCAGTACGCGGGCCGGGTCCCCGAGCCGCACCCCCTGGTCGTACGGAACGCGGGCCACTGGCTCTGGGAGGCGACCGGCGCGGGCGAGGGCGACGAGCTGCCGGGGCTCGTCGCGGGCGAGGCGGACCGCTATTTCCCGCGCACCCCGCTCCCCGACCACCGGCGCCGCATCCTGCTCGCGCACTCCCCCTACCGGGACGGCGAGGGCGCGCTCCGGCACCAGGAGACCTCGCTGTACCGAGCGCCGTCCGGCGCGCTCGTCTTCGCGTCCGGCACCTTCGCCTGGTCACCGGCACTCGACCGTCCGGGGCATGTCGACACGCGGGTCCAGCGCGCCACCGCCAACCTCCTCGACCGCATCTGCAAACGCGACTGAGACGACTGGGACAATGGGCACCACCAGTCGTGAGCAACGCGGAGGAACCGTGTCCGGATTCGTCGAAAAGCCCGAACCGATCCAGGTACCGGGCCTGGTGCATCTGCACACCGGCAAGGTGCGCGAGCTCTACCGGGACGAGGCGGGGAACCTCGTCATGGTCGCCACCGACCGCATTTCCGCGTTCGACTGGGTGCTCCCCACCGAGATCCCCGACAAGGGCCGGATCCTCACCCGGCTCTCGCTGTGGTGGTTCGAGCTGCTCCAGGACATCGTCCCGAACCATGTGCTGAGCACGGACCTCCCCGACGGCGCGCCCGCCGACTGGGCGGGCCGGGCGCTCGTCTGCACGTCCCTGCGCATGGTCCCCGTCGAGGCCGTCGCCCGCGGTTATCTCACCGGCTCAGGGCTCGCCGAGTACAACGAGACGCGTACGGTCTGCGGGCTCGCGCTCCCCGAGGGCCTGACGGACGGCTCCGAACTGCCCGCGCCGATCTTCACCCCGGCCACCAAGGCCGCCGTCGGCGACCACGACGAGAACGTGAGCTACGAGGAGGTCGCCCGCCAGGTCGGCGCGGAGACCGCCGCCCTGCTGCGCCAGACCGCGCTCGCGATCTACACCCGGGCCCGGGACATCGCCCGCGACCGGGGCGTCGTCCTCGCCGACACGAAGTTCGAGTTCGGATTCGACACCGACGACCGGATGATCCTCGCGGACGAGGTGCTGACCCCTGACTCCTCGCGCTTCTGGCCGGCCGACACCTGGCAGCCGGGCCGCCCCCAGCCCTCGTACGACAAGCAGTTCGTCCGCGACTGGCTGACCTCGCCCGCGTCCGGCTGGGACCGCCGCAGCGAGCAGCCGCCGCCCCCGCTCCCGCCGGAGATCGTCGAGGCGACCCGCGCCAAGTACGTGGAGGCGTACGAGCGGCTGACGGGCCTGCCCTGGCACTGAGCCCAGGGTGCCCCGGTGGCCCCTGCCGGGGGCGGGAGCGGACGGGAAAGGCCCCGGGGACGGGAAAGGCCCCGGTTCTCTTCGGAGAACCGGGGCCTTCACGCTGAGCGGACGACCAGGTTCGAACTGGCGACCTCAACCTTGGCAAGGTTGCGCTCTACCAACTGAGCTACGTCCGCGTGCGCCGTGCGCGCAGCCCACTATACCCAACCTCGCGCCCGGGCGAGACGGACCGCGGTGTGCCGGTTCTCCGCCCCCAGCTTGGACGCGGCCGACGACAGATAGTTCCGTACGGTCCCCTGCGACAGGGACGCCCGCTCCGCGATCTCCGCGATCGGGGCGCCGTCCGCCGCGAGTTCCAGCACCTCGGCCTCCCGCGCGGTCAGCGGCGAGTCCCCGGCGGAGATCGCGTCGGCGGCCAATTCCGGGTCCACATAACGGTTTCCGGCGTGGACGGTACGGATGATCTCGGCGAGCCGCTGGGCACTGACGGTCTTGGGGACGAAGCCGCGGACGCCCGCCGTGAGGGCGCGTTTGAGGTGGCCCGGCAGGCCGTGGCTGGTGACGATCATCGTCCGGCACCCCGGGAGTTCGGCCCGCAGCGATGTGGCCACGCTCACACCGTCGGCGCCGGGCATCTGGAGATCGAGCACGGCGACATCGGGCCGGTGGGCACGGGCCATGGCGAGCGCCTCGGTGCCGGATGCCGCCTCCGCGACGACTTCGAGATCGTCCTCCAGCGCGAGAAGCGCGGCGAGGGCACCACGGATGAGGTGCTCGTCGTCGGCGAGCAGTACGCGTACGGTCATGCGGTCTCCTCGGGCGTACGCACCCCTGCTCCGGCGGGCGCCCAGGGGCTCTCCCCGGTGCGGTGCGGGACCGCGGGTCCGGTGCGCGCGGTACGGACCCTCATGCCGCGCCCTCCATGCCCTGCCCGGGTGCACCGTCCGGGCCGGTGCGCGGGGCTGCCGGCCTCGGGCCGGGCCGTTCGGGCCGTCGGCGACCGCTCCGGCGGGGTACGGCGGATTCCCGGGCGGTCTCCGCGCTCGCCCCCGTCTCCGCGATCGCCCCCGTCTCCGGGGACGCGCCCGCCTCCGGGGACGCGCCGACGGCTGGCTCACGCCCGGTCCCGGCCCCCGCTGCCCGGGCGGTTCCCGCGCCCGGCTCGCTCCCCGTTCCCGTACCCGCCTTCCGGATCGGCCCGGGTCCCGCCTCCGCCTCCGCCGGCACGGGGACCCGCGCCGTCACCCGGAAACGGCCACCCCGCACCGGGCCCGAGTTCAGGGTGCCGTCCACCGCGGAGAGCCGTTCCCGCAGCCCGGCGAGGCCCGAACCGCCGCCGACCGAGAGGAAGGAGCCCTCGCCCGCCCGGTCGTTCTCGACGACGAGGACCACGGAGTCGTCCACCGTGCCCATCGAGATCGTGCAGCGCCGCGCGTCCCCGTGGCGCAGGACGTTCGTCGTGGCCTCCCGGACGACCCACCCGAGGGCGGACTGCACCTCGCCGGGCAGCTCCACGTCGTCCTGGACCACCGTGCAGGTGATCCCGGCGGCGTCCAGCACGGCGCGCGCTCCTTCCAGCTCCACCCGGAGGTCGGCCTCGCGGTAGCCGCGCACCACATCGCGTACCTCGCGCTGGGAGTCCTGGGCGATGCGCTGGACCTCGCTCATCTGGTCCACGGCCTCGGGCCGCCCGCGCCGGGCGAGCTGCACGGCCAGTTCGCTCTTGAGGGCGATGACCGCGAGGTTCCGGCCCAGGACGTCATGGAGATCGCGGCCGAAGCGGAGCCGTTCCTCCGCGACCGCCAGCCGTGCCTCCACATCGCGGGCCTGCCTCAGCTGCCACATCACCCCCAGCACCCACATCGACGCCCGTGAGGTGAACGCCATCCACCCGGTCACGAACCCGACGACGACAAAGGTGGCCAGCACCTCCTCGGGGCTTCCCACGATCAGGGCGACCAGCCCGCACACCACGGTCAGCACGCCCGCCTGGACCAGCACGGTGGTCCATTTGCGGACGAGCAGACAGTGCACGGTGAGGAACGGAGCCAGCGTCCACGCCATCAGCGAGGGGAAGACGTCCAGCAGAGCGTCCTCGGTCATCGAGGGCGTGAGCGCGAGGACGACACCGCACTCCGCGGCCGTCACGGCGACGGCCCACCCGAGCAGCCGCGAGGGCACCTGCCCCTGCCCCAGATAGGAGTCCATCGCGCGCCGGGCGAGCCGTCCGCAGACCACCCCGATCGTGATGCCGAGCAGCGGCGCGAGGACGGCGAGCGGCAGCGGCGCCTGCACGCGCACGGAAAGGGACAGGGTCATGGCCGTCAGCCCGAGCGCTCCGACCCACACGATCAGATAGACCGTGCCGCGCGTGTACAGATCCACCTTGGCGAGCCCGCTGCGCCCGCTCCAGCCCTTCACCCGCACGGCGACTCCTCCAGGAAAACAACAGGTCAGCAGCGGGGCTCCCAGCGGAACCACCGCTGCACAGCAAACACCGAGAACACGGTCCAGGCCAAGGCGGTGCCGATCGCCGTCATCAGCTCCCCGGTGTCGCCGGCCCCGAACCATCCGGCCCGTACGAGCATCATGACCCCGCTCAGCGGCAGCAGTTCACAGATCGCCGCCATCTTCTCGGGCATGACTTCGAGCGGTACGAGCAGACCGGAGCCCGCCACCGAGATCATGAACATCGGCATCGTGGTGATCTGCGCGCTCTCCACGGTCCGGGTCACCGCCGCGGTGAGCGCCGCGAGGGCCGTGAGCAGGACCACCCCGGCGGCGATGCCCCCGATCAGCAGGTCGGGCCGCCGCGGCGCCTCCAGATCGAGGAGGGCGACACCGGCCACGACCAGCAGCAGGCACTGGACGAGCGCGAGCCCCACGCCCGGCAGCGCGGTCCCCGCGAGGATCTCCCGGTCGGACACCTCGCCCGAGCGCAGCCGCTTGAGTACCAGCTCCTCGCGCCGCGCCACATAGGTGGAGACGAGATTGAGATGGACGACCAGCAGCAGCACCATCCCGATGCCGCCGGTCACCGACGCCTCGGCGATGGTCATCCCGGCCTTGCCCAGATCGATCCGGTCCAGCGAGGACTTCATCGCCAGCACCATCAGCAGGGGCATCAGCAGCGCCACGAAGAGCGCGGTCCGATTCCGTACGAGCAGGGTCAGCTCGGCCCGTCCGAGAGCCGTCAGCCGGCCCGCCGTCGTGCTGCGCACCCCGGTCACCGTCGTCGCCGCCATGTCACGCACCCACCATTTCCGTCTGCGCGATCTCCAGGAACGCCTCTTCCAGCGACGCCGAGCGGGCGTCGAGCCCTTCCAGCTGCAGGTCCGACTCCCGGGCCCACCGCAGCAGCTCCTCCAGCGAGTCCTGGAGCCGATGCGTACGGATCTCGATCCGCCGGCCGTCCGCCCCCGCCCGCAGGGAGAGCGGCAGCCGCCCCACGGGCACTCCCGCGGGCAGGAGGAAACGGATCCGGGCGGGCCGGGACGCCGTGACCTCGGCGGGTGTGCCCGAGGTGACGATCGCCCCCCGGTGCATGATCGCCAGCCGGTCGGCGAGCGACTCGGCCTCCTCCAGATAGTGCGTGGTCAGCAGCACCGTGGTGCCGGTGTCGCGCAGCGCCCGCACCAGGTCCCAGGTGTCCCGCCGCCCCTCCGCGTCCAGTCCGGTCGTCGGCTCGTCGAGGAAGAGGACCTCGGGGCGCCCCAGCAGTGCCAGCGCCAGATCGAGCCGCCTGCGCTCACCGCCGGACAGCTGCTTGACCCGTACGCGGGCCCGCGCGCCGAGCCCGACCAGCTCCAGCGCCTCGTCGACCGGGCGCGCCCCGCTGGTGCATCCGGCCCACATCCGGGCGGTCTCCGCCACGGTGAGATCGGAGGGGAATCCGCCCTCCTGGAGCATCACGCCGATCCGGGGGCGTACGGCCGCCCGCTCGCGGTACGGGTCGTGGCCGAGCACCCGTACGGTCCCGGCGGTGGGGGCGGCGAGCCCTTCCAGCAGCTCGACGGTGGAGGTCTTGCCCGCGCCGTTCGTCCCGAGCAGCGCGAAGATCTCCCCACGCGCCACGGAGAACGAGACACCGCCCACGGCCTCGAAGCCACCCGCGTAGCTGCGCCGCAGGTCCTCTGCCGTGATCACGTACTGGTCTGTGGTCATGCCTCCAGGTTTCCGCCCGCGTGCGGAGGCGGGCAGTGCGCGGTGTCACCGGCCGCGATGACAAATGTCATCGGCGCGGGCGATCGCCGCGCGGGGGCGGCTGGGAAAGGCGCACCGGGAGATCCCGGAACCCGATCGGCCGGGATCCGCGCACGCGGACCGGGACGGCCGGACGGCACGGCCGGGACACGCACCGCGGGCTCGGACGGCGGGCTCGGGCGGCCGGGTTACGCGGCCCGCACCGCGGGCGGGATACGCGCCCGGGACCGCCGGCCGGACGGGGTGCCGGATTCCGGCCGTGGAAATCGCCCGTCCGCGCGGAACACCAGCGGGCGGGCGCGGTGTGGGAGCCGTACGACTCGTTCACGGGCGGACATCGGCCGCCGGGGAGACATGGCCGGATACGGCACCTGTACGTGGCCGGATAAGGGGCGGGACCCCCGTGCGGAATACGCGACGCGGACACGACAAAGGCCCCGGTCTTCCGACCAGGGCCTCAATCTTCGATCAGAGCGGACGACGAGATTCGAACTCGCGACCCTCACCTTGGCAAGGTGATGCTCTACCAACTGAGCCACGTCCGCATTGCTCCCGCGCGGCTTTCACCGAGCGGTGCGACACCACCCTACCTGATCCTCATGAGCGACCGGTAAAGCGACGAGAGCGGGTGACAGGGATCGCACACTGCGCCTTCCCCCTGGAAGGGGGATGTTCTACTACTGAACTACACCCGCACGCTGCTGAGGTGGGGCCTTGCGGCCTCGCCCCTCGGCGTGCTTCAAACTCTAGCCGACGCCCTGGGGTGCAGCGCAACTCCGCACCCGCTCCGGCCACGGATGGACGCGCCTGCTCAACTCGCCTCGCGGAACGCCTGGTAGACCGCCTTCGGGATGCGGCCCCGGGCCGGCACGTCCATCTTGTTGGACTGCGCCCACGCCCGGACGGCCGCGGGGGCCGGCTCCAGCGCGGTGTGCTTGTAGGTGCCGCGGTGCCTGCCGCGCTTCCCGGTGTTTGTCTGCTTTCGACCCGCCGCGACGTAGGGCGCGAGTGCCTTGCGCAGTTTCTTTGCGTTGGCGGTATTGAGGTCGATCTCGTACGACTTCCCGTCCAGACCGAACATGACCGTTTCCGCCGCTTCTCCGCCGTCGATGTCGTCGAAGAGTGCGATCACTACTCGCTGAGCCACGGATATCGGTCCTTTCCCGCGGTACCACCGTCCCCGGTTCTGACATGTGGTGATACCGGATTTCCGGATGTTTGAGGGCCACAAGCGGCTCTCATGTATTCCTTTGTACAGCGGCCGACCACACATTGTGAAGCCCGCGCAATTACCTGCGCGTGTCCCCGGCAATGACTGCGGGGATATTTCCCCGGATTTTCGCCGTCCGTTACCTTGCGCCTTCCCGTCATCGGTGCCCGCTCGCGCACCCGGTCCGGCGGCCCGATATCCACGATCCTCTACGCGAGTAGATTTTCCGGCCGGGTACGCTGGGCGGACCGCCCTCGCAACACACCACCCGGGAGTGCCCGTGGCACGCGTCGTAGTCGACGTCATGCTCAAGCCCGAGATCCTCGACCCCCAGGGGCAGGCGGTGCAGCGCGCACTGCCCCGCCTCGGATTCGACGGCATCGCGGACGTACGTCAGGGGAAGCGCTTCGAGCTGGAGGTGGACGGGCCGGTCGACGAAGCCGCCCTCGCCCGCATCCACGAGATGGCCGAAACGTTCCTCGCCAACACCGTCATCGAGGACTTCGTCGTAAAGGTCGACGAGTCGTGACCTCTCGTATCGGAGTCGTCACCTTCCCCGGCACGCTCGACGACCGGGACAGTCTGCGGGCCGTGCGCCTCGCGGGCGCCGAGCCCGTCTCGCTCTGGCACCGTGACAAGGATCTCAAGCAGGTCGACGCCGTGGTCCTCGCCGGGGGGTTCTCCTACGGCGACTATCTGCGCGCCGGAGCCATTTCCCGGTTCTCGCCGGTGATGGAGACGATCATCGACCAGGCCAGGGCGGGCATGCCGGTTCTCGGTATCTGCAATGGCTTCCAGATCCTCACGGAGTCGCATCTGCTGCCGGGCGCGATGCTCCGCAACAACCATCTCCACTTCATCTGCCGCGACCAGAAGCTGCGGGTGGAGAACGCGGAGACGGCCTGGACCTCCGATTACGAACAGGGCCAGGAGATCTCCGTACCGCTGAAGAACATCGACGGCCGTTATGTCGCCGATGAGCGGGTCCTCGACGAGCTGGAGGCCGAAGGCAGGGTCGCCTTCCGCTATCTCGCCGACGGCGAGGCGGCCGAGGGATACGGAAACCCGAACGGCTCGCTCCGCGACATCGCGGGAATCACCAACGCGGCGGGCAATGTCGTCGGGCTGATGCCCCACCCCGAGCACGCGGTGGAACCCCTGATCGGCACCGGCCGCACCGACGGCCTCGCCTTCTTCACCTCCATCATCAAGAAGCTGGTCACGGCATGACACTCGACACCGTCAAGCACGCGACCGAGACGCCCGAGGCGGGCCAGCCCTGGGCCGAACTCGGTCTCAAGGAAGACGAGTACGCGCGCGTCCGGGAGATCCTGGGCCGCCGCCCGACCGGCGCCGAGCTGGCGATGTACTCGGTCATGTGGTCGGAGCACTGCTCGTACAAGTCGAGCAAGGTGCATCTCCAGCAGTTCGGCGAGAAGGCACCGGAGAGCGACGCGCTCCTCGTCGGCATCGGCGAGAACGCGGGCGTCGTGGACGTCGGCCAGGGGTACGCGGTCACCTTCAAGGTCGAGTCGCACAACCACCCCTCGTACATCGAGCCCTACCAGGGCGCGGCCACCGGTGTCGGCGGCATCGTGCGCGACATCCTCGCGATGGGCGCCCGCCCGGTCGCCGTCGTGGACCCGCTGCGCTTCGGCGCGGCCGACCACCCCGACACCAAGCGGGTGCTGCCGGGTGTCGTCGCGGGTATCGGCGGCTACGGCAACTGCCTCGGCCTGCCGAACATCGGCGGCGAGGTCGTCTTCGACTCCTGCTACCAGGGCAATCCGCTGGTCAACGCCGGCTGTATCGGCGTGATGAAGCACGAGGACATCCATCTTGCGCAGGCGTCGGGACCGGGCAACAAGGTCGTTCTGTACGGCGCGCGGACCGGCGGCGACGGCATCGGCGGCGTCTCTGTGCTGGCTTCGGAGACCTTCGAGAGCACCGGCCCGGCCAAGCGGCCCGCCGTCCAGGTCGGCGACCCCTTCCAGGAGAAGCTCCTCATCGAGTGCACCCTGGAGATCTTCCGGGAGAAGCTGGTCGCGGGCATCCAGGACCTCGGCGGCGCGGGTCTGTCCTGCGCCACGAGCGAGCTGGCGAGCGCCGGCTCCGGCGGTATGCGCATCGACCTGGACACCGTGCCGCTGCGCGACGCGACCCTCTCGCCCGAGGAGATCCTCATGAGCGAGTCGCAGGAGCGCATGTGCGCGATCGTCGAGCCGGACAAGGTCGCCCGCTTCCTGGAGATCTGCGAGAAGTGGGACGTCATCGCGACCGTCATCGGTGAGGTCACCGAGGGCGAGCGGCTGGAGATCTTCTGGCACGGTGAGCAGATCGTGGACGTCCCGCCGCGGACCGTCGCCCACGAGGGCCCGGTCTACCACCGTCCGTACGCCCGCCCCGACTGGCAGGACGCCCTCCAGGCGGACGACGCGGGCAAGCTGCCCCGCCCGTCGACCGGCGCCGAGCTGCGTGAGCAGGTCCTGAGACTGGTGGCCTCGCCCAACCAGGCGTCGAAGGCGTGGATCACGGACCAGTACGACCGGTTCGTCCAGGGCAACACGGTGCTGGCCCAGCCCGAGGACGCGGGCATGATCCGGATCGACGAGGAGTCGAACCTGGGCGTGGCGATGGCGACCGACGGCAACGGCCGCTACGCCAAGCTCGACCCGTACACGGGCGCCCAGCTCGCGCTGGCGGAGGCGTACCGCAATGTCGCCGCTTCCGGCGCCCGGCCGCTGGCGATCTCCGACTGCCTGAACTTCGGCTCGCCCGAGGACCCGGCGGTCATGTGGCAGTTCGCGGAGGCCACCCGTGGTCTCGCGGACGGCTGTCTCCAGCTCGGTACGCCGGTCACGGGCGGCAATGTGTCGCTCTACAACCAGACCGGTGAGACCGCGATCCACCCGACGCCCGTCGTCGCGGTGCTCGGTGTGATCGACGACGTCAACCGCCGTACGCCGATCGCGTTCGCCGAGGACGGGCAGCTGCTCTATCTGCTCGGGGACACCCGCGAGGAGTTCGGTGGCTCGGCCTGGTCGCAGGTGATCCACGATCACCTCGGCGGGCTGCCCCCGGCCGTGGACCTGGACCGGGAGAAGCTGCTCGGCGAGATCCTGATCTCCGCCTCCCGCGACGGAATGATCGACGCGGCGCACGATCTGTCGGACGGCGGGCTGATCCAGGCGGTCGTGGAGTCGTGTCTGCGCGGCGGGACGGGCGCGCGGCTGGTCGTCCCGGACGGACTGGACGCGTTCACCTTCCTGTTCAGCGAGTCGGCGGGCCGCGCGGTCGTCGCGGTGCCGCGCAGCGAGGAACTGCGGTTCACCGACATGTGCGGGGCGCGCGGGCTGCCCGCCACCCGTATCGGTGTCGTGGACGGCGACGAGGTCGAGGTCCAGGGCGAGTTCGGCATCGCGCTGGGCGAACTGCGCACGGCGCACGAGGAGACCATTCCCGGTCTGCTCGTGTGAGACGGTCCGACGGCTGGAGGGCCTGACCGCCCGTCTGCCTGAGCGACTGCCCGACCGCCCCACCGGCCGGCCCCTGCCCGGTCACGGCATCACGAGCCCCTGTCCGACACGTTCGGGCAGGGGCTCTGCTGTTGACTCCTTGCGAGAAATTACGTAATTACGTATCTTCGGAGTCATGGATCTGGAGGAGCGTGTAGCCGAGTTGGAGCGCCGGCTCGGCGCACTGGAGAAGGAGCGCGCCGAGGCCCCGAGCATCGGTGAGGGTCCCCTGTGGGCGCTGGAAGGCCTCAAGGAGCAGCTCGCCGGGATCGGCGCCGGTGACGGCGGCGTGATGTTCACCGGAGCCGTACGGCTGCCGACGCACGAGCGGTACGAGTGGCAGTACGGCGCCCTCACCGAGGAGTTGCTCGAAGGCGACTGGTCCGACGCCGCCGAATCGTTCGCCGCGCTCGGCCATCCCGTACGGCTGCGGCTCCTGCGCGAGATCCTCGCGGGCCGGCGCACCGTCGCCGAACTGACCGAACCGGTGGGGCTCGGCACGACCGGCAAGGTCTACCACCACCTGCGTCAGCTCACGAGTACCGGCTGGCTGCACATCGAGAGCCGTGGCCGCTACGAGGTTCCCGCCGCGCGGGTCGTCCCGCTGCTGGTGGTCCTCACCGCGGCCTGTCCATGACCTGGGGGAGGGCGGCGATGCCCGTACGCCATGAGAGCCGGAGCCGGAAGCCGGCAGCGATCATCGCCCGGATCTGCTGGATCACCTTCGCCGCGCTGCTGATCGCCGACGTGTCCATCGGTCTGCCCGGCCACTCCCTGTGGGTCGTGCTGCCCGCCATTCCCGCCGTCGTGCTCGACCTCCTCAACGGCCGCGCGGCCCGCAGGGAGCACGCCGCCCGGGAGCGCCCGCCCGCCATCGAGGTGGCCCCGCCGGTCACCGGCCGCTGGATCGCGCACAACAGCCCGGCGGACGAGGTCCCGTCCGGTGACCAGCCGGGTGCCCGACGGGGTGTCCGACCAGATGCCCGACGGGGTGCCCGACCCATGTGACCAGGACACCCGACCCACCCCCCGGACCGCACCCCACCGGCCCCGCTCCACGGCCGGTGGTACGAGGCTCTAGGCTCGGGATCATGCCCCCGGTGAGGAAGCGTCCCCGCAGCTACGACCCCGTCCGGACCCGCGCGGCCGTGCTCGCGCAGTTCGGCAGTGTGCGCGAGGCCGTCCAGGCCCTCGGCCCCGCCGAACTGGCGCTGCCCACCCGGCTCGGGCAGTGGACGGTACGCGAACTGGCCGCGCACATGGCGCTGGTGGCCGAGAGCGTCGTCCGCGGCATCGAGCGGCCGGAGCCGGCGAAGGCCGAGGTCAGCCTGCTGGAGTGGCCGTCCGCCACCGCCGCGTACGCCGGACCGATCGACGAGGACCCCCGGGAGCCGGCCTCCGCGGGACAGCTCGGCGAGCTCTACACGCGCACCGCGAGCCGCCTCGCCGGCGCCCTGGCCGACACCCCGGGCCACCGGCTCGTCCCCACCCGCCTCGGGGCCATGCGGCTGGAGGACTTCCTGGTCACCCGGGCCGTGGAGCTGACCGTCCACACCGACGACCTGAACGACGCGGCCGGCCTGTCCGTCCCCCACGACCGCCAGGCGCTCGCCGCCTGCACCCGGCTGCTCGCCGACGCGCTCGCGGCGAAGGCCCCGGGCGGCTCGGTCGAGGTCCGGGTGCCGCCGTACGCGGTGGTGCAGTGCGTCGAGGGCCCCCGGCACACCCGCGGTACCCCGCCCAATGTCGTCGAGACCGACCCGCTGACCTGGATCCGCCTGGCCACCGGGCGTACGGAGTGGGCCGAGGCGGTCGACGCGGCGCGGGTCAGCGCCAGCGGGGAGCGCGCCGACCTGGCCGCCCTGCTCCCGGTCCTGGGCTGAGCGCCCGGGGGCCGCACGGGAACCGGAGTCCCGCGGTGTCCGTCCCAGGGGCATGCGTACCCAGCTGAGCATCCCCGCCGCGATCCTGGCCCTCGTCACGCTCGCCGCCTGCGGTTCGCAGACGGTCTCGGGGAGCGGCGGCGAGGCGGGCGGTCACAAGGCCCTGGCCGATCTGGCCATCACGGACGTGCACTGGACCATCGAGAGCCTGACCTCCGAGGGCCGGAAGACGAAGGCCCCCGCGGGCGCGAGCCTGCACTTCCCCGCCGAGGGCACCGTCCAGGGCGAGACCGGGTGCAACGGCTTCCGCGCGGACGCCGAGCTGGAGGGCGACATCCTGGTGCTGAGCCCCGCCGAACGGACCGAGATCGGCTGCCCCGGCCCGGCCGCGGACTTCGAGGACACCCTGCTCTCCGTCATCGAGGGACGGCTGAAGGCCGACCTCTCCGACGACGAGAAGAAACTCACACTCACCAACCGGCGCGGCGGCGACACGGTGACCCTCACCATCGAGCCCCCGGCGCCGCTCCTCGGCACCAAGTGGACCGTGAACTCCCTGATCACAGCCGATACGGCGGCCTCCGTGCCCGCCGGAGCGGAGGGGGCAGCGCATCTGGTCTTCCGCAAGGACGGCACCGTCGCCGGAAACCTGGGCTGCAACACCTTCAGCGGCACGGCGAAGGTCTCCGGCTCGAAGATCGTCCTCGGCCGGATCACCAGCACCAAAATGCTGTGCGACGGCGCAAAAGGCCAGGTGGAAGCCCATCTGCGGAAGGTGCTGGACCGGCAGGTGACCTTCAGCGTCCAGCACCGCCAGATGACCCTGACCGGCCCCGCGGACAAGCGCCTCGCCGCCGTCGCGGGCGGCTGACCGGGAGGCCGGCCACGGGCCCGGATCCGGATTCCCCGCCTCCCCAATTCGGACCAGTGGTCGATCTCGCCTACACTCGGTGCCGTGCCACGTGGTGACGGTCGACTCAATCACGATCTGCTCCCCGGTGAGAAAGGCCCCCAGGACGCGTGTGGCGTCTTCGGTGTCTGGGCTCCCGGAGAAGAGGTCGCAAAGCTCACGTACTTCGGGCTCTACGCCCTTCAGCATCGCGGCCAGGAGTCCGCGGGTATCGCGGTGAGCAACGGCTCGCAGATTCTCGTCTTCAAGGACATGGGCCTGGTCTCGCAGGTCTTCGACGAAACATCCCTCGGCTCCCTCCGAGGGCACATCGCTGTGGGCCATGCCCGCTACTCGACGACCGGAGCCTCCGTCTGGGAGAACGCCCAGCCGACCTTCCGGGCCACCGCCCACGGCTCCATCGCGCTCGGACACAACGGCAACCTGGTCAACACCGCCCAGCTCGCCGAGCTGGTCGCCGCCCTGCCCCAGAGGGACGGGCGCGCCACTCAGGTCGCCGCCACCAATGACACGGACCTCGTCACCGCGCTGCTCGCGGGCCAGGTCGACGCCGACGGCAAGCCGCTCACCGTTGAGGAAGCGGCGGCGACGGTGCTGCCCCAGGTCAGGGGCGCCTTTTCGCTGGTCTTCATGGACGAGTCCACCCTGTACGCGGCCCGTGACCCGCAGGGCATCCGCCCGCTGGTCCTCGGCCGCCTCGACCGGGGATGGGTCGTCGCCAGCGAGTCCGCCGCCCTCGACATCTGCGGCGCGAGCTTCGTCCGCGAGATCGAGCCCGGCGAGCTGATCGCCATAGACGAGAACGGCATCCGCACATCCCGATTCGCAGAAGCGAAGCCCAAGGGCTGTGTCTTCGAGTATGTCTATCTGGCCCGTCCCGACACGGACATCGCCGGCCGCAACGTCTATCTCTCCCGTGTGGAGATGGGCCGGAAACTGGCCAAAGAAGCTCCCGTCGAAGCCGACCTGGTGATAGCGACGCCGGAATCCGGCACCCCGGCCGCGATCGGCTACGCCGAGGCGAGCGGCATCCCCTACGGCTCCGGACTGGTGAAGAACGCCTATGTGGGCCGCACCTTCATCCAGCCGTCCCAGACCATCCGCCAGCTCGGCATCCGCCTCAAGCTGAACCCCCTCAAGGAAGTCATCCGGGGCAAGCGGCTCGTCGTCGTCGACGACTCCATCGTCCGCGGCAACACCCAGCGCGCCCTGGTCAAGATGCTCCGTGAGGCGGGCGCGGCCGAGGTCCACATCCGGATCTCGTCCCCGCCGGTCAAGTGGCCCTGCTTCTTCGGCATCGACTTCGCCACCCGCGCGGAGCTGATCGCCAACGGCATGACGATCGAGGAGATCGGCGCCTCGCTGGGCGCCGACTCCCTCTCGTACATCTCCATCGACGGCATGATCGAGGCGACCACCATCGCCAAGCCGAATCTGTGCCGCGCCTGCTTCGACGGCGAGTACCCGATGGAGCTTCCCGACCCCGAGCTGCTCGGAAAGCAGCTTCTCGAAACGGAGCTGGCGGGCGGCGCGGACGCCGCCGACGCCCTCCGCCGCCCGTAGGCCCCGCCGTGATCCACAGCACCTGTGACTCACCGCGCACGGGCCCCGCAGCAACGATACGAAGGCTTCCCTTGTCATGACAGCTGAATCCTTTGAGCGAGCCCCGCAGGACGGATCCGGCGCCAGCTACGCGGCCGCGGGCGTCGACATCGAGGCCGGCGACCGTGCCGTCGAGCTGATGAAGGAGTGGGTGAGGAAGACCCGCCGCCCCGAGGTCCTCGGCGGTCTCGGCGGCTTCGCCGGGCTCTTCGACGCCTCCGCCCTCAAGCGCTACGAGCGCCCGCTGCTGGCCTCCGCCACGGACGGCGTCGGCACCAAGGTCGATCTCGCCCGCAAGATGGGCGTGTACGACACGATCGGCCACGACCTCGTCGGCATGGTCGTCGACGACATCGTCGTGTGCGGCGCCGAGCCGCTGTTCATGACCGACTACATCTGCGTCGGCAAGGTCCACCCCGAGCGGGTCGCCGCCATCGTCAAGGGCATCGCCGAGGGCTGTGTGCTGGCCGGCTGCGCCCTGGTCGGCGGCGAGACCGCCGAGCACCCCGGACTGCTGGGCGAGGACGACTTCGACGTCGCCGGCGCCGGTACGGGAGTGGTGGAGGCCGACCTGCTGCTGGGCCCGGATCGTATCCGTAAGGGTGACGCGGTCATCGCCATGGCGTCCTCCGGCCTTCACTCCAACGGGTACTCACTGGTCCGCCACGTCCTGTTGGACCGGGCCGGCATGGCGCTGGAGCAGCGGGTCGACGAGTTCGGCCGCACCCTCGGCGAGGAACTGCTGGAGCCCACCCGGATCTACTCCCTGGACTGTCTGGCGCTCACCCGGGCCGCCGAGGTCCATGCCTTCAGCCACGTCACCGGCGGCGGGCTCGCCAGCAATCTCGCCCGGGTCGTCCCGGACACCCTGCACGCGGTCGTCGACCGTGCGACCTGGACCCCGGGACCGGTGTTCGACCTCGTCGGGCGAGCCGGGGCGGTCGACCGCCTCGAACTGGAGAAGACCCTGAACATGGGCGTGGGCATGATCGCCGTGGTCCCCGCCGAGTCGGCGGAGGTCGCGCTGACCCTGCTCGCCGACCGCGGTCTGGACGCCTGGATCGCCGGTGAGATCACCGACCGTGGCGAGCACACCACGGGCGCGGAGCTCGTCGGCGACTACGCGGTCTGACGGCCGCGGCGGGCGAGCCGACGACGACCGGGATCAGACGCGGCGATGCGTGAGCCGAACAGCACAGAACCCGGTCCGTGGGGTGGTGCCCCAGGACCGGGTCGGTGGTCGGTACGAGGTCAAGCGCCGCGACGCTGCGACGACGGTGCGTCGTCCTCGTCGTCGTCCTCGTCGTCGTTGTACAGGTCGGCGTACCGCGCGTACGGGTCGTCTTCCTCGTCGTCGTCCTCGAACGGCTCCGGGTTCGGAGGCTGGCTCGAAGTCGATGCGCCCAGCTCGTTGGCCAGACGCGACAGGTCAGTCCCGCCGCTGTTGTACTTCAGCTGGCGGGCGACCTTTGTCTGCTTGGCCTTGGCCCGGCCGCGCCCCATGGCTCGACCCCCTCGGTGACGGGGCTCGACGGCCCCAGAGTCTTGACACGCGTTCATGATTCGGAACGGACTCTCCGCAGAGAGACCGGCCCGTAGGGCTTCAACGGTACCTGCTTCCGCGGCCATACGGTACGCCGCCCGCATGACGTGCCACTTCGCAGGACCTGCGAGGAGCCCCGTCCTCGCTGGTCAACTGCGATATTAACCTCTTCTGGGCACTCGACCCGCCGACCGGGGTGAGTCTTGTCTCCCAGGGCGGCGGGCCGTGACGCCGTGCGGCGTCAGCGCCGGCGGGCCTCCGCCATGCGCTGCTCGGCGATCCGATCGGCCGCCGCGGCCGGCGGAATGCCGTCCTCCTTCGCACGTGCGAATATGGCGAGCGTGGTGTCGTAGATCTTCGCGGCCTTGGCCTTGCAGCGGTCGAAGTCGAAACCGTGCAGTTCGTCGGCGACCTGGATCACACCTCCGGCGTTCACCACGTAGTCGGGCGCGTAGAGGATCCCGCGGTCGGCGAGGTCCTTCTCGACGCCGGGGTGCGCCAGCTGGTTGTTGGCGGCGCCGCAGACGATCCGGGCGCTGAGCCGCGGGACGGTGTCGTCGTTCAGCGCGCCGCCGAGCGCACAGGGGGCGTACACGTCGAGTCCGGGCAGTTCGATGAGCGCGTCGGTGTCCGCGACCGCCGTCACCTGGGGGTTTCTGGCCTGAATTCGCCGTACGGACTCCGGGCGCACATCCGTGATCACGACCTCGGCGCCGTCCTCCAGGAGGTGGTTCACCAGGTGGTGCCCGACCTTGCCGACGCCCGCGACACCGACCGTGCGTCCGCTCAGCGACGACTCGCCCCACAGATGCCGGGCCGAGGCCCGCATGCCCTGGAAGACGCCGTACGCGGTGAGGACCGAGGAGTCGCCGGCGCCGCCGTTCTCGGGGGAGCGGCCGGTGGCCCAGCGGGTGGTCCGGGCGACCACGTCCATGTCGGCGACATAGGTCCCGACGTCACAGGCGGTCACATACCGTCCGCCGAGGGAGTCCACGAAACGTCCGTAGGCGAGCAGCAGTTCCTCGCTCTTGAGGGTCTCCGGGTCGCCCATGATCACGGCCTTGCCGCCGCCGTGGCCCAGTCCGGCCATGGCGTTCTTGTACGACATGCCCCGGGACAGGTTCAGCGCGTCGGCGACGGCCTCCGCCTCGGAGGCGTACGGGTAGAAGCGGGTGCCGCCGAGGGCCGGGCCCAGGGCGGTCGAGTGGATGGCGATGACGGCCTTCAGGCCGGTTGCGCGGTCCTGGCAGAGCACGACTTGCTCGTGGCCACCCTGGTCCGACCGGAAGAGGGTGTGCAGTACATCTGCAGGAGCGCCGGTCACATCGGTCACGGTAGTGACTCCCAAGTACGAAGCGGCGGGCGGGCTTCCCGGGGTGGGGGAAGCCCCAGTTGGGGACGAGGGTAAGTCCTACGCGGGCGTAGATCCGGCGCAGTGCCGAGGATCACCCGCTCGGGGAGTGCGGAGGAGTGAGGGCGTGGAAGGATTTGCGGTATGCCAGCGGTGTCCTCGGTGATCGTTCCCTACGCGTCCTATCTGCGGGTGTACGAGCCCCTGGCGGCCTTCCCCGAGCCCGAACGGGGCCACTGGGCCCGTTACGCGACCCGTGGCGCCACCCCCACGGCACAGGACGAACTGAGGCGGTCGCTGGCCGATTTGCTGCCCACGCCACCGGTGCCCGTGCGGGTGCACGAGAGCGGGGACGCCTTCGTCGCGGAGGTGGACGGGACGGTCTGCGTCTGCCCCTGGCGGACCCGGCTGCGCGGCTGGCTGGCGCTGGAGGAGCTGTCGGAGCGGTTTCCCGGGCCCCTGCTGGACGCCGTGCTGCCGCCCGTGGTGCGCGGGCAGGCCGCGGCGGACTGGGAGGCCTGGCGCGAGCGCAATCCGGACGCCCGGCCGTGGATCAGGACGGCGGTGTGGCAGGTGCCGGTGCGGTGGTTCGCGCTCTTCGGCGACGAGGAGCGGGAGTACGAGCCGGCCGGGCCGGGGGCGGCGGTGATGCGCTACCGCACGCCCATGGTGCAGGCCCGGCGGCGCACCGCGCGGACGCTGAGGGCGCTGCGGGAGTCCGCGGACGGCGGCGGGCCGCTCACCGAGGGGCTGGTGGATGTGGGCAAGTGGCTGGAGGAGTTCCATCCGCGCTCCCTGGTCGAGCTGGACTACGGCGGTCTGGTCCACGCGCTGACCGGGCCGCAGCTCGACGGCGACCACTCGGCCGCGGATGTGGCCGCGGGCATCGCGGCCCTGCGGGCGGGTGACGGCGAGGGCGCCGGGGAGGCCTACGGCCGCCTGGTCGAGCGCTGGCGTGTGGTGAGGGAGCTTCAGTTCGCGAACTGAGCGAATCCGTGGATGATTGAAGTCTTTCGCCTCAGGCCCTAGGTCCCGATCCGGGCCTTTGCCTCAAGCGTGACGGACTGCACTAACGGGGCCCTTGCGCCTATCGCCCTCCCTCGTGTCAAAATAGGACAAGGAGTCCGGGGAGGGTTCCTTCCGCCCAAGTACGGGCGGATTGCTCGGCATTGCGCTCTATGGGGGGTCTGGTGACTCCTGATCGCTCTGTGACTGATCGTCACTGTGACGTGACTGTCCGCTATGGCATGGTCCATCGGCGTTCCGCCGCTGTTGGACACCTCGGAGGGCAATTCCGTCGGTTTGGCCGACGTGGCTGGACAGATGGTGTAGTTGTAGTGCCGAGGACAAGCCGTTCGTCCTATAACCGACTCGGCCCGCGTCCGCCATTTCGGGCAACGCGGGTCAAGGTGCAGAATTTAGAGGAAAGAACCGAGAAGGTTCGGTTCTCCCGAGGAGGCCGCTCATGACAGCTCGCACCCCTGATGCCGAGCCGCTGCTGACCCCGGCTGAGGTTGCCACGATGTTCCGCGTGGATCCGAAGACGGTCACCCGCTGGGCCAAGGCAGGCAAGCTCACGTCCATCCGCACGCTCGGAGGGCATCGCCGGTACCGCGAGGCAGAGGTACGCGCACTGCTGGCGGGTATTCCGCAGCAGCGCAGCGAGGCGTGAAGCCTTGCTGATCGGGCAGTTCCGGGACCCCCATCCTGGTGAGGCCCACCCCTAGCTCCACATGACGGGCGTCTGCCCCAACAGGCCCGCAGTCATTTGATCGCGCTGGACTCCGCCGGGTCCAGCGCGATTTTTCATGCGCTAACGGTGTACTCCTCGGTAGACGCGGAGGGGTCCGGGGAGGCGGGCGCCGGGGCGGTTCGGGGAGGGTTCGCGGGGGGACGCGACGGCGCCTGCCGGGAGGTGCAATTGCACATACTAAATTTGTCACCTGTAGGGAGGGCCTAAGAACCCGGGTTCTGAAAACCTATACGGTGACACCCGTCACACCGTGCAACTCTTGCCAACATCGAGCGTGTCACTTCGCGAGCGGCGGGGGACCGGGCCGAAGTCACTCCGTGCCGGGACCTTCGTCCCCGGCTCCGGGGACGGCTCCGGGCGCGGGTTCGGGGTCGGTCTCGCAGGCGGTGTCGGTGCCGGGTTCGGATTCCGTCGCGAGGCGCTGGAGATGGCGGCAGACGGGGCACCGGCGGGTGAGGTGCCGGTAGCCGGAGGCGGCGGCGAGGTGGGCGCGCAGGAGGGCACGGGTTTCGTGCCGTCGTGTCGTGGACGCCGCCATGCACGTCACCTCCGCCCGTGGGTGTGTGCCGCCCTCTCCTTGATGGGTACCCGGCGCCTCCGGCCCCGTCAAGGGGCTTGCCGGGGCGGCGGGGTGCGGTGCGGCGGCAGTGGGTGTCCTGGGGCCATCCGGGGCGCGTGAGGCGGTCTCTCGCCGCCCGTGGCCAACCTCTTGGCTCCCCGGGCCACTTGGCCCCTGCGCGAGCCCCACCGCCGGTGCGGGCCGCCTGGCGGGGGCTCTGCCCCCGGACCCCCGCGCCTCAATCGCCGGCGGGAGTGTTTTGGGCGTCCTGCCTCCCGGGGTGCGGGTCCGTGTGGTTCCCGCTGCCGCAGCCGGTTTTTGGGCCTCTTTCCCCTTGGCGCGGGTTCTTGCGCCTCAGGCGTCGGCGGGGCTGGGTTGCTCTCCGTGCCGCCGCCGAGACCCCGGAGCCCGTCCGGCGATTGAGGACGGAGGGTGTGGTGAGGGGCGGTCGCGGTGCCGGCCACTGGTACCTTCCGGGGCCACGGAGGCGCCGTATCCCCGCAGGCGCCGGCGGGGCGCACCTCCGAGCCCGTCCGGCGATTGAGGACGGAGCCCGAGCCGCGGGGCCCCCGCGGCACAAGGCGGCGCGCCCGCGGGTGCCGTGGCATGCAGAAGACCCCGCGCCTCATCGAGGCTGCGGGGTCGTGAAAAACCTGGCGGTCCTGACGGGATTTGAACCCGCGGCCTCCACCTTGACAGGGTGGCGAGCACTCCAAACTGCTCCACAGGACCAGAAGTCGCAGCTCCGAAAACCGTGCTGGGCTGCGAGAAGAGACTCTACAGCAGCCCGGCCCGGGGGTCGAACTCACGGTGGGCGACGGGCCCGTCACGAGCGGGACGGGCCCGCCGGTCAGGGAGCCGCCGCGTCGATGGCCTTCACGATGCGCTTGTCGGAGACGGGATACGCCGTGCCCAGCGCATGCGCGAAGTAGCTCACCCGCAGCTCCTCGATCATCCAGCGGATGTCCAGCACGCTCTGCGGGACGGGCCGGCCCCGGGGCAGCTGTTCCAGCAGCCAGGCGTACTCGTCCTGCATCTCGTGGACCTTCTCCATGCGGGTGGTGTCGCGCTGTACGGCCGACGGCATCTGCTGGAGTCTGCGGTCCACCGCGACCAGATAGCGCATCAGGTCGGGCAGCCGCCGCAGCCCGGTCGAGGTCACGAACCCGGCCGGCATCAGCGCCGCCAACTGCTGGCGTACGTCCACGACGTTGCTCATCAGGGCGGGGCTGTTCGTGGCCTTGAGGCGGCGCTCGCACGCCTGCCAGGCGGCCAGGATCTGCTGGACCTGGTCCACCGTCCGTACCGTCGTGTCGACGAGGTCGGCGCGGACGGAGTCGTACAGCTTGCGGTAGGACTCCTCGTCCCAGGCGGGCCCGCCGTGCTCGGCGATCAGCTTGTCCGCCGCGGCCGTCGCGCAGTCGTCGAAAAGGGCCTGGACCGAACCGTGCGGATTGCGGGACAGGGCCAGCTTCTGCTGGTTGCCGAGCCGGTCGGAGGCGAACTTCGCGGCGTTCACGGGGATGGTGCGCAGGATCAGCCGCCGCGTACCCCGCCACATCGCCTGCCGCTGCTCCGCCTCGGTGTCGAAGAGGCGTACGGAGACGGTGTCACCGGTGTCGACGAGCGCGGGGTACGCCTTCACCGGCTGCCCTGCCCGCCGGGTCTCGAAGACCTTCGCCAGCGTGCCGATCGTCCAGTCCGTCAGTCCCGTGCGCTCGATGGACTCACCCGACGGTCCCGCGGTCGCCGCCGCGGCCCGGGAGAGGGCCTGCCGGGCCCTGGGACGCAGCTCCAGCCGCAGCGCCTCCAGGTCCCTGGCCTCGGCGAGCCTGCGCCGGCGCTCGTCGACGATACGGAAAGTGATCTTCAGATGGTCGGGGACCTTCGCCAGATCGAAGTCCTCGGCGCGCACCGGCACTCCGACCATGCCCTGGAGCTCGCGCGCCAGCGTCACCGGCAGCGGCTCCTGCAAGGGGACCGCGCGCTCCAGGAACGCCTTCGCGTAGTTCGGCGCCGGCACGTAGTGCCGCCGGATCGGCTTCGGCAGGGAGCGGATCAGCTCGACGACGACCTCCTCGCGCAGCCCCGGGATCTGCCAGTCGAAGCCCTCGTCCGTGACCTGGTTCAGCACTTGGAGCGGCACATGCACGGTGACGCCGTCCGCGTCCGCACCCGGCTCGAACTGATAGGTCACCCGGAAGGCGAGCCGCCCCTGGCGCCAGGAGTCCGGATAGTCGTCCTTGGTGACGGCACCCGCCTTCTCGTTGATGAGCATCTCGCGCTCGAAGTCGAGGAGGTCGGGCTCCTCACGGCGCTTGCTCTTCCACCAGGAGTCGAAGTGCGCGCCCGAGACGACATGGTCGGGCACCCGCTGGTCGTAGAAGTCGAAGAGGGTCTCGTCGTCCACCAGGATGTCGCGGCGGCGGGCCCGGTGCTCCAGCTCCTCGACCTCGGTCAGCAGCTTGCGGTTGTCGGCGAAGAACTTGTGGTGGGTACGCCAGTCGCCCTCGACCAGGGCGTTGCGGATGAAAAGCTCACGTGAGGTCTCCGGGTCGATGCGCCCGTAGTTCACCTTGCGCTGGGCGACGATCGGGACCCCGTACAGCGTGACCTTCTCGTACGCCATCACGGCCGCCTGGTCCTTCTCCCAGTGCGGCTCGCTGTAGGTGCGCTTCAGCAGATGCTGCGCGAGCGGTTCGATCCACTCGGGCTCGATCTTCGCGTTGACGCGGGCCCACAGCCGGGAGGTCTCCACCAGTTCGGCGGACATCACCAGCCGGGGCGGCTTCTTGAACAGCGCCGAGCCGGGGAAGACGGCGAACTTCGCCCCCCGCGCGCCCAGGTACTCGTTCTTGCCGCCCGGCTTCCCGCCGTCCCCCGTCGTGTCCTTCAGGCCGATGTGGGAGAGCAGCCCCGACAGCAGCGAGATGTGGACGCTCGCCTCCGGGCCGTCCTCCTCGTTCACATGGATGCCCATGCTCTTGGCGACCTGGCGCAGCTGCGCGTAGATGTCCTGCCATTCGCGGATGCGCAGGAAGTTCAGGTACTCCTGCTTGCACATCCGCCGGAAGCTGGAGGAGCCGCGCTCCTTCTGCTGCTCGCGGACGTACCGCCACAGATTGAGGTACGCCAGAAAATCAGAGGTCTCGTCCTTGAAGCGGGCGTGCTGCTGGTCGGCCTGGGTCTGCTTCTCGGCGGGTCGCTCGCGCGGGTCCTGGATGGAGAGCGCGGCCGCGATGACCATGACCTCGCGTACACAGCCGTTCTTGTCGGCCTCGATGACCATCCGGGCGAGGCGCGGGTCCACCGGCAGCTGCGACAGCTTCCGCCCGAGCGGGGTCAGCTTCTTCTTCGGGTCCTTCTGCGCGGCGTCGAAGGCGCCCAGCTCCTGGAGCAGCTGCACACCGTCGCGGATGTTGCGGTGGTCCGGCGGATCGATGAAGGGGAACTTCTCGATGTCGCCGAGCCCGGCCGCCGTCATCTGGAGGATGACCGACGCCAGATTCGTCCGCAGGATCTCGGCGTCCGTGAACTCGGGACGGGCGTCGAAGTCGTCCTGCGAGTACAGCCGGATGCAGATGCCGTCCGACGTACGGCCGCAGCGGCCCTTGCGCTGATTGGCGCTCGCCTGGCTGATGGCCTCGATCGGCAGCCGCTGGACCTTGGTGCGATGGCTGTAGCGGGAGATACGGGCGGTGCCCGGGTCGATCACGTACTTGATGCCGGGCACGGTCAGCGAGGTCTCGGCGACATTGGTCGCCAGAACGATCCTGCGGCCGGTGTGCGGCTGGAAGACCCGGTGCTGCTCGGCGTGCGAGAGCCGTGCGTACAGCGGCAGGACTTCCGTGAAGCGGTACCGCTTCTTGACGAGAGCGTCCGCCGTGTCCCGGATCTCGCGCTCGCCGGAGAGGAAGACGAGGATGTCGCCCTTGCCCTCGCCCTGGAGCTCGTCCACCGCGTCGCAGATCGCGGTGATCTGGTCGCGGTCGCTGTCCGCGCCGTCTTCGGCGTCCTCCTCCAGCAGCGGCCGGTAGCGGACCTCCACCGGATAGGTGCGCCCGCTGACCTCGACGATCGGTGCGTCGCCGAAGTGGCGCGAGAACCGTTCCGGGTCGATCGTCGCCGAGGTGATGACGACCTTCAGATCCGGCCGCTTCGGCAGCAGCTGCGCCAGATAGCCGAGCAGGAAGTCGATGTTCAGCGACCGCTCGTGGGCCTCGTCGATGATGATCGTGTCGTACGCGCGCAGCTCGCGGTCCGTCTGGATCTCCGCGAGGAGGATGCCGTCCGTCATCAGCTTCAGGAAGGTGTCGCCGCCGACCTGGTCGGTGAAGCGGACCTTCCAGCCGACCGCCTCGCCGAGCGGTGTCCGCAGCTCCTCGGCGACCCGCTCGGCGACGGTACGGGCCGCGATGCGCCGGGGCTGCGTATGGCCGATCATGCCGCGCACACCGCGCCCCAGCTCCATACAGATCTTGGGGATCTGCGTCGTCTTGCCGGAGCCCGTCTCACCGGCGACGATCACGACCTGGTGGTCCCGTATCGCCTCCAGGATCTCGTCCTTCTTCTGGCTGACCGGCAGCTGCTCGGGATACGAGATCTCCGGCACGCGCTCCGCCCGCCGGGCGGTCCGGGCGGACGCGCGCTCGGCCTCGGCGGCGATCTCGTCCAGCACGGCCTGCCGCGCTTCGGGCTTACGGATGCGGCGGGCGCCTTCGAGACGGCGGCCGAGCCGGTGGGCGTCCCGCAGGGACACCCCGGCCAGCAGCGTCTGGAGGTCGGCGAAGGAAGTAGACATACGGACCCCAGGATCGCACCCCCGGGAAACCGGGGGCGAACGCATTTCTTCCACGAACTGGTGCAGTATGGATCAGATCATTCACCTGCCATGTATTTGAGTCCGCACGAAGGGACCGCGCGTCCATGCCGCCCAGCCGCGACCGGCACCGGTCCCGTGCGCCGGTGGCCGCGATCGCGCTGCTGGGCATGGTGTTCGCGGTGCTGCTCGCGCTCTGCCCGCCGTCCTCGGCCCCGGCCCTCTCGGCGGCTCCATCCGGGGCGGGCTCGTCCGGGAACGCGCACGTGCCGTCCTCGGCCACGGACTCCGCCACGGTCTCGGACTCGGTCACGGACTCGGTCATCTCCGCCACGGACACGGACACGGTCGTCTCGGACTCCGCCACAGGCTCGTCCGGGGCCTCGTACGGGGATGAGCGGCCGGTCCTGACGGCCCAGGGCCAGGGACCCGGCTGCGGCAAGGCCGGGCAGGGCGGCGACCGGGGTGCGCAGCCGTCGGCCCCGCCGCGCGCCACCGCCGCGTACGAGCCGCCGCCCGTGCCCTGGGACACCCACTGCGCCACGGACGCGCGGTCCCGGACGGCGACGGGCACCGGGACTCCGCCGGACGGACGGCCTCCGCCACTCGTACCGCCGTCCCCGGAGGAACTGTCGATCCTGCGCGTCTAGAAGGGGCATCCATCACCCACGGACGCCCTTTCCGCCCATTCCGCCGCTCAGGAGTACCACCGTCATGCCGTCCTCCTCCCGCAAGCCCGTGATCATCGGCGCCGGTGTCGCCGTCGCCGCCCTGCTGCTCGGCCTCGCCTCCTACACCGCCACCCGCCCCGACGACCCCGCCGCGCCCGGCACCTCGGGACCGGTCGCCGACGTCAGCGCCGCCCCGGGCGCCGACACCGTCCCCGGCCTGGAGGAATACGCCCGCCGGGACGCCAAGGACCCCCTCGCCGTCGGCCGCGCCGACGCACCCGTCGTGATGATCGAGTACGCCGACTTCCAGTGCGGCTTCTGCGGAAAGTTCGCCCGCGACACCGAGCCCGCCCTCATCAGGAAGTACGTCGACCAGGGCGTCCTGCGTATCGAGTGGCGCAACTTCCCGATCTTCGGGGAGCCGTCCGAGAACGCCGCGCGCGCCGCCTGGGCCGCCGGGCAGCAGGGCAGGTTCTGGCAGTTCCACGAGGCCGCCTTCGCCGAGGGCGCCAAGGAGAAGGGCTTCTCCCGGGACCGGCTGAAGACCCTGGCCCGGCAGGCGGGCGTCCCCGACCTGGACCGTTTCGCCCGGGACCTCGACAGCGAGGCCGCGAAGGCGTCGGTCGCGAAGGACCAGGCCGAGGCGTACGGACTGGGCGCCGCCTCCACCCCCTCCTTCCTGATCAACGGCCGCCCGCTCGCGGGAGCCCAGCCGCTCGCGGAGTTCACCCAGGCGATCGAGGCCGCGTACAAGGCCGCCAAGTGACCGAGATCGGCTATCTGGCCGCCTTCCTCGGCGGTCTGCTCGCCCTGATCAGCCCGTGCAGCGCCCTGCTGCTCCCGGCGTTCTTCGCGTACTCGCTCGACTCGGCGGGCCGGCTCCTGCTGCGTACCGGGATCTTCTACGCCGGGCTCGCCACCACCCTGGTCCCGCTGGGTGTGGCGGGCTCGTACGCGAGCCGGTTCTTCTACGGCAACCGCGATCTCCTCGTCCTTCTCGGCGGCTGGCTGATCATCGCCCTCGGCGTCGCCCAGATCCTGGGCCTCGGCTTCGCCTCCCGCCGGCTCGCGCGGCTCTCCGGCCGCATCCGGCCCACGACGGCGGCCCCGGTCTTCGCACTGGGCCTGGTCTACGGCCTCGCCGGGTTCTGCGCGGGCCCGATCCTCGGCAGCGTCCTCACGGTCTCGGCGCTCAGCGGCAGCCCGGTCTACGGCGGACTGCTCCTCGCGGTCTACGCCCTCGGGATGGCGGTCCCGCTCTTTCTGCTCGCGCTGCTGTGGGAGCGGTTCGACCTCGGCCGGCGCGCGTGGCTGCGCGGCCGCCCCATCTCGGCGGGCCGCCTGAGCCTGCACACCACCTCGCTGCTGTCGGGCCTCTTCTTCATCGTCCTCGGGGCGCTGTTCCTCGCCTTCGACGGCGCGACGGCCCTGCCGGGGCTGCTCTCGGTCGACGCCTCCTTCGCCGCCGAACGCTGGGCGGGTGACCTGGGCGAGGCGGTCCCGGACTGGGTGCTGCTGGCCGGGGTGGCGGCGGCGGCCGTGGCCGTCCCGGCCGTACGGGCGTGGCGGCGCCGGGAGACGACCGCCGGCCCGGTCCAGGGGGCCGGAGACCCGCGCGAGACAGGGGACGTTCGAGAGGCCGGGGACATGTGCGAGGCCGGAGGCACGCGCGAGGAGGCGTGACGGCACACGGCGAAGGGCCCGTCCGGCGGACGGGCCCTTCGGGTGGTGGCTGGGGCCGGGATCGAACCGGCGACCTATCGCTTTTCAGGCGATCGCTCGTACCAACTGAGCTACCCAGCCACGCGGTGACATGACCGCAGCGGTCCTGACGGGATTTGAACCCGCGGCCTCCACCTTGACAGGGTGGCGAGCACTCCAAACTGCTCCACAGGACCAAGCAATGTGCGAGCACCAGTCTCGCACACGTGTTGCGTGCCCCCAACGGGATTCGAACCCGTGCTACCGCCTTGAAAGGGCGGCGTCCTGGGCCACTAGACGATGAGGGCTAAGGGCCCGCCTGGGCGCTTCGCAGCGCGTCGGGGACGTGAGAAGCATATGGGATGGCGGGAGGTATCGCCAAAACCGTTTTCGGGCCCCGGGGGAAACGGCTCACGGCACCGGTGAACGGGAGGGCGAAGGGGTGCCCGGCGAGGGCGGGGGAGGGGTGGCACCGGGCCGGTTCTCCTCCGGGAGATGACGGCTGACCTCGGCCGTCGTCAGACCGAGTCCGCCGAGGGTGATCTCGTCCCACGCCTGGAGCCGCCGGGTCGCGCGGTCGAGATAGAGCACCGACGCCCGTACCTTCTCCGGTTTGTCGTTCTGCACCGCGCGCAGTCCGCCGCCGCCCGTGGAGCCCTCGATCTTCAGCCGGGTGCCGTGCTCCATCACCTCGTCGACCCGGCGGTGCACATGCCCGGCCAGGACGAGCGGGACCGTGCCGTCCGTCTCGCGGGCGGCGACCGGGTTGTGGGCGACCGCGATGTCGACGGGCGTGCCGGCCCGGGTCTGGTCGCGCAGGGCGGAGGCGAGGCGGATGCCCATGAGCCGCTCAGCGGGATCTCCCTGGGCGACCACCGAGCGGTCGGGGGTGAACTGGGGGTCGCCGCTGCCCGCGATGCGCAGCCCGGCGACGCTGACGGCCCGTCCCTCGTCCAGCACGTGCACGTTCTTGAGCCGGGAGAGGTACGCCTGGGTGATACGGGAGTCGTGGTTGCCGCGCACCCAGACATAAGGGGCGCCGAGGTCGGGGATGGGGTCGAGGAAGGTGTTCTCGGCGGCGGTTCCGTGGTCCATGGTGTCGCCGGAGTCGATGATCACGTCGATCCCGTACTGCTCCACGAGTGTGGCGATGATGTGCCAGGCGGCGGGGTTGAGATGGATGTCGGAGACATGCAGGACCCGCATGGTGCCGGGGTCCGGCTGATACGCCGGCAGGGTGGAGGTCGCGTCGTACAGCTTGGTGACATTGGTGACCAGACGCGCCAACTCCTTCTGGTAGACGTCGAATTCGGTGACGATCGAGCGGGCGTCGCCGACGAGCGAGGGCGCGCTGGAGAGCAGACCGGAGAACCTGGGCTCCAGGACCGACTTCGGGTTCCAGGTCGCGAACGCGGTGACCCCGGACGCGGCGAGCAGCGCCAGCGCCAGCCCGCCGGCGGCCAGCGCCCTGCGGGGGCGGCGGTAGACGGCGAGCCCGAGGGCGGTCGCTCCGCCGACGACGGCGGCACAGGAGCGCACGGCGAGTTCGGTGGTGCCGCTGACGACGTCCTGGGCGACCTCGTCCTGGAGGCCGGACAGCCGTTCGGGGTGCTCCACCAGCGCCGTGGAGCGGGCGGGGTCGAGCTGGTCGACGTCCACGTCGAGCCGGAGGGGCGCCGTGTGGGAGTCCAGCTCCAGCGCGCCCAGCGGCGAGACGTTGATCTTGGTGCCGCCGCTGAGATCCGGCCGCAGCGTCATGCTGGTGTTCATCGGTCCGACGGGGGTGTGGACGCTGCCCACGATCAGCAGCCCGAGCCAGGCGCCGGCGACCACGACGACGGTGAGACCGAGCGCGCGGGCCCAGGGGTGCGGGGTGTGGACGAGTGTGCTGGTGGGCTGCTCGGTGTGCCGGGAGCGGTAGTGCCGCCGGATCCGGTCGTACGGCTGCCGGAGCCGGCCGAATCCGCGCCCGAGCGGGCCGCGTACGCGCCGGAGCGGTCCGTACGGGAGCGGGATCCGGACCCCCCGGAGGCGGCCGTACCCGTGCCGGAGCCCGGTCCCGATCCCGTGCCGGAGCCGGGTCCCGGTCCTGCTCGGGTTCCCGTTCCGGTTACGGCTCCGGCGCCGGTTCCTGAGCCGGAGCAGGGCAGCTCGGACCGGTTCTCGGACCCGTTCCCGGACTTCGCGGACTGAGCGTGCCATTGGGCGCGTATGCCCAGCGGGACCGGCCGCCATGCGAACACCGGCTCGGATCCGCGCACGGACCGCGCACGGGCGGCGGAGGACTCGGGGAGACCGCCGTCATGATGTACGTGACAATGGCCACGTGCTGGAGATGACGCGCGAGGAGTTCGAGGAACTGGTCGCCGAGGCGCTGGATCGGATCCCGCCCGAGCTGACGCGGCTGATGGACAACGTCGCCGTGTTCGTCGAGGACGAACCGGCCGCCGACGATCCCGAGCTGCTCGGGCTCTACGAGGGGACCCCGCTCACCGATCGCGGCGAGTGGTACGCCGGGGTGCTGCCGGACCGGATCACGATCTACCGGGGGCCGACCCTGCGGATGTGCCAGAGCCGCGAGGAGGTGGTGGAGGAGACGGAAATCACCGTAGTCCATGAAATTGCCCACCATTTCGGTATCGACGACGATCGGCTGCACGCGCTGGGGTACGGGTGAGCCCCGGCTCCCCGGGATCCGGGGAGGCCATCGACCCGGACGTCGATCTTCATGTGCCGGCCCAGCGGGCAGAGGTGTCCGGGGCGCGGCGGTGGGCCGTCCTCGCGGCGATCTCGGCGGGCGGGGTCGTCGGCGCCCTCGCGCGCTACGCCCTCTCCCGGGCGTGGCCGGCGCAGGACTTCCCCTGGGTGACCCTGGTGATCAACGGTGTCGGCTCGGCCCTCATCGGTGTGCTCATGGTCCTCATCGGCGAGGGCGGCCGGAGCGCGCATCCGCTGGTGCGGCCGTTCGCCGGGGTCGGGGTGCTCGGCGGATTCACCACGTTCTCGGCGTACGCGCTGGACTTCCGCGAGCTGCTGGAGAGCGGCCGGCCCGGGGCGGCCCTGGGCTACGCGGTGGGCACCGTCGTCTGCTGCGTCGGGGCGGTGTGGCTGGCCGCGGCGCTGACCCGGCGGGCCGTCAGATGACGTGGTTGCTGGTGGCGTTGGGCGCGGCCGTCGGGGCGCCCCTGCGGTATCTGACCGACCGTGCGGTGCAGGCGCGCCACGACTCGGTGTTCCCCTGGGGCACCTTCGCGGTCAACGCGGCGGGGTGTCTGGTGCTCGGCGCGGTGGCGGGGGCGTCGGTGTCCTCGCAGACGTACGCGCTGCTGGGCACGGGGCTGTGCGGTGCGCTCACCACGTACTCGACCTTCTCCTACGAGACGCTCCGGCTGGCCGAGCGCGGGTGGGGCCTTCTCGCGGCGGCGAACGCGGTGGGGTCGGTGGTGGTGGGGCTCGCGGCGGTGGTGCTGGGGGCGGAGTCGGCCCGGGCGCTGCTGGGGTAGTGCGGCGGGCTCCCGGGGCCGGCGGCGCGGCGGACCGGGGCCCGGGGCGGTCGGCGTGGGCCGGGCTGCCTGCCACCGGCCGGGTGCGGCGGGGTGCCCGGCCTGCCTCCCGGGCACGTCGGGGCGCGGTTTCGGCGGGGCGGCCCGGTCCGCCGGCAGGGGCCGGTGTACGGGTCCGGTGGTACGGGCCGGTGTACGGGGTCGCCCGTACGGGCCCGGCGGCCGTGGTGGCGCGGGCCCCGGTGCCGTCGTGTACTTGTCAGGCTCTGGGGCGTGTCCCTTGCGGGGCACGGGGAGTTGGACAGGGCACCCCCGCGCCCGGGTGCGCATCCCGCGCGCGGTGGCGGATCCCGCGCCCCTGTCCCCGTACCGTCCCCGGAGGTGCCCCCGTGCGCCAGTTGTCCGCACCCGGCCGTTTGGCCGTCGCGCTCGCCGCCTCGCTGGCGCTCGCAGCCACGGCGGGCTGTATGAGCGTGAGCGACGACAAGAGCGCCGAGCCGGCGCCCGGCAAGTCCTCGGACCGGCGTGGCGCCGTGGCCGAGCACGAGAGCGCCCACGGGGGGTCGGGCGGCCGTCACGTCCGCGGCGGACGGGGAGACTCCGGTGCATCCGGGGACAAGGGCGACGCGCCGGACGCGACACCGAGCCCGAGCGGTACGGCGGGTCCCGCCGCCCGGCCGCCCGGGGGCGGGGACCGGCCGCACCCGCCCGGTGCGCCCCTGCCGACCGGAGACGGGCCCACCCCGTCCGTACAGCCGACCCAGCCGCCGGAGGAGCCGCACACCGAGCCGCCTGTGGAACCCACCACACAGCCGCCCGTCGAACCGACCGATCCGCCGTCGGCCTCCTCCGCGCCCGAGGTGCACGCGGGCGCGATGCGGCTGGCGTACACCGACGGCCCCGGGGTGGCCTGGGAGCCGGTGGCGTCACCGCAGCCGGGGCCGGTGCGGAGGGGAGCGGTGTAACGGGGGTCACTCCGGCGTGGTTTGCCTAGGGTGGGGGAGGGTGCGTATGGTGGTAGATCGTTTGATCCCATTGCCCGGCGCCGAAACAGAAGAGCGCCGCGTGGCGCGTACTCTCCCTAGCCGTGGCTGACCGCATAGAGGCGGTCGAATTGCGAAATCACGGAGTTTGGGCGCGTGCCGAGACTCCGGAAGGTTTCGCATTTCGCATGTCCACTTTCAGTACTGAGCACCCCGTCATGCCCGAGAACGAGTCGGCGGCCGAGGCCCTGACCGAGACCGCGGGCACGGCCACGGAGACCGCCGCGGCCACCGGAACCGTGACCCTCGAAACCCTCGGCGTCGAGACCCCTGACGTCGAGACCGCGGCTCCCGGGAGCGAGCTTCCCGAGTCCGCGGACTCGGCCGAGGCCGCCGTCACGACGGCCTCGGCGGCGGAGACCGTCACCGTGGCCACCGAGACGTCCGAGGCCGCTGACACTGCGGAGACCCCGGAGACCCCGGAGACCATCGAGGCCTCCGAGACCGTGGAGACCGCCGAGTCCTCCGTGCCGTCCGGGTCGGACGGCCCGTCCGACGACCCGTCCGCGGCCCCCGAGGCCACCTTCGCGGACCTCGGCCTCCCCGAGAGCGTCGTCCGCAAGCTCGCGCAGAACGGCGTGACGGTCCCCTTCCCGATCCAGGCCGCGACCATTCCGGACGCCCTGGCCGGAAAGGACATCCTCGGCCGCGGCCGTACCGGCTCCGGTAAGACGCTCTCCTTCGGTCTCCCGCTGCTGGCCACCCTCTCCGGCGGATTCACCGAGAAGAAGAAGCCGCGCGGTGTCATCCTCACCCCCACCCGTGAGCTGGCGATGCAGGTCGCGGACGCGCTCCAGCCGTACGGCGACGTCCTCGGCCTGAAGATGAAGGTCGTCTGCGGCGGTACGTCGATGGGCAACCAGATCTACGCCCTGGAGCGCGGCGTCGACATCCTCGTCGCCACCCCGGGCCGGCTGCGGGACGTCATCAACCGTGGTGCCTGCTCCCTCGACCAGGTCCAGGTCGCGATCCTCGACGAGGCGGACCAGATGTCCGACCTGGGCTTCCTGCCCGAGGTCACCGAACTGCTCGACCAGGTGCCGACCGGCGGTCAGCGCATGCTCTTCTCCGCGACGATGGAGAACGAGATCAGCACACTGGTCAGGCGCTATCTGACCGACCCGGTCAGCCACGAGGTCGACAGCGCCCAGGGCAACGTCACCACCATGACCCACCACGTCCTCGTCGTGAAGCCGAAGGACAAGGCCCCGGTCACGGCCGCGATCGCCGCCCGCAAGGGCCGCACCATCATCTTCGTCCGCACCCAGCTGGGCGCGGACCGCATCGCCGAGCAGCTGCGCGAGTCGGGCGTCAAGGCGGACGCGCTGCACGGCGGTATGACCCAGGGCGCGCGCACCCGGACGCTCGCCGACTTCAAGGACGGCTACGTCAACGCGCTCGTCGCCACGGATGTCGCCGCGCGCGGTATCCACGTCGACGGCATCGACCTGGTTCTGAACGTGGACCCGGCCGGTGACCACAAGGACTATCTGCACCGCTCGGGCCGTACCGCCCGCGCAGGACGGTCCGGCGTCGTCGTCTCCCTGTCGCTGCCGCACCAGCGCCGCCAGATCTTCCGGCTGATGGAGGACGCGGGCGTCGACGCCTCGCGTCACATCGTGGGCGGGGCGGGCGCGTTCGACCCGGAGGTCGCCGAGATCACCGGCGCTCGTTCCCTGACCGAGGTCCAGGCCGACTCCGCGAACAACGCCGCCAAGCAGGCCGAGCGGGAGGCCGCCGACCTCGCCCGGCAGCTGGAGCGCGTCCAGCGCCGCGCCGCCGAACTCCGCGAGGAGGCCGACCGTCTGGTGGCCCGCGCCGCGCGTGAGCGGGGCGACGACCCCGAGGCCGCGATCGCCGAGGTGACCGAGGCCGCCGAGGCGGAGCTGGAGGCGGCCGTAGCCGCGGCCCCGCAGCCGCAGGCGGACCGCCGTGACGACCGTCGTGACGACCGGGGCAACTTCGAGCGCCGGGGCCGTTCGCACGACAACCGCCGCGACGACCGTGACGACCGTGGCGGTGACCGTGGTGGCGACCGCGGTGGGCGTTCCTTCGACCGTGACCGCCGTGACGACCGTCCGTTCAACCGCGATCGCCGTGATGACCGTGGTGGGCGTTCCTTCGACCGTCGTGACGACCGTCCCTCGGGCGGCTTCCGCCGTGACGACCGGCGTGACGACCGCGGTGGCGACCGTGGCGGCGACCGCGGTGGGCGTTCCTTCGACCGTGACCGCCGTGACGACCGTCCGTTCAACCGTGACCGCCGTGATGACCGTGGTGGGCGTTCCTTCGACCGTCGTGACGACCGCCCCTCGGGCGGCTTCCGCCGTGACGACCGCCCCAGCGGCCACCGTGGCAGCGACCGTCCGTTCAATCGCGACCGGCGTGACGACCGTCCCTCGGGCGGCTTCCGCCCGGGCTCCTCGGACCGCCCGTACGCCCGCCGCGACGACCACCGCGGTGACCACCGCAGCACCGGCACCGGCACCAACACCGGCTCCTTCGGTCGCCGTGACGACAAGCCGCGCTGGAAGCGCAACGGCTGACGTACCGCCGCCGGGCAACACCGGCCGTCCGCGGCCGGCCAACGCCTGACGCACGGTCACCGATCGCTCGACAGGGCCCGTACCTCCTCGTGAGGTGCGGGCCCTTTGCGTGGAACATGGTCTGCCCAAGTACTTCCACCGCCTGTGAGGCCGCTGTTACGATCCGGCTGCTCGGGGTGGGGATACGGGGTGTGTTCTCCGTACCACCGTGGCCGGCCGCCGCGTCGACGCACACACGCGCGCGCCGACGTGCGATGGCCCCGGGGCCGATGACATGTCCTCCGGCCCCAGGGGACCGCCCCGTCACCACATGACTCAGGGCCCGTGACGCCCCCGGGACCCACCGCCCGGCAACCCCCGGTGACAGACAGCGCATCCGTGCCCGGCGGGACGCATCGGCGCCGCCCGGGCGCAGGGGAGGATCTTCAGTGCACCATCGCTCCAACCGCGGCCGGACGGATGCCGGCCGCACGGGTCCGAGACGTACGGGCCGAGGGCTTTCGGGCCGGAGGACTTCGGACCCGGGACAGGCTGGTACCGGACGGGCCGGTACGGGACAGACCGGCCCCGGCCGGACGGCCGCGACGCTGATCGCGATCGCCCTCGCCGCCAGTCTGTGCACGGCGACCGCCCCGGCGGCGACGGCCGCGGACACCACCGCGCCCGCCCAGCCCGCGGCGCAGGACGTGGTGCTGCCGCCTCCCGCCCGGTTCATGCCGAGAGAGGAAGCCCTCCTGGAGGCTGGGGCCACCGGCTATCTGCACACGAGGGAAGGTCTCACCGGTAAGCAGTGGACGGACTACGCGACGGGCGAGACGAAGCCCGCGCCCGCCGCCGCCGAGGAGGACGGGCACTCCGGTCTGCGGGCCAAGGTGGTGAGGGGGCCCGACGGAACCACGAGCGTCGCGATCACCGATCTGGCCACCGGTTCGGTCACCACGCTGGAGGTGCCCCAGGGCCACTACTGGGCCGAGGGTTACACCGCCGACTCGATCGTCACGGTCCGGGAGGCGGCGGACGGCACGGTCGGCGCGATGAGCATCCTGAGGCGCGCGGCGGACGGCACGGTCGAGGAACGAGCGGTCACGGGCATCCCGGCGTCGGTGACACTGCTGGGTATCAGGTATGGGACGGGCAGGGACGCGAAGGGTGTTCTCCTGGCCTTCCAGGAACCGGGCAAGGACGGTTGGCTCGATTATGCGCTCGATTATGGGACCGGGCACCTGACCCGGCTTCCGGAGCCGCTTGAGATGGACAGCGTCGTACTCGGCGAACGCCATATGCTCATGCTTCGTGGGAGCAACGCCATCACATGGGACCGGCGCAACCCCGAGGCGGCACCGATCACCACAACTGTGCCGGACGGCTACCGGGTCTAATCGCAGTGCACCGGGCTTTGGCCCGGTGGTGGAGCGATTCTGAGAAGTGCTCTGACTCGCGCTGTGCGCACGGGTCCGCAC
>NZ_JBIALS010000031.1:0-100471 GCF_042873655.1 Streptomyces sp. NPDC004609 | reverse complement strand
CTGAACCCACTTCGCCCTGTAGCCGTCCTCCCCGTGGAGCCGGACCACCGATTGAGCCGCCTCCAAGACGACGTGCCCGAGGAGGCTAAGGGGCTAAGTGGAGGTCCACGAGAGTGTGCCTGCCTGGTCCGGCACGTCGAAGCTCGTGGACATGTCCGGAAACCGGTAGATCGCGACGTGAACGTCTGAGCTTCTGCGGCGGAGAACCCACCTCGCTTCGGCTGGCTCAAGATCGAAAGAGAAACGCTGGACGGAGGTGCGACCGTAGAGCCCTGCGACACCGTGGAGCACGTCTGCAAGGGCGTCGTGCAGTAGCTCACGAAGTCTTTCCGCTCCGATACACCGTCCGCGATGCGACAGGTTGCCCAACCACTACCACTGAGTTCCCAGCTGAACTCAAGCTGACTCATCCCGCCCCCTGCCAGTGATCGTCTCCCGAAGACGGTACAGCGGCGTTGAGAGCTGCCCTCACCCTCCCTTCGCGCTAGCCGTTGTACGCGTAGTTCAGAGAAGGGGTCCCTCACATCGTGTGGCACCGGATCGGGACCCACAGCATCCTGGACCGGCCCCTGGCCGAAGGCCGTCTTGCGGGCGCGGGCCGCCAGTTGGTTGGCTGATCGTCCCGATGGCCAGGAGGGGACACCGCGTGGTGGATCACCTGCCGGCGTCCGCGACCAGGTCATGTTTGTCCGGCCTGCACAGCCTGATCGATCCTGCGGCGGATGCCTGCCACACGGACGGGTGGCAGTGTGCCGTGGCAAAGAAGGCACGGACGGGACGCGTACTGCTATCCCTCGGGTGTGATGACCACGATGAGGTACCCCGCTGCTGTTGTGTTCGCGCTCGCCCCGCTCGCCCTGCCGGCATCAGCGCACGGGACCGGCGCGCCGACCGAGACACCCGCCCACGCCACGGCCCCCGCGCAGGCCATCGACTGCCCGGACGGCTACGTGTGCATCTACCCGGACATCAACTTCCAGGGCCAGCCCTGGAAGAGGCGAGCGTCCGACGGGAGCGTGAGGGACCTGCCCTCCCAGGGCCTGTATCGAATGTGCTGGTCACAGCCACTCGTTTATGGCAGCAATGAGGACGGTTGCCTCGTAGCGGACCGCGAGCTTGTCATACCTTGTGGCGACGGCCCGGTGTCTTTTGAGGCGGTTGATGCCGCACTCGACCGCGTGGCGCTCCTTGTAGTCGTCCTTGTCGAACTTCGGCGGCCGGCCGCCGTGAGAGCCGAGTTTCTTGCGGTTGCGGGCCCGGTCGGCCTTGTCCGCGATGGTGCAGCGGATCCCGCGTTTACGCAGGTAGGCACGGCTCTTGCGGGAGGCCTACGCCTTGTCGGCGCGGACCCGGTCGGGGCGGGTACAGGGCCTGCCCGGCCCGGTGCGGGGCACACGGACCTTCTTCAGGACGGGCTCGAACTGCGGGGAGTCCCCGCGCTGCCCGGCGGTGATCACGATGGACATCGGCTTCCGGCCCTGCTCGACGACCAGGTGCAGCCTGGCGGTCAGGCCGCCGCGCGAGCGTCCGAGTCCGTCGTCGTCGGACTCGGTGGCGATGCCACCGGGCGGCTCCTTCTGGAGGTCCCCCTTTTCCTCGCCCCGGCGGCGTGCCGGTGTGCCCTGCAGACGGTGGAGTCGGCGTTGAGGTCCCAGGTGATCAGGTCCCTCGCGTTCGCCTGAGCCTGCAGTTCGGTGAAGATCCGCTGCCAGGTGCCGTCCCGCTGCCAGCAGCGGAAGAGGTCGTACGCCCGGCCCCACGGTCCGTACCGTTCCGGGACATCCCGCCAGGGAGTCCCGGCCCGGGTTCGCCACCGTATGCCGTCAACAAGCTGTCACCTCTGCCACGTCGCAGGGCGTCCAGGCTTCCTACCCCTGGGCAACAGCGGCTCCAACCTGGCCCACTGCGCATCCGTCAGATCTCCACGTGCCACAGAACAAGATCACCTCACGCTCAAGATCCACCTCCGATACATGCCCTAGTAGTTGCCCTCCATGCCCTTCTTCAGCGCGGTGAGCTCTGGGCCCGCCTCGCTGGCAGGCATTTGCCAGCGGAACGTCTGCCCGGCGCCGTCCGTGTAGATGAGGACGCCACCCCTCTGTGCCTCGGCAATGTCGAAGGCCAGGGTGCGCCATGCCCACGTGCCGGCCGTAATGGTGCCGCCACCCGTGAACCCGTTCGGCGTGATGCTGCTGGCCCCGTTGTCGCCTTCGTCGAGGGCCTGCCCGTCAGGGGTGATCCACTGCCAGCCGCCGCCCTCGATCGGCGCGGGCGCTGCCGATCGCAGGATTCTTCCAGGTGCCCTTCACCGGGAGCGCGACCTCGGTGGCGTAGGAGGCCAGGGTGCCGATCCCGTCGGGTGCGTCGCCGGCGGCCCGCGCGGCCGCGAGCGCTTCGGCCGGCTCCCCCGCCACCAGGTCCAGGTCAGGTTTCGGGCGGATCAGCGCGATGACCGTCTCGTTCACCGTCATCGCATGAGAGGCGCCGGAGCGGCCCGCGCTCTTGGGCATGCCGCCCATCTCCTCCGGCTCGCGGTCCAGGTCGAGTCCGGCGGCAGCCATCCCGTCCTTCGTGAGCAGCCTGGTCTCCTCCCCGCCCCGCGTACGGCCGCCGTCGACGGCCAGGCCGTGGCGCCGCAGGTCGTTCGCCGCGGCCCGGTGGGAGGCGGTGCGGACTTCCTTCCGCTTCGCTGGGGTCGCCTTGGTCGTGTGCCGGTAGGTCAGGTGCGGCGAGGCCAGCCGCTGGATCTGATCCGTTGTGGCGACCTTCAGCGCTCCGAGCACGCGCAGCACATCCGCGCGCAGGTCGTTGCTCGATCCCGCCTCGTTCTCCTTGCGCTTACCCGCCATCAGGCTCGCCCCCCGTCATCCGCGGGTTTGCCCGTGACCGATGCCACACCGCCGATGAGCGGCCCATCAGCAGTCGACCCGGTGACAGCAGCCTCGCTCCCGGGCACGTCGTGGCGCGTACCCGGCGCGGCACCTGTCGGGCTGCGGGTACCCCTGGCGATGCGGCGGAGGCAGGGTCTGGGGTTTGCGGTCTTCCACATACTCCGTGAAGGAAAAACGCACCACCGTGCCGGATGCCCATGGGTGCCCGACCGGGGCCAACGACTCGCCGTTCCTGTCCTACGCTCCGGCTATGAACGAGACCCCCGCGCACCGCTCGATCCGAACGAACTTCGTCAACGACAACTACGAGGTCATCTGCGAGACCTACAGTGGCGGCTTCGAGAACCTGCCCGCGTGGCGGGCGCTCGGACAGCTCCTCGCGGGCCGGACAGGATGGCGCTTCGTCTTCGATCTCAACCGCGCCGATCCCACCTGGAACCTGGGCGTGTTCGGCGAAGCGTCCTCGTCATCCGCATCAACAAGGAGGGCCGGTACCACTGCTACGACCACCGCCGTAGGAACGCTGGCGATGCCGACACGGTCGTCGAGGAGATCTCGACTGTGCAGGCGTGGCTCGAAGAGCGGGAGGAGGAAGCCCGTCGGCCCAGTGCGGTCCTGCTGAAGATCGCCCGCGCCAACGACTGGCAGACCCTCAAGTCGCTTCCGGTCACCCTCAGGGTCAGCTGGTCGGACGGCTGGTTCTCCGCTGCGGCGTATCAGCTGAACGAGGCCGCCTTCGGCGATACCCTGGCCGAGGCAGTGAACGGCGCTGCGGAGATGCTCTGCCGCGTCCTCGGAGCTCCGCTGGAGATCGCCCCGGACATGAACCTCGCCCTCGAGCTCGACGCCTCCGCAGCGGAGCGCGTCCGGGCCGGCTGAGCCACAACGCGTGAAGACACACCGGAGCCAGCCGATGCGCTGGCGAGCGGGACGGGTACGGTGCATCGTCGCTGCGGGCACGGGACGCCGCCGCGAGGTCAGGCATCGGATGCCGTGCACTCCCCCATGCCGATGCCGTGCATTCCGACGGCGGTCCGGTGCCGGGCCGGTGACTCAGCGTGCCCGCGCCTCTGCGTCGGGGCAGTTCCTGGCGATCGAACCTAGGATGGAGCTGAGCCGGCGGGCAGCTCGCCGTGTCGGCTGTCCGGAGCACTCAGGGCGGAGAAGCATGGCGCAGGCCACCGACGCAGCTCGTACCGTCATCCTGACGGTGGACGACGACCCGGGGGTCTCCCGTGCCATCGCCCGTGACCTGCGGCGTCGCTACGGCGGCGGATACCGGATCGTGCGCGCGGAATCCGGCGAGTCCGGCCTCGAAGCGCTGCGGGAGCTGAAGCTGCGGGGCGATCTGGTGGCGGTGATCCTCGCCGACTACCGCATGCCGCAGATGAACGGCATCGAGTTCCTGGAGCAGGCGATAGGCGTCTATCCGGGGGCGCGCCGTGTGCTGCTGACGGCATACGCCGACACCAACGCGGCCATCGACGCGATCAACGTCGTCGACCTCGACCACTACCTGCTCAAACCGTGGGATCCGCCGGAGGAGAAGCTCTACCCGGTCCTCGACGACCTGCTCAGCGCCTGGCGCTCCAGTGACTACCGGCCGGTCCCGGCCATCAAGATGGTCGGGCACCGCTGGTCGGCGCACTCCTCCCGGGTACGGGAGTTCCTGGCCCGCAACCAGGTGCCGTACCGCTGGTACGCCTCCGACGAGCCCGAGGGGCGGCGGCTTCTGGAGGCGGCCGGGGCCGACGGGCGTCGACTGCCCCTGGTGCTCGCCCCGGACGGCACGGCACTGGTCGAGCCGGAGGCGCCCGAGCTGGCCGCCTATGTGGGGCTCGCGACGACGCCGGCCGCCGAGTTCTACGACCTCGTCGTCATAGGCGGCGGCCCGGCCGGGCTCGGCGCCGCCGTTTACGGGGCGTCCGAGGGGCTTCGGACCGTGCTCGTCGAACGGTCGGCGACCGGTGGACAGGCCGGGCAGAGCTCTCGGATCGAGAACTACCTCGGTTTCCCCGACGGCGTCTCGGGCGCGCAACTCACGGATCGCGCCCGCCGCCAGGCAAGCCGCTTCGGTGCGGAGATCCTCACCGCGCGCGAAGTCACCGGTCTCGACGCGAGCGGTGCGGCGCGCGTCGTGCGGTTCTCCGACGGTTCCGAGGTCGCCGCGCACAGCGTCATCCTGGCCACCGGTGTGTCCTACCGCCAGCTCCCCGCGCCGGGGTGCGAGGAGCTGACCGGGCGGGGCGTGTACTACGGCTCCCCCCTCACCGAAGCGGCCTCCTGCGAGGGGCAGGACGTGTACGTCGTCGGCGGGGCGAACTCGGCCGGGCAGGCGGCGATGTTCCTGGCGCGGGGAGCGAAGTCGGTGACACTGCTGGTGCGCGGGGAGTCGCTGGCGGCGTCGATGTCGTACTACCTGATCCAGCAGATCGAGGAGGCGCCGAACATCACCGTGCTGCCCCGGACCGTCGTGGAGGCCGTACACGGCGAGGAGCACCTGGAGCGGCTGACCCTGCGGGACACTGCGTCCGGCAGGAGCGAGACGGTCGATGCCCAGTGGATGTTCGTCTTCATCGGCGCGGCCCCGCTGACCGAGTGGCTTGAGGGGACAGTGCTCCGCGACGAGCACGGGTTCATCCTGACAGGACCCGATATGACGCCGGACGGGCGGCCGCCGGGTGAGTGGGAACTCGACCGGCCGCCCTACCACTTGGAGACGAATGTACCGGGTGTGTTCGTGGCGGGTGACGCGCGCTCGCAGTCCGCGAAGCGCGTGGCGTCCGCCGTCGGAGAGGGAGCCATGGCCGTGATGCTCGTCCACCGCTATCTGGAGCAGTCATGAGCACCCGGGGCCTGCCCTGCGACCCGTACGAGATCGGCTCGCTGTTCCTGTTCGAGAAGCTCTCCCCCGACCAGCTCGGCCGGTTGTGCGCCGAGGGGCGGATGGAGCGGTTCGAGCCCGGCCCGGTGTACGCCGAGGGCGATCCGGCCACCTGCTTCTACGTGATGATCGAGGGGACCGTCGTGCTGTCCCGGCGGGTCGGCGGCGACGACGTGGAACTCAGCCGCACCTCGCAGCGGGGAGTGTACGCGGGGGCGATGCAGGCGTATCTGGGCGACCAGGTGCCGCAGAGGTACAACAACTCGTTGCGGGTGACCGAGCCGACCCGGTTCTTCATCCTGCCCGCGGAGTCGTTCGCGGCCGTCATGGAGGAGTGGTTCCCGATGGCGGTGCACCTCTTGGAGGGGCTGTTCTTCGGCTCCAAGAACGCCCAGCGGACCGTCGGCCAGCGTGAACGCCTGCTCGCGCTGGGTTCGTTGTCCGCCGGACTCACCCATGAGCTGAACAACCCGGCGGCCGCCGCCGTGCGCGCCACGGCGACCCTGCGCGAGCGGGTCGGCAAGATGCGGCACGAGCTTGCGGTCATCGCCCACGACGCCTACTCGTGCGAAGCCCTTACCGGTCTTATCGAGATCCATGAACGGACAGCCGAACGCGTCGCCAGGGCGCCGGTGCTGACCGCGCTGGAGGCATCCGACCGCGAGGACGAACTGGCCGACTGGCTCGACGACCACGGCGTCCCGGAGGGCTGGCGGATCGCGCCCACATTCGTCCAGGCCGGACTGGACACGGACTGGCTGGAGCAGGTCGCGGCGGCGGTGGCGGAGGACCTCCTCCCGGGAGCTGTCGGCTGGCTCAACCACACCGTCGAGACAGAGCTGCTGATGAACGAGATCCACGACTCCACCGGCCGCATCTCCCATCTGGTGGACGCGGCGAAGCAGTACGCACAGCTCGACCGCGCTCCGCACCGCGACGTGGACGTCCATGAACTCCTCGACAGCACCCTGCTGATGCTGGCGGGGAAGATCGGTCCCGGCGTGCGCGTGGTCAAGGACTACGACGGCTCCCTGCCGGAGGTACCCGCCTATCCGGCGGAGCTGAACCAGGTGTGGACCAACCTCATCGACAACGCGGTGGCGGCGATCGGCACCGGCGGCGGGGACGGGATCCTGACGGTCCGGACGGCCCGGGAAGGCGACCGGCTGCTCGTAGAGTTCCGCGACACCGGCCCCGGCGTCCCCGCGGAGATCCGGGGCCGTATCTTCGACCCCTTCTTCACCACCAAACCGGTCGGCGAAGGCACCGGGCTCGGGCTCGACATCTCCTGGCGGATCGTCGTCAACAAGCACCACGGAAGCCTCCAGGTCGAGTCCGTCCCGGGCGACACCCGGTTCCAGGTACTGCTGCCGCTCACCACCCCCGAGCCCGAGCCGGAGACCGGCACCACGACGGCTGAGGAGCCCATATGAACGACATCGAAGGAATCGACCCGAGCGTCCCGCCGAGCGGCACCGGCTGCGTCGAGTGCGACGCGCGGGGCGGCTGGTGGTTCCATCTGCGGCGCTGCGCCCAGTGCGGCCACATCGGCTGCTGCGACTCGTCGCCCGGCCAGCACGCCACCGACCACTGGAAGTCCACCGGGCACCCGCTCGTGCAGAGCTTCGAGCCGGGCGAGGCTTGGTTCTGGAACTACGACACGAACGACCTGTACGAGTCCGGCCCCGCCCTCGCCGCTCCCGGCGACCATCCAGCGGACCAGCCGGCTCCCGGACCGGCTGACCGCGTCCCGAAGGACTGGCAGAACCTCCTCCACCGCTGAGTTCGACCGGATCCGATGCGTGCGCGGGCACCACCACCCATGCGTACGGCGGCAGAAGCCGGCGTCTGCGAGGTGGGGTTTGTTCGGACGGTGATCACCGGCGACATCGACGTTCCCGCGTACCGTCCGAGAAGGCAGGGCGCGGGCTTCTGCGGGCCGTAGGCGCAGACTCCCCGGGGCACCGGTCCCGCACGGGAGGCCGTGGGGCCGCACCGCGGGCGCAAGGGCGGTGTCCGGGGATGTCTCGTGCGCCCGGACACCGCGCGCTGCCTTCTCCCGTGGATCACCCGGCAGGCTTGACGGGTGTGATGGTCTTGACGGCCCTGTACTCCCGAAGCTGCCGCGAAGTGACAAGTAGCTCTCTGTAGCCGATCTGACGACCCGTGTCCGGATTTCCGGTGTTCTTATCCCGCTTCTGTTGTGTTTGCCTCACCTTGGTCGCGTTGTGGTGATCGAGGCGAGGAGCTGAGCGTGCGTCGGGAGTGGGAACCGGAGGACTTGACCGGCCTCGGCGTGACCGCGAGGTGGGCCAGGGCCCCGCCTCCCCTCTCCGCGTCTTCCTCCCTTCCGGTGCCCGCGCGGCACCGCCTCCCAGCGGAATCCCAAGACCCGGAGACACATCACCCGTGCAGCACGCAGACGAACCGATTGTCGCAGCGGCCCAGTTGAACCACACAGTCGTCTATGCCAGCGATCGCCAGGCATCGGCCGGTTTCCTCGCCACGGTCCTCGGCCTGGAGGTCGGCGCCCCCTTCGGGCCGTTCATACCCGTCGACCTCGGCAACGGCGTGACCCTGGACTACTACGAGAAGACCGACGAGCCCATCCAGGCGCAGCACTACGCGTTCCTGGTGCCCGAGGAGCAGTTCGACACCATGATCTCCCGGCTGGAAGTGGCCGGGGTCGTCTACTACGCGGACCCCCGACATACCGAACCCGGCCGTGTCAACGGCCTCTTCGGCGGCCGGGGCGCGTACTTCGACGACCCCGACGGCCACAACATGGAGATCATGACCCGGCCCTACGTCCGCCCCTGAACAACGCCCCGCACGGTGCCGACCGTCACCGCCGGGTGTCCCCAGCGGTGACGGGTACCGCCGGCGCGGGCACGGGGAACGCCTCCAACGAGAGGTTCCCCGTGCCCGTGCCCCCGATCGCGAACACCCTGCTGCCGTCGGGATCCCAGGCGACCCCGGCCGGCCGGAGCCTGGTGGTGCCCTGGCCACCCGCTCCGCGCAGGTCGTAGGTGGCGTACGGCCAGGACTGGCCCTGCTCGAAGATCTGGACGTCCGTCGCCTTCTCAGTGCCGCCCCCCGGCGACACGGCCGTCCGGGGCGATGTAGAGCGTCTTCTGGACGACACCCGCTACGACCCGCCGACCTGGAACGAGAAGTGCTGCAGGTCGTCCATGCCCAGGGGAGGTCAATCAGGGCTCGATGCGCCGGTTCGGCAGCGGCTTCTCCTCGAAGTTCCGGCTGATCGACAAGGACGCCTATCTGCTCGACCCGGGCAACGCCTGGCTCAGGACGTGCGACCCCACCACGGCTGACAGTCCCCGTGCCCCGCCCGTCCGGAGGTCCGGGCCGCGTCGACCGCCTTTCCCTGGGTCCCGACTCCTGCCCACCGATACCAGTGGGTAGCCGAGCGAAGGGCCGGACGATGTGGGGCGTGTGAGCGGTGGTCGCGGGTCTCCGGCGGTCCAGCCGTACGACAGGACTCTCCGGTCGCCGCACCGAGGGAGGGGCGGGCCGTACGGCTCGTCGGGCGAAGACGCCGACAAGGTGGCCGCGTACCAGCCCGGCGTAGCACTCCACGCTCACATGAGCCGGGACGGCGGCCTCACTCCTACGCAGGCCAGGCACGCGTCGGCGGCCGCCGGACGGGGCCGACGGACGCGCCGGCGAAGGTGCTGCCGTCCAGCACGGTGGCCGGCTGGCGGGCACCGCGCCCGGACCACCGTGGTGCCGAGCCGGCCACCGCGCCCGGCGCGAGGTTCAGGCCCGGTAGGCGCCGGCCGGGAGCCCCGGTACGCCGACGTCGGCTCGGAAGAGAGCCCCGGCGAGGGGTTCGGCGGCGGGGTCGAGGCCCATGCGGGAGGTGGTGATGTAGAGCCGGTCGAGGTCCGGGCCGCCGAAGGCGCATGCCGTGACCTGGGTGGCGGGGAGTTCGACGACGGCGTCGAGCCGCCCTTGCGGGGTGTAGCGGTGTACAGCGGAGCCGCCCCACAGGGCCACCCACAGGTGTCCTTCCGCGTCGACGGCGAGTCCGTCGGGCAAACCCGCTGCGTCGGGGATCCGGACCGCGGTGCGCCGGGCGGTAAGGCCGCGCTCGGTGTCGTAGTCGAAGGCGTCGACGCGTCCGGTGGCGGTGTCGGGGCTCCAGGCGAGGCCGTTGGAGATGGTCACCCCGGTCAGGACCCGGGTGACGGAGCCGTCGGTGTCCAGCCGCAGGAGGGAGCCGCGACCGGGGGCGACGTCGTACGCCATCGTGCCGCAGTAGAAGCGCCCGTCCGGATCGCACCCCCCGTCGTTGAACCGCACCCCGGGCTCCGCCCAGAGTTCACCCAGGCATTCGAGAACGCGATCGTCGTCAACGCCGCCATCGGCGGTTCCACCAACGCCGTACTCCACCTGCTGGCCATAGCCGGGCGGGCCGGGGTACCGCTCGGTCTCGACGACTTCGACCGGCTCGCCGCCGATGTGCCGCTGCTGGTCGACCTGATGCCGTCCGGCCGGTTCCTGATGGAGGAGTTCTCCGAGGCGGGCGGACTGCCCGCACTGCTCAACGACATCGCCGGGCGGCTGCACGGGGACGCCGTCACCGTCACCGGGCGTACCCTCGCCGAGAACTGCGAGGGCGCCACCGTGTACGACAGGCGGGTGCTGCGCCCCGCCGACGACCCGGTACAGCCCGCCGGCAGCGGCACCGCCGTACTGCGCGGATCGCTCGCTCCCGACGGAGCGGTGATCAAGCAGTCGGCCGCCTCACCGCATCTGCTCAGGCACCAGGGGCCGGCGCTCGTCTTCGACTCCCTGGAGGAGTACACCGCCGTCGCCGACGACCCGGACCTGCCGGTCACCGAGGACACCGTGCTGGTGGTCCGCGGCACCGGACCGCGCGGTTACCCGGGCATGCCGGAGGTCGGCAATCTGCCCATGCCCCGGCGGCTGCTGGAGCGGGGCGTCACCGACATGGTCCGGATCTCCGACGCCCGGATGAGCGGCACCGCCTACGGGACCTGTGTGCTGCACGTGGCACCGGAGGCGGCCGTGGGCGGTCCGCTGGCCCTGGTGAGGACCGGGGACCGGATCGAACTCGACACCCCCGGCCGCCGGCTCGTCCTCCACGTCGGCGAGGAGGAACTGGCCCGCCGCCGTGCCGCGTGGCAGCCGCCCGCCGAACACACCGAACGCGGGTGGACCCGCCTGTACACCGATCACGTGCTCCAGGCCGACCGGGGCGTCGACCTCGACTTCCTGGTCGGCTCCAGCGGCGACACCCCGCCCCGCAACGCCTTCTGATACCCCCTCCCTCAACGTCGGCCCCGGCCGCTGCGCCCCGGCGCCGTACACCCACCGAACCACCGGGAGTCCCATGCCCACCGAACTGCCCGGCACACCGGGCGTCTCCCCAGTCCTCCAAGTGCCGTTCCTGAGTGACGGCGGCCTCGACGAGGCAGGCTTCGACACCGTCGTCGCCCAAGTGCTCGGCACCGGCGTGCGGTCGGTGATGTTCCCCGGCTTCGCCTCCGAGTACCACAAGCTGTACGACGACGAGCGCCGCAGGCTTCTGGAGATCCTGCTCGCCCACACGCGCGGACGCGACGACGTCTGCGCCATCGTCGCCGTCCACGACCACGGGACCGTCGCGGCCGTGCGCCGAGCGCGAGAGGCCGTGGAGGCCGGCGCGGACGCGCTGAACCTGCTGCCTCCGCACTTCCTCAGCCCCTCGCGCGAGGCGGTCACCGCGCATCTGGCCGCCGTGCTCGACGCCGTGGCCCCGCTGCCCGTCGTCCTCCAGTACGCGCCCGCCCAGACCGGTACGGCCCTGGACGCCGCCACCATCGCCGCGCTCGCTTCGGCGCACCCCAACCTCAGGATGGTGAAGGTCGAGTCCCAGCCGCCGCACCGCCTGGTGGAGGCGCTGGCCCGGGGCAACCCGTCGCTGCCCGCCGTGATCGGGTACGCGGGGGTCCAGCTCCCGGCGGCGCTGGAGGCCGGGGCCGTCGGCGTCCAGCCCGGCTGCACCTTCACCGAGATCTACCAGGAAATCTGGGACCTGCACCACGGTGGCCGCCCCCAGGAGGCGCGGGCGCTCCACGCCAGGCTGCTGCCGTACATCTCCACCTGGATGCAGCATGTGGAACTGATCGTCGCGGCGGAGAAGCTGATCTCCTTCCGACGGGGCTGGCAGTCCTCCGACCACTGCCGCGCGCCGGGCTGGGTCCTCGACCACACCGAACGCGCGCTCGTGGACCGCTTCCTCGACGAGTTCGCCGATCTCCTCCCGGGAGCGGTCAAGTGAGCGGCCCGGACGTCGTCACGTTCGGCGAGGCCATGGCCCTGCTGCTCGCCGAACCCGGGCGGCCGCTGGAACACGCCGAGAACTTCCGCCGTTCGGTGGCCGGAGCCGAGGCCAACACCGCCGTCGCGCTCGCCCGGCTCGGCCACCGGACCGCCTGGTTCGGACGGGTCGGCGACGACGCCTTCGGACGGGCCGTCCTGCGCACCCTGCGCGGCGAGGGCGTCGACACCTCCCGGGCCCGGACGGATCCAGAGGCCCCCACCGGGATCATCGTGCGCGACTGCCACGCCTCACGCGCGATCGAGGTGCTCTACCACCGGGCCGGTTCGGCGGGCAGTCGGCTGGGCCCCGGGGACCTGGACCTCCCGTACCTCACCTCCGCCCGGGTACTGCACCTCACCGGGGTGACCGCCGCCCTGTCACCGTCAGCGCTGGAGGCCTGCGTCGCCGCCGCCGATGCCGCCAGGGCCGCCGAAGTGACGGTCTGCCTCGATCCGAACGTCCGGCTCCGACTGCGCCCCGCGTCCGAGTGGCCGGGTCTGCTGGCTCCCCTGATCGAGCGGGCGGATGTGCTGCTGACCGGCGCGGACGAAGCAGGGCTGCTGACCGGTGAGCGCGAGCACCGCGCCGCGGCGACGGCGCTGCTCGGCCGCGGCCCCGGTCTGGTCGTTCTCAAGGACGGCGCGCGCGGAGCCTCGGCCACCGACGGGGACGGCCACTGGACGGTCCCCGCCCGGCCGACCGCCGCCCCCGACCCGGTGGGCGCGGGCGACGCGTTCAACGCCGGCTTCCTCTCGGCCCGGCTGCGTTCGCTGCCGGTGCCGAAGGCGCTGGCCGAGGCGGCCGTCGTCGCCGCGCACGCCGTACAGGTCCCCGGCGACCTCGAAGGCCTGCCCACCGCCCGGCAGCGCGACGCGGCGCTCACGGGCACGCCCGACACCGTCATCCGATGAGCAACACCTCAGGAGAGACCATGTACCGCTGGGAACAAATGGATCTGATCGCACGCCAGAAAGTCATCGGCATCGTGCGCACCGACTCCGCCGTCAAGGCCGTGGAGATGGCCAGGTCCTGCCTGGACGCGGGACTGCGGGTCGTCGAGATCTCCCTCACCACCCCCGGTGCCCTGGACGCCATCCGGCAGATCACCGGGGAGCGCCAGGACGTGCTGATCGGGGCGGGTACCGTCCTGGACGAGACGTCCGCCCGGGCCGCCGTCCTCGCCGGCGCCCGCCTGCTCCTCTCGCCCTCGCTCCACACGGAGGTCATCAACTGCGGGCACCGCTACGGCGCGATCGTGCTGCCGGGCGTCGACACCCCGACCGAGGCGGTCGCCGCCATCTCCGCGGGCGCGGACGGGGTGAAGCTGTTCCCCGCCAGCCGCTGGAGTCCCGCTTCCTTCCGCGGTATGCGCGCGGCACTCCCCCAGATCCCGTTCATCCCCACCGGCGGGATCAACCCGCAGACGGCGCCCGACTGGATCGCCGCAGGGGCGGTCGCCGTGGGCATGGGCGCGTCCCTGACCGCGGGCACCCCCGAGGAGGCCGCCGCGCGTGTCGCCGGCCTCGGCGCGGCACTCAACCGCTGAGGCGGGCCCGGTCCGGGGCCCTGCCGCCGGCCCGCGTCCCGGCCGCGCCGCTCGCGCAGGGCCGACTCCGGGTGGCCTCCCAGCGCGGGGCGAGTTCTTCGAGCAACTCGCCGAAGCGTGCGCAAGTGATGCCGGACAGCGCAGGATGAGAACAGGCCGCACGGGCCCAGGCAAGCCTCACAACTCGCCCAACCCGCCGGGGCAGCGGGTCGGTGGTGACGTGGCGGCGGGCGCAGATGGTGCTGCTGTCCGCCCAGGGCACGCCCGTGGCGAAGACTGCCGAGGTGACGTTCACCAGCGTGGACCGGGTCCGGGATGTGATCCACAACGCCGACGGCTTCGACTCCCTCTACCCGAAGTACAAAGGCGGCCGCCCTTGGACCTTCATCCTGCCCGAGCGGCGCGAGATCAAGAAGATCGCCAGGGCCGGGCCGGCCGAGCGCGGTCTGCCGTTCTCGGCCTGGAGCCTGGCCAAGCCGGCCGACTTCCTGGTCGCCGCGGGGTTGGTCGACGACATCAGCCACGAGGGCCTTCGAATCCTGCTCCGCGAGGAGGGCGTCTCGTTTCAACGCATAAAGACCTGGAAGACCTCCCGCGATCCCGACTACGCCGCCAAGAAAGCCCGCGTTGAGCACCTCTACGCGATCGCCGACGGCGAAGTCTTACCCGAGGGCGGCGAGCCGAAGGTGGTCTTCTGCCTGGACGAGTTCGGCCCGCTCAACCTCCGGCCCCACCCGGACGGCAGTGGACCGAGCGCGGAGGACGGCACAAGAATCCCGACCGGGAGCCGCGGCCCCGACGGCGGGCGACCTACACCTGCCCGCACGGGGTCAGGCACCTGTTCGCTGCCTACGACCTCGGCAAGGACAAGCTCTACGGCCACATCGAGCCGAAGAAGAACCGGACAAGGTTCCTGGAGTTCTGCCGCTACCTGCGCAGCCTCTACCCGCTGGAGACCCGCATCGCGATCGTGCTCGATAGCTTCTCCCCACACCTGACCACGAAGAAGGACAGCCGGGTCGGCGACTGGGCCGTGGCCAACGACATCGAGTTCACCTACACGCCGACGAACAGCTCGTGGCTGAACCGCATCGAGGCCCAGTTCACCGCCCTGCGCTACTTCACTCTCGACGGCACCGACCACGGCAGCCACAAGGAGCAGGGCAGCATGATCCGCCGCTACATCATGTGGCGAAACCGTCACGCCGACGATCAAAGGCTACGAGCCGTGGTCGACAGGGCGAACATCGCCTGATACGGCACTGGGACAGAGCGGGCCACCCCGTCGGACCTGCGGCGGGCAACGCCGGTCGGCGGCAGCTGGCCCCGAGCGCAGGGCGGGACCAGCACTTCCGGAACCTCTAGACCTACATTGTGTACTTTTTTTGTGTACCTTTGCTGTATGGAGACCATTCCCCTTGGAGAGCTCAACCACCACCCGTCAAAAGTGACGGCCAGGGTCCGTGCAGGCGAGACGCTCGTCGTCACTGATCACGGCAAGCCCGTCATCCTCATGTCACCGGCCGAGGAACCCGCATCGGTCCTGGACCAGCTGGCTGCGTCCGGCCAGGTACGCCGTGCGGTGAATCCCGGCGCGATGCCCGAGCTGCTCGGCGATCTGGCCGAGCTGCCCTCTCTGTCGGATGCGCTGATCGCCGAGCGTGACCAGGAGCGCCTGCGTTGAGCCTCTACTACATGGACGCCTGCGCTCTGCTCAAGCTGGTGCAGCAGGAACCGGAGACGGCGGCGCTCCGCAGCTGGCGCAGCGGGCTGGGTGTCGACTCGCGTCTGGTGACGTCCCGGCTGGCCGGGATCGAGATCGCACGTACGTTCCGACGGGCAGGCGTCGACCGGCAGCGGGTGCCGTTCCTGGTGGGCAACGCGCTCACCGGCATAGACCAGATCATTCTCGACGACGACGTCCTCACCCGCGCCGCCGGCTTCGAAATCCGGAAGCTGGGCACCCTGGACGCCATTCACCTGGCGACAGCCGCCCCCCTACACAGAGAACTGGACGGGTTCGTCACCTACGACAAGGAACTGAGCAGCGCTGCCACAGCCGTCGGCCTCCAGCATCTGGCACCCGCCTGACCCCTGACACAGCTGGAGATGGACTACCGGCACAGCCCGCCCACCTGGCCGGAGCAGATCACGCGCGAGTACCGCCTCGCGCTGGTCCTCCCCGAGGGTGCGCTCGTCCTCACTGCCGGAAGCCGAAGCGCACCGGCCGCACGGGAGGTCTTCGAGCGGGCGAAGGACTCACTGGTCGCGAAGGGCTGACCGCCCCGGCCCGCAGGCACCGGCCGGGCGCGGGCGGGGGACCGAACCGCCGGGCCGGCACCGCCCTCCCCGTACCCGTTAGGGTGCTGCGCGCCCGGCGACGGTGGGGTCATCACCCGGGCCCGTTCCGGCTCCGCTGCCCGGAGGACCCGGTGTTCGGCTTCGCCGAGCAGCGCTGCGGCCTCCGGCCCCGTGTCGGTCGACGCCCGAGGGGCACCAGTCGGGAGGGCAGCGTTCCCGATGATGCCGGGAGAAGTGGTGGGGCCACAGGTCCCACCATCCGGGGGTCGGCACGTCATGCGGGCTGCCGCGCCAGGAACCAGGCGGGTCAACCCGGTTACGGACGAAGCGTGTGCTCGGGGAGTCCGCGCCCGAGTGCCGGGGCAGGACCGTGGTGGCCTTGAGTCCTGCGGCAGGCAGTGCGCCCTCGGGCCGTGGCTCGACAATCTCCTCACCAGCCCTTCGGGGACCGTACCCCCGAAGCCGCGGTCCCTCCACGACGCTCCGGACGACAGCAGCGGCCCCGCATGTCCGGCCGCTGGAGACCCCGAAGTGGCTGGGGCAAACTGGTCCGCATGGGCGTCGCCGTGCGTCGGCAGTGTGTTCCGGTCTAGCGGAGATGGACAAGATGGCAAATCAGAACGCGGAAGTGAACCAGTTCATGGCTGAGCTTGTTCCGCTTTGACGGACACCATCGGTGTGGTGGTCAGGCTGCGAGGGTGGCCTCGTAGTCTGTACTGGGCAGCCGCGATCGGAGTGGAAGATCACCGGACCGGCCGGGCGCCGGGTGCGGCAGGCGGAGCGCAGGGCATCGGCAACCAGCTCGGTTCGCAGGTGGTCGGCGGTGGCCCAGCCGACGACACGGCGGGAGGCGATGTCGATGACGGTGGCCGGATAGAGCCAGCCCTCGTCGGTGGCGACGTGGGTAATGTCACCGCACCAGCGGGTGTCGACCGCAGCCAGGTCGGGGCGGAAGTCGCGAAGCACCAGGTCGGGGCGGGTGGCCGCGTGCGGGTCCGGGATCGTGGTGGGGTGCCGGCGTCTGCGGTGCCGACCCGCCAGTCCGGCCAGTCGCATAAGCCGGGCCACCCTGCGGCGACCGCAGCCGGCGCCCTCGCGCTTGAGCACGGCGTGAACGCGCGGAGCCCCGTAAGTTCCGCGGGACTGCTCGTGCACGGCGGTGATCTGCTCCGTCAGCTCGGCGTCCCGCACCGCGCGGGGTCCAGGGATGCCGGTGCGGCGGGCGTAGAAGGCGGCTCGGGAGACCTTGAGCAGTTCACACACACGCTTGACGCTGTGACCTGCGGTTTTCTCCGCCTCGATGAACGGGTGCACGCTCACCGGGTCTCCTTCGCGAAGAAAGCCGTCGCACGCCTGAGGATCTCCACGTCCTCCCGCAGCCTGCGGTTCTCCCGCCGCAGCGCGGCCAGTTCCTCGCGCTCGCCGCTGGTCAGGCCGTCCCGTTCACCAGCGTCGACCTCGGCCTGCCTGACCCAGTCCCTCACCGCGGTCTCGGTCAGGTCGAAGTCCTTGGCGACCTGACCGACCGAGCGGTCGCCCCGCCGGCACAGATCGACTATCTCGGCCTTGAACTCCGGAGTGAACGAGCGGCGAGGGCGAGGCTTCTTCTTCCCCATGCTCTCCATGATGGACATCATCCTTCCGAGACCGAAGCCCCTGATCTCCGATGTCCGTCGAAGCGAAGCAAGCCCACGACGGATCCGCCCCGGTTTCCGGGACAACAACGGCCGCTGCTGTGGCACCGCCGGCGCCCTCGCCCTCGCCTGCGACCGCCAGGTCGAACGCGGCGACGGCCGCGACTTCGCCGACATCCTCGTCGCCGACCTCGCGGCCCGCGCGACGACCGACGCCAACGGCCTCCGCTGGTCCAATGCCGAACACCGCCAGACACCCAGTGACCTAGCCCCCGCCACCAGCTGGGCCATGGGAAACGCGGGCATCACCAGGGAGCTCCTGCGCCACGCCCACATCACCGCGAACCGCAGTACGCCGTCCCCTTCCCGGACCACCTACCCACTGCCTGAGTGCCAGACTGAACGCCGCCGCCCAAAGGCCCTGCACGCCGATTCGCGGACGGCGAACGCCCTGATCAGACAGCTCAGCTGACGTCGAGCGGCGTGTGCCGCACGGCGAGGCCGGCTCAGATCGTGGATCGCACCCCCAAATTTTGAACGCGTTCAACCATTTTGGTCTAGGCTCACCCCGAGACGAGGGAGGGGCAGCCGGTGAAGATCGTGATTCCCGGTGGGACCGGACAGGTCGGCGCGGTCCTCAAGCGCGCACTCGACGCCGCCGGCCACGAGGTCGTGATTCTCACCAGACGTCCCAGGCGCGAGGGCGAGGTCCACTGGGACGGTAGGACCCCGGGGCCGTGGACGGCGGCGGTGGACGGCAGCGATGTCGTGATCAATCTGGCCGGACGCACGGTGAGCTGCCGGTACACGGCGGCCAATCTGCAGGAGATGATGGACTCCCGGGTCGACTCCACCCTGGTCGTGGGCGCCGCGATCGCGGGCGCTACCCGACCGCCCAGGGTCTGGCTGCAGATGAGCACCGCCACGGTGTACGCGCACCGCTTCGACGCCCCCAACGACGAGGCCACCGGTGTGATCGGCGGCACCGAACCGGGCGTGCCGGACTACTGGGCGTACAGCGTCGAGATCGCCAAGGCCTGGGAGCAGGCTCAGCAGCAGGCCGAAACGCCGGCCACGCGCAAGGTCGCCCTGCGCTCGGCCATGGTGATGAGCCCGGACGCCGGCGGGGTCTTCGCCGTCCTGCTGGGACTGGCCCGCCTGGGTCTCGGCGGGCCGGTCGCCGGCGGAGCGCAGTACGTGTCGTGGATCCACGAACACGACTTCGTGCGCGCGGTGGAGTTCCTGACGGACCGGGAGGACATCGCGGGGCCCGTGAACCTGGCCGCTCCCCATCCCCTGCCGCAGCGCGCGTTCATGCGCGCTCTGCGCTCCGCGTGGGGTGTACCGGTGGGTCTCCCCGCGACCAAGTGGATGGCCGAGGCCGGCGCGTTCGCTCTGCGTTCCGACACCGAACTGCTGTTGAAGAGCCGCCGCGTCGTCCCGGGCCGACTGACCCAGGCAGGCTTCGACTTCCAGTACCCCAAGTGGCCGCAGGCCGCCGACGAGCTGGCGCGCCGGGTCCGCAAACGGGCCGGGAGCGGTTCACCGGCACACCGGTGAAAGGAACCGGGACGCCGGCCGAACCGGCCGCCCCGTCGGACCCTGGCCAGCCTGCGCAACCCCGCCACCGGAGCCCTCCGCCTGGCCGAATGCACCAGCCACCACGCGCGCAACGCCACCCTCCCCCGGCCACCCTCGGCATCACCTGATCAAACCGGACAGAACCACGAGAACGCTGGGCGCGGGTTATGGGCCCGGTGGGTGGCTGGTTCCAGCCGGGGGCGGGTTCGGTGGTGCTGGTCAGCAGGGCGGGAAGGCGGTCGACGGAGGTGAAGGGGACGCCGGGGTCGGTGATGAGGCGGCCGGGGTGACCAGCAGGGGGATCACCGTTCACGTACGGTCCGGCGCGGCTCCGCGGATTCGTGCCGCGGCGGGGGCGTGTTCACGGATGATGCCGGTCTTGGTCAGGAGTTTCCTGCGGTACTCGGTGAAGTCGCTGAGGTGCTGGGCAGTGTGGTCGACTCCGATGGTCCGGTGCGGGTTCCTCGCCTCGACCACCCAGAGCCTCGCGTGTTCGGGGTCGGCGACGAGGATGCCGGCCGACGGCTTTCCGCGCCCGGCGGTTTGCCTGGTTCCCGCTGTTCAGGTCGGACACCGCGGACGCGCTGCCCGGCGCAGAGGGCGCAGCGTGAGTGTGCCGTCGGGCCCGCCGTCGATGCGGGTGCCGAACTCCCGGCTGTGCCTGTCGAGGACTGCGCGCAGCCACTCGGCGTCCTCGGGTGGGACGTGCTCCAGTCGCATCCTGCGCGCCCGCAGGGGCAGCATCCGCGCGGCGACCAGCCGCCCGGTGTCCGCCTCCACCGACACCAGGTACAGGACCCGCAGGTCGTCCCGGTATCTCTCGTAGCCGCCGATGCCCTCGTAGTCGTCGACGAGGTCGCCGCAGCCGTACAGGACGAGCCTGTCCCGGTACACCTCCAGCGGGCGCGGGTGGTGCGAGGAGTGTCCGTGGACGACGTCAACGCCCGCGTCGAGGAGCGCGTGGGCGAAGCGGACCTCCGAGCGGGAGACGTCGTAGCCCCAGTTGGGGCCCCAGTGGATCGAGGCGACCGCGATGTCCCCCGGTCTCCTGACCTGCCGCAGGCGGTCGGCGAATGCGGACGCGGCGGCCACCGAAGGCTCCTCGACGACGTCGACCCCAGCCCACTGCCCGGTGGCCGCCCAGCCCTTCGGGATCCCACTCGACGGCATCCCGAAGGAGAAGACCAGCACCCGTCCGCCGGCGCCCAGGGGCACGATCGCCGGCTGCTTCGCCCGCGCCTCGTCCGGGCCCGCCCCCGCCGTCCGCAGCCCCGCCTGCGCCAGGGCTCCGAGCGTCTCGTGGAGGCCGCGCGGGCCGAAGTCGAGCACGTGGTTGTTGGCCAGCGCGCAGACGTCCGGCCTGGCCGCGGCCAGGCACGGCAGGTTGGCCGGGCTCATCCGGTAGTGGACGCCCTTGCCGGGCGCGAAGTCCCCGTCAGCGGTGACGGCGGTCTCCAGATTGACCACCCGCGCATCGGGGGCGGCGGCGTCCAGGACCGGCAGCGCCTCGCCCCATGGCCAGCGGAAACCGACGGGCCGGGGAATCGGTCCGTTCGCCGCCTCGGCCAGGCCGACATAGGCGCGGGCGTCGCGGATGTACGTCTCCCGCAGCGCCGGCGCACCGGGATGCGGCAGGATCTGGTCGACGCCCCGGCCGAGCATCACGTCCCCGCCGAGGAACAGGGTGACCACGCCTTCGCGCACGCTTCCAGGCTAGAGCCGTCGCCGACGACGCGGGCGGGCCCGCCCGCGTCGTCGGCGGGCGGTCCTGTACGGGAGCCGTGCGGCGGGAGAGCCGGGCACGGGCCGGGCCGGTCACCGCCTCCAGCCCGGCGGCCTCCCCGGGAAACGGCGATGCCCGGGGTGTCGCCGCGCGCCCGGTGCGGGCCGGCGGCGTCCGGCCCGTGCACATCCGCGCCGCCGCTACGGACCGCCACGGGCCGAAACCCTGCCGCCCTGGCGGCACTGGACGTACGCGTGGAGGAGCTCCGCCGCGGCACGTCCGCACCGGCCGCCGCCCGCCGAGCCGTGCCCCGCGCCGTGGTGGGCGTGCGTACGGCCCGTCGCCGGACCGGCTCGGCGCGGCCGCCGGTGCCGTCGCACGCGACGTACTACAAGGTCCCGGGCTCCTCGTCTCCCGCGCGGACACGGAGCAGCCCGCGCCGCAGCGGTACGCGTTCTCTTCCCGCCGGGGTGAGGATGGAGGTACGAGCGCGTCCCGTTGCGCGCAGTACTCGCTGTGTTCCCGGACGAGGAGGCGGGATCGTGTTCTTCGAGGATCGTCGTGATGCGGGCTGGCAGCTGGCGGCCCGGCTCGAGCATCTCAAGGGCACCGGGGTCGTCGTCCTGGGGCTGCCGCGTGGAGGCGTGCCGGTCGCGGCGGAGGTAGCCGAGACACTGGGCGCCCCGCTGGACGTCTGCCTGGTGCGGAAACTGGGCGTGCCGTACCAGCCGGAGCTGGGGATGGGCGCGATCGGTGAGGGCGGCGTCCGTGTGATCAACGACGAGATGGTACGCACCGCTCGCGTCACCCAGGAGGAGCTGGCCGGGGTCGAGGCTCGTGAGCGGGAGATCCTGGAGAGCCGCGCCCGGCAGTACCGGGGCGGGCGGGCACCGGCCGGGCTCGCGGACCGCACGGTGCTGATCGTCGACGACGGGGTGGCCACGGGGTCGACGGCGCGCGCGGCCTGCCGGATCGCCCGCGCCCGCGGGGCGGCACGGATCGTGCTGGCGGTCCCCGTGGCGCCGCGGGACTGGGCCGTACGGCTGGGCTCGGACGCCGATGAACTGGTATGCCCGCATACTCCGCGGGATTTCCACGCGGTCGGCCAGTTCTACGCCGACTTCTCCCAGACCGACGACGAGGAGGTCGTCGCCTGTCTGGAAGCGGCGGGGATGCGCGCCGTGAGCGCCGGCCGCGCTCCGGCGCGTCCCGCGGTGCCCACGGACCGGGAGGCGGACGTGCGGGCCGGTGCGGTGGTGCTGCCCGGGCGGTTGACGGTGCCGAAGGGCGCGATCGGGGTCGTGGTGTTCGCACACGGCAGTGGCAGCAGCCGGCACAGCCCACGTAACCGGTTCGTCGCGGCCGGGCTGAGCCGGGCCGGTCTCGGCACCCTGCTGTTCGACCTTCTCACCGGGGAGGAGGAGCTCGACCGGGCCAACGTCTTCGACACGGCCCTGCTGGCCCGGCGTCTTACGGACGCCACCGGCTGGCTGCGCGGACAGCCCGGGTGCGAGGGGCTGCCCGTCGGGTACTTCGGCGCCAGCACCGGCGCGGCCGCCGCGCTCTGGGCCGCCGCCGAGCCGAACGCGCGGATCGCCGCGCTGGTCTCCCGCGGTGGCAGGCCCGACCTCGCGATGCCACGGCTGCCGGCGGTGACGGCACCCGCGCTGCTGATCGCCGGGGGCCACGACGAACTGGTACGGGAACTCAATCGCGAGGCGCAGGCCCGGCTGCGCTGCGAGAACCGCCTCGCGGTCGTCCCCGGAGCCACCCACCTCTTCGAGGAGCCCGGCGCCCTGGAGAAAGTGACCGATCTGGCCCGGGACTGGTTCACCGACCACATGACCCCGGCTGATCACACGGCGGCCCGATTCTGAACCACACCTCGGCACGGAGTCGCTGGCGGTTCGACCGGCCCGTCACCGCCGTACGTATCCGGACCACACCTCCGAAGCCCGGCCCCGCCGCCCCACGGCGGGGTCCAGGCTTCCCGATCAGCAGGTGGGACCTGTCGGTGCTGGAGTCGCCGATCAGGCAGAGAGCATGACCGGCCTGGGACCAGCCGGGCCGGCGAGGACTGCTCCGGGACGTTGGGTTTCCCGCCTCTGCCCGCACTCTCGCCGCACTGATCGAACAGCCGCCCCGCAGAACCCTGCTCACGGGTACCGCGATACGCGCTCTCGCCGGCCTGCCGCACCACCTGGGCCACCCCGAACTCCTCCGCCTGTCCACGTGCGTCCAGCGCAAGGTGGCACACCGGCAGATAGCCCGGCAGCCGCATTCGGGCCCGTAACGCGGCAGGCGCCGAACGCGGCGGTTGATCCAGTAGACCGTGGCGCGCTGTCCGACAGCGGCGGAGCGGATGTCCTCGGGGTCGCGGGCGTCGAAGGGCGGACGGTGCCTGTGCGAGGGTGGCCCTATGACGTGGAACGGTGACGAGTACCAGGCCCGGTTCGACCGCATAGCCTGCAAAGGAGGGGACGTCCACGGCGAGGCCGCGCTGGTACGCTCCTTCGCGCCCAGGACCGTGCTCGACGCGGGCTGCGGCACGGGGCGGGTAGCCATCGAGCTGGCTCGCCACGGAGTCGCCGTGACGGGCGTGGACATCGACGAGTCAATGCTCGCCACCGCCCGGCGACTGGCACCGGAGATCCCCTGGTGCCGGCACGACCTGGCCGACCTCGACCTGGGGCTGTCGTTCGACGTCGTGGTGATGGCAGGCAACGTCCCCCTGTTCACCCCGCCGGGGACGGAACCGGACCTGGTGGCCGGGGTGGCGGGCCACGTCCGGCCGGACGGCCACCTCATCGCCGGGTTCTCCCTCGACCGCGGATACACCCTGGACGACTACGACGCCCACTGCCGTGCGGCCGGGCTCGTCCTCGAGGCCAGGTACGCGACCTGGTCGCGCGCCCCCTACACCGGTGGAGAGTACGCCGTCTCGGTGCACTGCCGGCACTGACCGCCACCTCGGCCGGAGCAGCCGGCCCCTGGTCAACGCCGCCTGCCTCCGGCTGAACGGTGGCCGGACACGGTGCGGGCCGGCTCGCCCGAACGACCGCACCGTCACCAGCCGCCTTCACCACAGACGACCACCGCCCCCGGCAACGCCGGGGGCTCCGTGCTTCCCGGCGGGCAACGCCGTGCCCACTGCAAAGCCCTGCCCCGCTTCACCACCGGCCTCGCCCCCTCACACCCGAACAACACGGCCGATTCCGCCTGATCGTGACCCAGGTCTTCATCCCCGGCCTCCGCACCGGCCGCTTCGCGCGGCCCTCCGCGAAGCGCGCGGGTTCGCGGATTCCGGGGCGTCGTGAGGAAGGCGGCGATCCGGCGCCCCTGCCCCGAGGACGCGTGCGGGCTCGGGCTTGGCCTCCGCCCCGGGTCGAAGGTCTACCGCTACAGCCCCGACCGCTTCGACGTGATCGGCGCCCTGGTCTGCCTGGCGGGGATGGTGGTCATCATGTACGCCCCGCCGGTCTCGATGACGTGCAGGTGGACCTTCCCGTCCGGCACTTTCTGCAGTTCGTCGAGCACCGCGAACCGCACGGAACGCCGGGCGAGGTCACGGCCGCCCGCCAGCTGCTGGGTGTAGCGGGTCGGGCGAAGCACTCCCGTCTCGTGCTCGGCACGGCACGGCTTTGCGCAGCGACCGGGTGTGACCGTCAGTGGCCACGAAGACGTTCCATCGGCTCTGTGGCGCATGCGTGAACAGGGCAGTGGGCCCATCTCTCCGCGCCCCGCGAGATGGCGGGACCGCGGGGCCGGCAGCAGGGCGTGCGGCACGGGTGTCCCATCTCGAAGGCGGCGCGCAGGGTGTCGCGATGGGCGCGCACATAGCGGATGTCCGCCTCGTACAGGCCGATGTGACCTTCCGCGATGTGTTGCTGGAACGCCTCGTTGCCCCGCGCGGCCTGGTCGCGCATGAAGTCGATGAGGGCCTGCAGCCGGTCGGGGACGACATCGACGACCTCGGCGCCCACGCCCGGCCCGTACGCCCGGCAGAAGGCGGCGATCCGGCGCCCCTGCTCCTGCGGCGTGCCGAAGCTCTCCGGGTTGTCCGGCCCCTGCAGCGGCGCGAACCGGTACACGGCGTAGGCGACGTCGGGGCGACGCCAGCGGCATCGACTGGGTTGGATGACGCAGCCACTGGGTTCGCTGTCAAAGGACACCGACCGGTCTCCCCCAGGGCCTCCAGGGTGAGGTCGGCCTGCGTTGGGGCGGGTCGTGCGAATGCTGCCCTACGACCGGGCGCGGGCGAGGAACACGGCGAGAGCACCGGCGGCTTCGGGCTCGGTGGTGGCGAGCCGGGCCGCGAACGCCAGCTGGTCGATGTCGGCGCCGGGGACCAGGCGGGCGAGTTCGGCGAGCAGCGCGGCGTGCGCGAGGACCGGCGACGGCAGAAGGCCGGCGGCGGCCTCGCGGGCAGCCGGATCCGCGTAGTGCCCGAGGTGCGCGGCCAGAGCGTGGGCGAGCCAGGTGTCGATATCGCTCTGGACGTACCCGCCCGCGCGGCGGGTGAGTTCGTCGCGGACGGCTTCGTCGCCTGCGCGGGGCTCGGTCTGTTCCAGCGTGCCCAGCTCGCGCAGCGCCTGGAGCTCATCGGCGCTGGCGGCGATCCGGGCCGCTTCGTGTAGCTCGGCTTCCCGCGCGGCGGCGGCCGCGGCGTCGGCGGCGCGCTCCGCCTGGACGACATCGTCGGCGTCCGGGTCGTAGACCGCGCCGGGCCCTGCGTCGGCGAGCAGCTGGTCGAGGCGCTCCCACTCTGCGAGCTCCGCGCGGCCGCGAACATCGTCGGCCAGGTCCTCGTGCTGGAAAGCCTGCCGCGCGTCGAATCGGGCGTCCTCGAGGGCCGCCGCACGGCACTGGCGTCCATGCCCTTCGCCCGGCGCCGTACGACGCGGCGGCCGATGCGGGCGGGGTCGACCGGCTCGCGGGGCGCGGCGACGCGCGGGGCAAGCGGTCGACGGGTACCGCCGCCGGGCGGCCACATGTTCTTCGGGCGGTTTCATGACCAGCAGGGAACACCGCTCCAGCGGCATGAGGCCGTAGAACGGTGCCGCGCCTGAGCCGCTGATGTGCGTGAGGAACCGCCGATAGGCATCGGGAAGAACGATGTCGTGCTCGGCCTCAAAGGCAGCAACGCGTGCTTCCGCCGGCTTCGGACCGGGGAAGAACTTGTGTTGTTCTTCCCCGAAGGAGTGGCTGCGCAGTGGCTGGAACGGGATCGCGGCGAGCTTGCGACGCAGGCGGGGTATGCGGGGATCCATGGTGCATCTTCTCTCGTCCCCGTCACCCTATGGGTGGCTGCAGTCAGCCGGCCAGAAGCACCCCCTTCCGCAGGAGAGCGAAGCCGGCCCGGCCGAATCTGGCGCTTGAGCATGATCCGATTGACGGGTCCTTCGACGACGCCGGAGTTCCAGGACAGGGTGAGGCCGGCGATGACGGCGTCGCGGTCACGTTCGATGCCTGCGGCAAGGGTGTGGAGGCCGGGGAACTCCTGCCCCTGCTGGACGCGGTCCCGCCGATCCACGGCCAGCGGGGACGCCCTCGACGCAAACCCCGGCGGCTGTATGCCGACCGGGGCTACGACTTCGACAAGTACCGCCGCCTGCTGTGGAAACCCGGCATCAGGCCCATGACCGCCCGACGCGGTGTCGCCCACGGCTCCGGTCCGGGCAAGGTGCGCCGGGTGGTCGAGCGCGCCTTCGCCCGGCTGCACCAGTTCACACGACTCCGCATCCGCTACGAACAACGCGCCGATCTCCATCAGGGCCTGCTCGAACCGGCCTGCAGCCTCATATGCCTCCGCCGCCCCCGGACCTCATTCTGAAACGATCAGTTAGTAGGGCTTGGTCAGGTTTGGTTGTTGGTGGCGTGTCCGGATGTGTGGTTGTGTCGTTGACTGGGTGTGAAGCCTGAGGACTTGGCCGCGGTCCGGTGTGATCTGGAGGATTTCGCGGCGGATGTCTTCGAGCCGTTCGCGCGGAACGATCAGCGTCGGTGGGGGCAGGTCTACCTGCGTGGGCTGCTGACCGACGGGCAGCGCTAGTCGGTCGAGCCGATGGCGGCCCGGCTCGGGGAGGACGGGAACCGGCAGGCCCTGGCCCACTCGTCCAGCAGGGGCAGCAGCGGTTCGTCCGGGCGACCGCCGCCTGGATCGGGGGCGCCACCGAGCAGACCCCGGCCTGGGACGTCAGCGCCGTGCTGCCCACCATCGCCGACTCCGCCGGCCAGCAACCCGGGACGAGCCGGTGCACGGCCGGAACCCAGGAAACCAGGCCTCCGGGCGCATGGTGCCGGGGGCAGGGCCTGTCCGGTAGGTGCCGGGCAGGCCCTGGCCAAGTGTTTTCCCCGGGTGTCAGCCGGTGAGGTCGGGGCGTTCGGTGACTCGGATGGTGTTGACCAGGGTTTTTCCGGTGTTGGCGACGAAGCGGAGGTTGAGCTGGCCGTCGGTGACCTGGACGGTGAAGGCACGGTCGTGGACGGTCCGTACACCGGCTTCGAGGGCGAGGTCGAGGTTGGGGACGTACTGGGTGCCTTCGGCCATGACGTCGAAGACGCGTTGGGCGGGGCGTTTGCTGTCGAGTTCGGCGAAGCCGAGTTCGACGCGGTAGGTGCCGGGGGACAGGCCGTCGAAGCGGTACTCGTACGTGCCCTGGCGGGCGGTGCGGTACAGCTTCGGGTCACTGGCCGGGGGGACGCCGACGATGGGGCGGTTGGTGGACTGGCGGCTCGTCTTCCCGAGGTGTCCGTGACCGCCGGCCGCATACGGCGTGTCGGGGGTCCAGGTGTCGCCCAGCGGGTCCACCGAGGCTGCGGTGGCCCCGGTGTCGAGGGCGGTCTGGTAGGCGGGGACCGCGACCGTGACGGGGATGTCGAGGACGGGGGTGCGGCCGCTCTGCGAGGTCAGGCGCAGGGTGCCGCGCAGGACCGAGCCGGGCAAGGCGCCCGTGGTGTCGATCGCCAGGGTGATGGTCCGGCGTTCGTCCCGGGCCAGGTCGCCACTGGTGGGTGTGGGCACGATCCAGCCCTTGCCGTCCTTCTCGGCGAGGGTGAAGGGGGTGGGTGAGCCGGTGTTGTGGAGGGTGAGGGTGCGGGTGCGCTGCTGCCCGGCGGGGACGACCACGGTCAGTGAGGGGGTGTGGGGGGTGACCCGGCCGGTGTCCAGGGTGAGGTCGGTGACGGTGACCCCGCCCGGACGGGGGGCGACGCGTGCCGCGCCGGGGACGTAGGCGGGCGCGGTGACCGCCAGGTCGTGGTCGGCGGGCGCGGGTACCTGGAGCGCGTACTGCCCGTCCGCAGCCGTGGTGTCACGGACGCCGCCCGCGGTGGCGGCCGCGTCCGCCACCGGTTTCCCGTCGTTGGCGTCGGTGACCGTCCCCGACACCACCGCCGTCTTCGTCGTCCGGAAATGGATACTCATCCCGTCCCGGACCGTCTTCTCGTTGTACGAGAACATCAGCGCGTCGGTGCCGTCACCGTTCTCGACTCCGATCGTCGCGTGCTCGCCGCGCTCGGAGGGTCCGGTGCCGATGTCCTTGTAGTGGAAGGACGCGGTGCCGTCCTCGCCGACCACCGCCGCCACCGAGACCCGGTCCCGCGGCCCGGGATCGTACGAAGGGATCAATAGGTTGCGCCATTCGACGACGATCTTCCGGTGCGGGGCGGTGCCGGTGACGGACCAGTACACACCCGCCTCGGCGTCGATCCGGATGTCGTCCCAGAAGGGATAGAGCGCGGCGTTGGGAGCGCGAGGCATCGGCAGCGGCTGGTTGTCGGATTCATGGGACATCTCGCCAAAGGCGAGCACTCCCGAGGCGCTGTAGGTCGCCGACCGGTAGGTACGCCCGTAGAACGGGACCGGGAAAGGCAGGTCGAACGTGAACTCGTGCGGGTACGGCAGCTGGGTCTCCCCCCGGGGGAAGGGCACGCCCGCGCTGACCGTGCAGGCCGTGCCGAAGGCATCGGTCCGGTCGGCGAGGGCGAAGTCCTTCACCGCGTCGGCGCTCACCTCGACCCGGACGGTGGCCGCCGCCGCGCACCGGTAGCCCGGGGTCACCACGAGGTCCCAGGCACCGAGCGGAAGGCGCAGGCGATAGGTACCGTCCGGGCCGGAGGTGGTGGTCGCCGGGGTGCCCTGGATTTTCACCGTCGCGCCTGCCTCGGCCCCCGCGTGACTGGTGACCTTCCCGGTGACCTGGGCGTGAGGGGCCTCAGTCAGCGTGAAGTCCTTGACGGCGGTGCCGTTCTCGACGACGGTCACTGCTCCGGTCTCGGTGAGGTAGCCGAACCCGGTGACAGTGATCCGGTAGTCGCCCGCCGTCATCCGAGGCACCCGGTAGCCGCCGTCGGCTGCCGTGGTGACTGCGGTCGTCATCGGCCCCTCGAAGCGCACGACGGCATCGGCGAGCGGGCCGACGGCCGTGGTGACCGTACCGGTCACCGCGCCGAGCGGGCCACGCGGGGCCGCCAGGACGGCGGCGTACGCGTCGAGGCGTCCCTCGCCCCAGACGTTGTTGTCAGCGGCCGTGCCGCCGCAGCTGAGGTCCTCCGTGTCCACGGCAGAGCCGTCGAGGATCCTCTCCGTCTCGGCGACCTTGCCGCGCAGCGCGGGAGCGGCCGACCAGATCAGCGCGACCGCCGCGGCGGTGTGCGGGGAGGCCATCGACGTACCGGAGATGGAGTGGTAGCCGCCGCCCGTCCATGCGGAGCGGACATTGACTCCGGGTGCGGCGATATCGGGTTTGACGCCCTGGCCGTCCCCCGGGCCCCGTGAGGAGAACGGGGCGATGGTGTTGTTGCTGTCGAACGCTCCGGTGGAGTACGAGGTGGCGTAGGCGCCGGGCACCCCGCTGGACGCGCAGCGGGGTCCGTGGTTGCCGTTGGCGAACGCCGGGAAGATCCCCGCGTCCCGCCATGCCTGGACCACTCCCGCGTACCAGGGGTCCGGGTCACGGGCGCCCCAGGAGTTGTTCACCACGTCCGGAGCCAGCTCCGGGCGGGGATGGGCTCCGGCCCGGTCGGTGGGGGCGACGATCCACTGCCCCGAGCGCATCAGCGCGGTACGGGAGCAGCCGGCGTCCTCGCAGCCCTTGGCGGCGATCCACCTCGCGCCCGGGGCTGCCCCGACCTGGTTTCCTGCACCGCCGTCACCGGCCATCGTGCCCATGGTGTGGGTGCCGTGGCCGTTGTTGTCGCAGGGCGCCGAGCCGGAACAGATCCGGGTCGGGTCGAACCAGTGGTAGTCGTGATCGTGGGTGCCGTCCGTCTTGAGCCCGCGGTAGCGCGTCTTGAGAGCGGGATGCGTGAAGTCGACCCCGGTGTCGATGTTGGCGACAACGATGCCCTCGCCCCGTACACCGAGTCCGGACCACACCTTCGGCGCGTTGATCCGGTCCACGTTCCACTCGACGGCGTTGACGCCCGGCTCCGCCCGGCCCGGCAGCGGCTCGGGGAGGGGCAGCGGGTCGTCCGCCTCCAGGGCGGCGACCTCGGGCCGGGCCGCGATCTTCTCGGCGAGGGCCTTGCCCGCGGTGACCTTGATCGTGTTGACGATCCAGAAGGACTCGTACGCCGCCCCCTCACGCTCCAGCAGCGCCTTCAGCGGGGCCTGGGTGCGCTCGGCATGCGCGGTCTTCGACTCGTAGAGCGTACGCGTGCGGTCGGTCTTGACGCTCTTCTCGCGGGCGGCGGAGCTGTCCGCCTCATGCGACAGGGCGACCCAGAAGGTCGCCCTGCTCGTCGCGGTCCGGTCGCTCTTGGTCTTCTTGGTGTTCTTCGCTTCAAGCTGTGCGCGGACCGCGCTTTCCGTCTTGGCACGGTACGGGGACGCCTCGTCGCGTACCGGCGTGGTCGCCGGTAACGCGCCGTCAGGCGGGGCCCAGGCTGGTAATGCCTGTGCGGGGGCCGTGCCGAGGACGAGTACGAACGTCAGGGCCGCGGTGATGAGTGCGGCGGGGGTGCCCCGCCGTCCCGGTGTGCGTCTAGCCACGGACAATCCTTCTACGGGTGGGTGGTTTCGCACTGACCTACGCATCGTGAAGGAATTGACCGGTACATGTGAAGTACGCCGCAGGAGCCAGTTCAGGCCGATTCCGGCGCAGCAGCCACACCAGGCCCGACTCGCGCACAGACCGCACCGGGCGGAACTCCGGGTCCTATCCGTCCGACCGCTGAGCATCCCGCGCCACCTGGACGCCGGGTGCACGGCCGGCGATTCCCCGCCGCCGAGGCTGGCCGACCGGCGGGAGTAGCGCAGCCGGCCGAGGAACGCGTCGGCGCCCGCTGGGGCGCGGAGCCGCCGGCCTTGCCCGTCGCTGCGATCGACGCCCCGGAATACACCCACAGCGAAACGACGGACGAAGAAGCCGACTACCCCACGCCCCGCCGCGCAGGAGGAAGGTGCAAGTCAGCTGTCGTTGTAGCCCCACGCACTGTAGGCGTTGTAGGCAGTGGATGAGCACGCCTTGTCGTGCAGGCGGCTGCCGTAGCCCCCGAGCTCGTTGAGGTTGCTGTCTCCCAGAAGTTCTTGCCACAGGTCGCCAAGGAGCGGGGTCCGAGCATGTTGTAGCAGGTCCCCGACCTATGATTCACCCAGTTACCACTGGAGTTCTTGAGCTGGTTCACCCACTGAACGGACGTCGTGGTGCGGTCGTCCATGGTGCGAGCCACACCTACTGAGGTTGAATTCGTGAGGTCGCTTGGTTACTCAGGTGGGCCTGATGGTCAGGCCGGTCTCGGTGCGGCAGCCGTCTATGAGGTCGCTGCGGTACTGGATGTGCCGTAGGCCGCGTCGGATGCGCTGGACGAGGTGTTCGGGAGTGCTGAAGGCGACGTTGGAGAGCCGACCCCGTCAAGGAGGGACCAGATCCCTTCGACGGGGTTGAGGTCGGGCGTGTCGGGCGGCAGGTAGGAGATGGTCAGCCAGTCCCGGGCTTCGGCGAACTCCCGTAACCCAGTGGCTTTGTGGACGTTGCGGTTGTCCCAGATGAGCACGATCGGGCCGCCGAGCTGCTGGTGGGCTGCGGTCAGCAGGTCCCGGTAGTCGCGCCAGGAGAAGCTCTTGCGCGCCCGTCACGTCGGCCGTCGTCCCGGCGCGGCCGGTAGATCAGCCGGGACCGGCGGCGGGTTTGTAACAGGTCAGCGCGGCGATGGACACCCGTCTGCGGGAACGACCGCGGACCCGCACCACCGGGGTCCGGCCCCGCTGGGACCAGGTCTTCGCCTGCGGCGTCATGGAGAATCCGGCTTCGTCCTCGAAGACGAGACAGGTTCCACGGGCCGCCGCGAGCCTTCCGCGCAGGGCCACACCTCCCGGGCCCACGCCGCCACCGCGTCGTCGTCCCGCTCCACTCCACGTCGGACCGGGACCTGGCACGACCAGCCGTTGCGTACCAGCAGCTTCCGCACGCCCTGGATCGTATAGGTCAGGTGGAAGCGCCGGCCGATCACCGTCTTGACCCGGGCGAGTGTCCACCGCTGGTCCTCCCAGCCGTGCGCGGCCGGCCCCCTGGCCGGCTCCGCCTCCAGCTACGTGAACTGCCCCTCGCTCAGCCTCGGCAGCGACGCCGGCCCCTGCGACCGCAGAGCACGCGGGCGACCCTCCTCCCACGCCTGCCGCCACCGCTGCACCGATCGGACACTGCCCCGCAGATCCCCGGCGATCGCCGAGCTCGCGTCCCCCTGGGCGAACCGCTCCGCCGGTTCGAGCCGTAACCCCTCGCGGAACTGCTGACGTTCGGCGGTCACCCGCCCCCTTGTGGATACCGCATGCCTCCGGTGATAGCGCAGCCGACGGCCGGCAGTCACCCCCCACGACACCACGAGTTCAACCTCAGTAACCCTCCAGGACACCCGCCACGGGCCCTTCCCTCGCCCCTGCCCGGGGCGAGGGAAAGGCTCTGTGGGCCGCCCTCGGGCCGGGCCGGATGGCGCGGGCCTTGGCCCGGGGACGGCGGCCACCGCCGCCGAAAGCGAGCGGATCGTCCGGCGATGCCCCGGCGATGCCCTGCGGTACCACCGGACGGACGGCGCGGCGGGCGAATCCCCCGGCAGGCCCTCCAGGATCTCGCGCCGCCCGGGAGGCGCCTTCGTGATCCGGCGGGCCCGCCGTCGGCACGGCGGACGGAGTACAGCAGGAGCCCCGGGCCGTACGGTGTGGCTGTGGGGCGACCCGCGACGTACCGTCCCGCGACCACCATGGGCCCTGTCGGCCGTCCCGGCCCTCGCCCGCAGACAGCAGGAGCTGAACATGACCACACCGCGTGACCTGATGTTCGTAGCCCTGGACGCGGCATCCGGTCGCCGACCGGCCCGGGGTGAACTGTCGCTCGCGCTCGCGGGAGCCGAGCTGATCGACCTGATCGCCACCGGGGCCGTCGAGCTGGACGGCGACCGCATCGTGCCGGCCGGCGGGCCCGCGCCCGACGACGCGCTGTTGCGGGCCGCTGCGTCGGCACTCGTACGGGAGGAACCCTACGAGTCGGTGGACGACTGGCTGTGGCGCCGCGGCCGTGACCTCTCCTCGGTGTACCGGGCCGCTCTGGAGGCCGAGGGGCTGCTCACCCGACCGCGGAGCCTCAGGCTGCCGTTCGGGGCGGGCGGTGAGCCCACGCCCGTCGATTCGCCCGAGCGCCGTCGCGCGGCCGACCGTCTGGCGGCGGAGGAGTCCGTACTCACCGCCCTCGCGGCGACCGTGCGAATCCACGACGAAACCACCGACAGCTCCGACGGCTCCGCCGGTTCCGCCGAGTCCGTGGGCCTGCCGGACGGCGTGGAGGCGGTGCTGGCCGCGCTCGGCGACGCGGAATTGGAGCTGGCCGCCGTACGGCAGCGCCGGGACGTGGAACAGGCGGCCTTCGACAACATCTGGCGAGCCGGCTGACAGTCCCCGTGCCCCGCCCGTCCGGAGGTCCGGGCCGCGTCGATCGCCTTCCCCTGGGTCCCGACTCCTGCCCACCGATACCAGCGGGTAGCCGAGCGAAGGGCCGGACGATGTGGGGCGTGTGAGCGGTGGTCGCGGGTCTCCGACGATCCAGCCGTACGACAGGACTCTCCGGTCGCCGCACCGAGGGGAAAGCAGGCCGTACGGCTCGTCGGGCGAAGCCGCCGACAAGGCGGCCGCGTACCAGCCCGGCGTAGCACTCCACACTCACATGAGCCGGGACGGCGGCCTCACTCCTACGCAGGCCAGGCACGCGTCGGCGGCCGCCGGAGGGCAGGCCCCCGTCGGCGGCGACCGCCATGCCGTCCACTTCTCCCGCGGTCCAGAGGCCGTCGGCCGTGAGAACGCCGGTGACGGTCACACCCGGTTCAGGCAGAGCGGGGAAATGCTCCACACCCCGCGATGCCGGCCGCAGCCGGGGCAGCGGGCCCCGCGCGGCCGGTGCGGCCGGTGCGGCCGGTGCGGCCGGTGCGGCCAGCGTGGTCAGGAGGTCCGCGAGGGGGACGTAGGAACCGCCCCGGCGGCTGGTCACGGACAGCAGGGCGTGGAAGAGTGCCTCGGCGGTGATCAGGCCGGAGACCATCGCTCTCCGCGCGGGCTGCGCCAGTGGCCGCGGCGGCTTCGGCCGGGCCGGTGACCACCGTGACGCCGGCGGAGCCCGCCCCGGCAACAGGTTTGACGACGCACGGAAAGCCGACCCGCGGGTCCGCCAGCGCGGCCCTCAGCCCGGCGTCGTCCCGGACGAGGACCGTGTACGGGGGTGCGCATCCCGGCCGCCGTGAACGCATCGGCCATGGCGGCCCTGTCCCGGGCCGCGTGCGCGGGCCGGGTCACTGCCGGGCACCCCCAGGTCGGCGCACATACGCGCGGAGAGTTCGGTCAGGTACTCGTTGACGGTCAGCACCGCGCCGACACCGACACGGCGGGCGTACGCGGAGGCTCGCCTCTCGAACGCTGACCCGCCTCCACGGGAACCGGTGCGCCGTCCCCACTCACCACCGGCATTCACGGCGGTCATTCCTTCACAGGACTTGAGCCAGGTCCGGCACTCGAGAACAGAGCCGGAGCTTGTCAGCGGTTGAGGTCAAGCAGGGGGACGTTGTGTCCGTCGTAGGCCTGCGGGGTGACGGTGGCGATCAGGGCGTCGGCGTCCCATGCGGGCAGGTGGCGCACTGCGTGGACCGCCGCGGCGATTCCCGCGGGGACGCCGTCCCGGCGCAGGCGGGCGACGGCGAGTGTGGCGGGGTAGTCGAGGTCGGCGGTGTGGATGACGTCGAGCTGTCCGATGTGTTCGGCGATTCCCGGGTTCTCGGCGTCGGCTTCCAGGATGGAGAGGACCGGTGCCCACAGGCGGGTGCCGCTCTCGAAGTGGGCCCGGTGGATCAGGGCGGACACCTGCCGGTTTCCGGACAGAGCCAGGAGGGAGGGGGTGTCCAGAACGAGGTGGTGCTGGATCACGCGCCTACGCCCGGCCTGTCGCCGAAGGCGTCGCGGAGGCGGCGGCCCATCGCCGCGCTCTCCTCGTCGGTCACGTCGACCCCGAAGTGCTCGGCCAGATAGGCGCGCGTGGCCTCCGCGCGCTCCCGGCGCTCCTCCTCGGTGAGCGTCGCCTCGGCGAACTCCTGCACCAGGGAACGGATCGACGTCCCCCGCGACTCCGCGATGACCGCCAGACGGTCACGCACCTCCGACGGAACCCGGATCATGGCATCAGACATACCCCGCAGTATACATGCGCGTATACGCCCGGGTGCGGGATACGGGCGATGGTGGGCCCACCCGGCCGAGGCATCGACCGGGCCAAGGCCCTGCGTCATGCCCATGCCGGGCGTGAGCGGGGGGCACGGCTCTCGCAGATGCCGAGCTGCTGGGCGGAAGCACGACCGTAGGGGAAACAGCAGGACAGCGGCCAGTCCCGACGGGCAGGCTGGTGCCATGCACCTGCCCTCGTCTCCTGTCATCGGCTGTGCCGCCGGGATTGCCGAGCACGTCTTCGCCATGGCCGATCTGCGCCTCACGGTGATGAAGTCCGGCCTCGACGAGTGCACGCCCAAGTCGCCTCACAGCAGGCAGAACTTGATGGCGGACACCGCGTACGAGGCCAAGCGGAAGGCTGCCTCCCCCGGCTCGGCCGAACGAAAGGGGTTGCAGGAGTTCGTCAGACTGGTCGCCGCCCGCGTGGCACCGGCAGAGCCCGGTGAGATCCGTCCGGGGACGCCGTTCTGGCAGCTGTATGAAGCACTCCGGGCCGACGGCTTCGATCTGCACGCCGACCACGACCCAAGCGACGGTGATCTCACCGGCGTCCGTCTGCTGCCGCTGGACGAACCCGCGGCTCCGCTCAGTACAGAGATCACGGCACTGGAGGCCGATTCCGACCGGCTGGGGACACCCGTTGCCAAGAACGCCTGTCGGCAAGCAGCGGACAGCCTCGTCGACCAGCGATTCGAGGCCGCGATTTCATCCGCGGCCTGTGGCAGATCACCCACACCGACGGCCCCCACCGGACATCGGACGCTGGTGAGGCGCACTTCCGGATGCAGGTCGGTGAGTTCAGGGCCTCCAGTCGCGCAGTTGTTCGGCGATGCGGGCGGCGGTGCAGCGCGGGTCGTGCAGCTCGTGGGCCAGGGCCGTTAGTTGGTCGCGGGTGGGGTCAGCGGGGATGCCGCTGGCGTTGAGGTACATGACGGCGACGGCACATGCGACGGTGAGGTTGGACCGCTCGAGCCAGCGGCAGCGCCCGAGGGTGTGCACGAGTGCGGCGGCGCGGGCATGAGGGTCGCCGTATACGGGCTGTTCGAGGAGTTCGGCGCGGTGGCGGGAGTCGGCCGCGAGCGGCACTCCGAGGTCATCGGGTGCGGGGTCGCGCTGGCCGGCGCGTTCGGCGACTTCCAGGATCCAGGACAGGTCGACGTGCAGGGGCATGCTCACGCAGCGGCGCCCCGGTCCCTCGGGGCCGGGGCGTGCTGGGATTCGAGGTCGGCTTCCAGGCCGGCGAGGAAGTCGCCGTGGGTGTCGATGAGGCGCTGGGCGGCGGTCATGCCTGCCGCGCGGGCGCCGGTGGTGTCCTCGACGATGAGGCGCTCGACGTACTTGTTGAAGTCCAGCCCGCGGGCCGCGGCCGCGTCCTTGCCGGCGGCAAGGACGCCGGGTGCCAGCCGGAGCTGGGTCTGCTTCCTGTCACTGCTGCCCATACCAGCAAAGGTAGCAGGGTGGTAGCAGGCAGGTCAGATCGGGCCGAAGCGCAGCGAGAGGTGTCACATGTCATGCCAGCCCTCAGCAGCCATGTCGTGCCAGACCGGGTTACTGGAAGCCACGCTCAGGACTTCGAAGGTCACAGCTCAGGTTTGAGACAGAGCAGCACGGCTAGTGCAATGGTACCGGCCACGGGGCCCAGCAGCGCGAACCGGGCGGAGCGGGCGAGACGACAAATGCCGGGTGCGAAATAGAGAGGTGTCACGACGGCTGCGATGAGGCCGACTTGAAGCCCGGCCACTTTTGTCAGCGGGGTCAGCACCGTGATCGGTTGCATCCAGGCGATGGAGATAGCAGTCGTGAGAAGGACGGGGCCGAACGTGATCAGCGCCGTCCCGCTCCAGAAGAGCAGGGCGAGGACACGACACGCAGGCCCGTCGGCCAGGTCGCGGGGCACGACATTCCGGGTCACATTCACGGATCCGGCCTGCCGTCGGCGACCGGGCGGCGACATGAGCACGACTACTCATCCGGGGCCTCGCCACGTACTCATCCCCGGGACGCACGTCACCGGCACCTCCGTGGCCGGAAATCCACCGCACAGCCTTCCTGAAGAACCTTCACACATGCGGCGGTACGGCAGTCGGGCCGGTCGCGCGGTATCGCGGCACAATGCCGACGTCCTAGCCGGGGCCGCGTCACTCCCCGTTCCATCTCTTCCCACTCGCCCGACGCCCGGCAGGGAGGGCGCGGCTGGCCATCGCGGGCTACGGGGCGACGGGAAGGGCTTCTGTGAGGCGGTCCAGCCGCGTATGCCGCGCCCGCACGAGCCGGGCGCGCGCAGCGGGCCGTTCCCACGAGCGGTGCGGACAGGCGTCCGTCGGCTTCGCGGAGGAGGGCTTCGGCGAGGGCGCCGCGGCAGGGGCGGACAGGGCCGGTCGGCCGGCTTCAGCCGCTCACCACTTCCCGGACCCGCGCGAGGAAGTCCTCCGTCCTCGGATGCGTGGGGTGGGCGGGGTGGGCGAGGTAGACGGTGGTGACGGGAGCGTCGGAGACCGGGACGAAGCGGACGCCCGGGTGGCCGTGGCTCTCCGCCGTGCCCGCCGCGCCCAGGCCGAACGCACCGCCGGCGGCGATGAGGTTCAGCCACTCGTCCACGTTTCCCACTTCGATGGTCCGAGCCGGACGCCGCTCCGGAGGCCACAGGTCCGGCGAGGCGGTGCCGGTGTCCGGCCACAGAGCCAGCGGGAGGCCCGGGCGGGCGGTGAGCTCGGCCAGCAGCACCCCGTCCCGGTTCGCGAGAGGGTGGTCGTCGGGCAGGGCGGCGACCCGGTCCTCCGTGTAGAGGGCCTCGGCACGGATGCGCGGATCGGCGGGGGCGGTCCGGAGCACCGCCACATCGGTGTCTCCGGTGGCGAGGCCCGCGGTGGCGTTGTCCTGCCGGACCACGTCGAGCGGGATGCGGGGGTGCGCGCGGCGCCACGAGCGGAGCAGCGGGACGGTCTGCCGCCCCAGCACCGCGCAGGTGTAGCCGACCCGCAGAGGACGGGAGACCGTCCGGACGTCGGCAAGCGCCGCGTCCAGGTGCGCGAGAATCGCCCGTCCGTGCCCGAGCAGGATCGTCCCGGCCGGGGTGAGGGCGAGGTGCCGGGGGGAACGGTCGACGAGCCGGACGCCGACACGTGCCTCCAGCTGAGCGAGCGTGCGGGAGAGGGCCGGCTGTGTCATGTGCAGTCGGGCCGCCGCAGCGGTGACGGTGCCCGCCTTGGCCACCGCGTCCAGGGCCCTGAGATGCCGCAACTCCACATCATCCATGCCTGTGAAGCATAGCGCCTGACCAAACGGCATTTCCCCGGCCGGGGGCGCGCTCCTTAGCGTCCAAGGTGCCCGGGTGATCCCCCGGGCTTCGTTCCAGTGTGTGAGGAATGGTTGGTTGTGAGGATTCTTCTGGTCGGCGCGGGTGGCACGCTCGGCAGCGCGGTGGGCCGGGCACTCCTGGCGCGCGGACACAAAGTGATCGGCGTGGGCCGTTCGGGCGGCGACCTGATCGCCGATGTCACCGACCCGGCGGCAGTCGCCCGGCTCTACACGGAGGCCGGGCCGCTGGACGCGGTGGCGGTCGCGGCCGGCGACGCCGTATTCCGGCCGCTGCGCGATCTGACCGCCGACGACGTCGTGGCGACCTTCCGCGGCAAGGCTCTGAGCCAACTGGAGCTGGTTCGCCAGGGTGCCCGGCACGTCGCTCCGACCGGCTCGTTCACCCTGGTCAGTGGAATCATCACCGAAGAGCCGATCGTGGGCGGGGCGGCTGTTTCGGCGGCGAACGGCGCGGTCGAGGCTTTCGTGCGGGCCGCCGCGATCGAACTCCCGCCCCAGCGGATCAACGCGGTGAGCCCCACAGTGGCCCAGGAGTCCCTGCCCGCGTACGGTCCTTTCTTCCCCGGGATGGACGCCGTCCCGGCGACCCGCGTGGCAACGTCGTACGTCCGCTCGATCGAGGGCTCGCAGACGGGCCAGGTCTACCGGGTCTGGTGAACCCCAGCACTTCTGGCGCGGCAGCACCCAACAGCGGAGCCGGGGGGACCTCGTTCGGGGACGTTGAGTTCTACGCGGACCGGCTGCGGAGGTGTCCGGCCCGGTCCTGAAGCCTGCCGTGCGCACCGGCCGGATCCCGATCCCCTGCTGGAACCGGAGCTGACGGTACGCGTACGACACGTCGGCGCCGGTGCCGGAGCAGCGCCGGGCCGACTGCGCACGGCGCAGCCCTGCGGGCCGATGTCTTCGAGGCCGACATGACCACGCACCGCGCCCCGGACGCTGACGAGGATCGTGATCCCGACCGGGTCGTTCGCACTGCCGCGCCTCCGACGACCGGCTCTGGCCAGCCCCCGCGCCAACCGCCCCCGCAGCCGCGCCGCGTCCCGCATCGGCGGCAGCCGATAGACGCTTCGGTACTCCCGGCTGAACCGGGTCGCGCTCACCTACCCGACCGCCTCCGCGACCCGCGCCCCCGTGGTGTCGCCCGCCGTCAGCAGCCGTCTGGCCTCCTGGAGCCGCAGGTGCTCCTGGAAGCGGAGCGGGCTCATGCCGGTGGCGGCCCTGAAACGGCGGTGCAGGGTGGCGGCGGCCCAGCCCGGCGCCGGCTTCGTCGCGTCCTCGCCGAGGCCGGGTCCGTCCTCCGTGTCTTTGCCGAGACGGTGCCTCCGGGCGGCGCGGCGGACCACGTCGGTGACGGTGAGGATCAGGCGGACTGCCATCGCCGCCGACTGGGCTGCCTCGGTGGACGCTTCGGCGAACGGCTCACCGAGCGGCGCGGGGGATGTCAAGGCGGAACAGCGCTCCCTTGTGACGTGGTCGGGAGTGGGTGGTTCAGCATGAACGGAGATACGGACGGGGGCAGTCAGCGTGATCGGGGGCCGGGCCCGGGACCCTCGTGCGGGTCGGGACGGGACGCCGGGGGGGCCGCACCGGGCCCGGGCGCGGGCGCGGCGGGAGTGCGGGTGGTGGCCGCGACCGCACGGTGTCGACAGTCACGTATTACCCCGGCTCTCGGGGTCTGAGCGCCACGTAGCCCCCGCCCTCGCGGTCACCCGTCCGGGGCAGGAGCGGAATCATGGCCGGACGGGAGCGGGATGGGCCGGCCTGGTGTGGTGAGCGCGGCCAGGGAAGCAGGGGTGCGCCAGTCGGCCGGGGGCGCGGCGGGCGGGATGAGGTCCGGCAGCACCAACTTCGAGGCGTCGGTGTGCTCGACGGCGGCCACTTCACGACCGGCTTGAGCGGAGGTGAGGGCTCCCAGCCGTTGGGCCGGTCCGGCCGTGGTGGCCGGGGCGAAGCGCTGTCGGCGCAGCGTCTCGGCGGCTTTCACCTCGGCGCGCAGACGTCGGGCACGGCCGGTCGCCTCGGTGAGGTCGCCGCCGTCGGAGTCTTCGATCGGTCAGGGCGCGGCGGGGTCGGCGCCGTCCCGCGCGACGCGCGACGCCCGGCCGTCGGAACAGCTCCTGGGTGATCCGCTCGAATGCTCCGGGAACACCACCCGGACGGTCAGGCCCCCGCCCGGGTTCGCCTCCGCCGTCGCCTCGGCGCCGTGGGCACGGGCGATGGACGTGACGATCGAGAGGCCGAGGCCCACGCCTTCGCCCGCCGCGTGTCTGCGTTCCTTCAGGCGGCGGAAGGGCTCGAAGAGCAGTGGCACGTCCTCGTCCGGAACGACCGGTCCCGTGTTGGTGACCTCAAGACTGCGGTCCTCGGCCGTGGCCGTGATGCCGATCGTGCCGCCGCGGTGGTTGTAGCGGACCGCGTTGCCCATCAGATTGTTCACCAGATGGGTGAGCAGTACGGGGTCGCCTTCGACGGTCATCGGTTCCGTCGACGTCCGGATGGTGATGCCCCGTCCTCGTGCCTCGTCGCTGAAACCGGCTGCGACGATCGCGACGGTTTCGCCGAGCGCCACCGGTTCGGAAGTCTCCAGGTCGCCTCCGTGGCTGGCGGCCAGCAGCAGGAGCGACTCGATGAGCTGTTCGCTGTTGTCGGCCGCGTCGATGAGCTGGCGCCGGATCCACTTGATCCGTTCCGGCTTGGGGTCGGGATCGGCCAGACCGATCTCGGCGAGCGCCCGCTGGACCGCCAGTGGTGTGCGTAGCTCATGCGCCGCATTGGCGGCGAACCGTTGCTGGGCGGTGACCAGTTGCTCGATCCGGCCCAGCATCTGATCGAAGGTGTCGGCGAGTTGCTTGAGCTCGCCCGGCGGCGCCTTCAGGTCGATCCGCTGGTGGAGGTTCTCCCCGGAGAGCTTGCGTGCGGTGGTCGTGATGAGGCCGACAGGTCGCAGCACCCGGCCCGCCATCCACCAGGCCAGGAACACCGAGAGAGCGGCGAAGACGGCGAGGGCGATCGCGGACACGGTGAGCAGTCGGTGGAGCGTGGCGGCGGTGACCAGTTGCACGGTCTGGGTCACCGCATGGCTGCCCGCCTCTGCCGACGGGATCAGTTCGCCGGGCCCGACGGTCTGCGGGTCGGTCCGGTCACCCTTCAGCTTCGGATCCACCGCACTGCTGATGCGGTTGTCGAGCCCGTCCTGGACGAGCAGGTAGATGACCGTGACCAGCACGCATCCGGCCATCATCAGCAGGCCCCCGTAGAGGGTGGTGAGACGGGCTCGCTCACTCGCGAGCCGGACACGCGGAATCCGCTGCGGAACCCGGCGTGCGAAGGGACGCGCGGTCAACGCTCGCCCCACGCCGCGCTGTACGCGATGCGGTACCCCGCCCCGGGCACCGTCTCCACCACCGGCGGTTCCCCGAGCTTCCCCCGCAGTCGGCTCAGCGCGACCCGCACCGGGTTCGTGTCGTACCCCGCGTGCTCGTCCCACACCTTTTCGATGAGGTCCTCGCTGCTGACGACGGAGCCGTCGGCCCGCATGAGCGTTTCGAGTACGGCGAACTCCTTGCGGGTCAGATTCAGGTGATGCCCGTTCCGGCTGGCCTGCCGCCGCGAGATGTCCAGCACTATGCCACCCCGTTCGAGCACCGGCGGCAGCGCGGGCTGCGCCCGGCGGCCCAGTGCCAGGACCCGGGCGAGCAGCTCGTCGTACGCGAACGGCTTGGTGAGGTAGTCGTCGGCGCCCAGACCGAGGCCCTCGACGCGGTCCCGCACGGTCCCGGACGCCGTGAGCATCAGTACGCGGGTGAGGAGCCGCTGCGCCACGACGCGCCGGCAGACCTCGTCACCGTGCATGCCGGGCAGGTCGCGGTCGAGTACGAGCACGTCGTAGTCGTTGGTCTGGAGTTTTCGCAGCCCGATGGCGCCGTCGTGGGCGATGTCCACCGTGATCGCGTCGCGGCGCAGCCCCTCGGCGATCAGTTCGGCCAGGATCGCCTCGTCTTCCACCAGTAGTACACGCATGTTCCCTGTTTACCCGATGGTGACATTTCGGCGCTGTGACATGGTCGGTAAGAGAAGCGACACGGCCTCTTCGGCCACTGTTCCTCCCGTCCGTACACAGTGCGTCCGTAAGGAAAGTGGAACCATGAGGAATCGCAAGCTCACCGTGGCCGTCGCCTCAGGCATCGCCGGTCTGGCCCTGTTCGTCTCCGGGTGCTCCGGCTCCTCCGACGCAGGAGAGGACTCGTCGCCCTCCGGGGACTCCGTCGCCCCGGGCGGCGGCTCGGGTGGGGACAGCAGCGCGGCGGACGTCGTCGACAAGGACCAGAAGCTGCGCAAGTGCCTTCGGGACAAGGGCATCAAGATCGCCGACCTCCCGCCGGGCACGGACCCGCGCGCACAGACGCTCTCCGCGCCGGAGGGCACCTCGCCGGAGAAGTGGCAGAAGGCGTTGGAGGCCTGCGGGACCTCGCCGCAGGGCGGCAGCGGCGACGGTGCTTCGGACCAGCAGCAGTCGGACCAGCAGCTCAAGATCATCCAGTGTCTGCGCGGCAAGGGCTTCACCATGCCGGACCCCAAGCCCGCCCAGGGCGGCACCACCGAGGCCTTCCGGATCCCCCAGGGCGCCGACCCCGACAAGTTCATGACGGCCCTGAACGAGTGCGCCGCGTGAGGCGCCGCACCATGGCGGTCACCGTCGTGCTGATCACGGCTGTCGCGGGCGGCGGATTCGCCGTCGCCGCCCTCGGCGAACCGCAATCCGAAGAGGGCCCTGGGGGCCGGGAGGACCGGGCCGGCCTCCCGCCCGCCACCGCCTCCGTGATCAAGGGCGACCTGAGCAACAGCACCGGCATCGACGGCACCCTCGGCTACTCCGGGCAGCACAAGATCAACGCGGGCACGGCCGGCACGCTGACCTGGATCACACCCGGTGGCTCCAGGATCCAACGCGACGGCAGGCTGTACGCGGTCAACGGCCAGGACGTCCGGCTGATGTACGGGACCGAGCCGATGTACCGTGCGCTGAAAACCGGCTCCAAGGGCACCGACGTACAGCAGTTGGAGGAGAACCTCCGCGACCTCGGATACGGGACCGGGCTCGCCATCGACGAGAAGTACACCTCCGGCACCGCCGACGCGGTCAAGCGGTGGCAGAAGGCGCACGACCTGAAGCAGACCGGTCGGATCGGTCCGGAGCAGATCGCCTTCGCCGCAGGGCCCGTACGAATCCAGAGCGCCGACGCGGCGGTGGGCGACCAGACAGCGCCCGGCCAGAAGATCCTGACCACGACCGGTTCCGATCGTGTCGTCCATCTGGAGGCCAAGGTCTCCGAGGCGTCGCTGGCCAGGACCGGTGGCAAGGTCGAGGTGGAGCTGCCCGACGGCACCGTCGCCAAGGGCACCGTCACCTCCGTCGCCTCCGTGGCGAAGCCGGGCTCGGACCCGAACGACAGAACACCGCGTATCGGCATCATCGTCACCTTCGACGACCCGGCCGAGGTCAAGGGCTTCGACAAGTCCCCGGCCACCGTCGAGTTCCAGGGTGAGACGCGAAAGAATGTGCTCAGTGTTCCGGTCGGCGCGCTGCTCGCACTGGAGGACGGTTCCTTCGGCGTCCAGGTCGTCGAGGGCGGCAAGACGCGCGAGATCAAGGTGAAGCTCGGTCTCTTCGCCCAGGGACAGGTCGAGGTGACGGGCGACGGACTGCGCGCGGGCATGAAAGTCGGGGTGCCCAAGCCATGAGCGGCGCCTCCCCGTACCCGCGCGCGGCCGATTCCGGCCCGGTGGCACAGGCTTCCGTCCCGGACCGGACCCCGGCCCCTGTGGTCGAGCTGGCCGGGGTGACCAAGGAGTACCCGGGCGGGGTCGCCGCACTGCGCGGGGTGGACCTGACGATCGACGCGGGGGAACTGCTGGCGATCGCCGGCCCCTCGGGCTCCGGAAAATCCACCCTCCTGCACATCGTCGGCACCCTCGACCGGCCCACGGCCGGCTCGGTCGCCATCGCCGGACACGACGTCGGCCGGCTGTCCGACCGCGAACTCTCCGCACTGCGCGCCCAGCACATCGGCTTCGTCTTCCAGGCGTTCCACCTGGTGCCGGGCATCAGCGCCCGGGACAACGTGGCCGAGGGGCTCCTCTACTCCGGGCTGCCCCGCGCCGAACGGCACAAGCGGGCCGCCCGTGCTCTGGAGCGGGTCGGCCTCGGGGACCGGATGAAGCACCGGCCGCACGAGCTCTCCGGCGGCCAGAAGCAACGCGTCGCCATCGCCCGCGCGGTCGTCGGGGAACCCGACCTGCTGCTCGCGGACGAACCGACCGGCGCGCTGGACACAGCGTCCGGCAAGGCGGTCATGCAACTGATCCACGACCTCAACGAGGAGGGCGCGACCATCGCCGTCATCACCCACGACACGGAGATCGCCGGGATGCTGCCGAGGCAGGTGCGGATCCGGGACGGGCAGATCGCCCAGGACAGCGCGGCGCAGGCAAGCGCGGCGCAAGGACACGTACGTGCGCAGAAACGGGGTGACGCCCCATGAGCACGCACCGGCAGCGGCCGACGCTCAAGGCGGCCCGGCTGACCCCGCGCGACATCCTGCACACCGGGGCGGCCGGGATGCGCAGCCGGCCCCTGCGGGTGGTGCTGTCCGCCCTCGGGATCGCCATCGGGATCGCCACGATGATCTCGGTGGTCGGCATTTCGGCATCCAGCAGGGAGAAGGTTCTCCAGGAGCTCGACAGGCTGGGCACCAACATGCTGGTGGTCACCCCTGGCGACGACCTGCTGACCGGGAAGAAGATTCCGATGGCCAAGGACGCGGTCGGCAAGGTGGCCAGGATCGACGGTGTCGAGCACGTGGGTGGCACCGGCCTGTTGGAGCATTCCGTACGCCGCTCGGAGAAGATCTCCGAGGACATCACCGGCGGGATCACGGTTCAGGCCGCCACCGAGGACCTGCTGACCACCCTGCGCGGGAGACTCCGCACCGGGACATGGCTCAACAAGGCCACCGGCGCGTACCCGGCGGTCGTTCTGGGCGACGTCGCGGCGGACCGCCTCGGCATCTCCCGGCCGGGCCAGCGGGTGTACATCGACGGCCAGTACTTCACCGTCCTCGGCATCCTCGACGACCTGCCGCTCGCACCCGAGATCGCGCGCTCGGCACTGGTCGGGTGGGACATCGGCAGCAGCAGGCTCGGCTTCGACGGCCACCCGACGACGCTGTACGAACGCTCGGCGGACGCGGAGGTCGGCAAGGTCCACAGCCTCATCGCCCGTACGGTGGACCCGCAGACCCCGCGCAACGTCGACGTCACGGACCCGTCGTCCGGCCTCCAGGCGAAGGCGGCGACCGAGGGCGCGTTCAGCAATCTGCTGCTCGGCCTCGGTGGAGTGGCATTGCTGGTGGGCGGTGTCGGGGTGGCCAACACCATGATCATCTCAGTGCTCGAACGACGGCACGAGATCGGACTGCGCCGCTCCATCGGCGCGACCCGGGGGCAGATCCGGGGCCAGTTCGTCACCGAGTCCTTGCTGCTGTCCGGCCTCGGTGGCGTGGCGGGCATCGTCCTAGGGTCGGCGGCAACGGGCGTTCACGCGACGAGCAGCGGGCTGCCGTGGGTGGTTCCGCTCTGGGCGATCGGCGGCGGGTTCGGCGCGACACTGGTGATCGGCACGGTCGCGGGCCTCTATCCGGCGGTACGGGCGTCCCGCCTGTCGCCGACGCTGGCGCTGCACGCCGCGTGAGGAGGAGGCGGCGGGCCGCGACCGTCGCCCAGCCTGTCGGACGGCCGAGACCGTGACAGTGACTGTCACCCACGTCCGGCAGGCACACGGCCCGATCCCCGGTTCGCGAAACCGGGGATCTTCCGGAGTTTCACAAGTGTCCTTCGGCAGTGAAGCCGGAAGGGCGCCCTGTTCCACTGCAAGCACACCCCCAGTACAAGGAGTTCTCTCTGCGGCTGCCGTTGCCGATGCAGGGTTTCTGCCCGCGGACGCCCTGTTCGGCCCGCCGCGAGAGGCGCCCGGGAACGCCCCCGGGCCCCGAGGTCCCGCGGACGCCGTCGCAGCGCCGAATAGCGCCGCGGGGTCCTCGGTCAGGGCCGGTCTACAAAGTCTTCGAGAACGAGCTGCCGGAGGCAGAGTCGGCCGATTCTTACCGGCATGCAAGGAGCGTGGCCTGCCGTCTGTGTGCCTTCGTGCTTGACCATCCCGGGTGACACTCCGAGCCGGAACGACCCGGGCACCGTCTTGCCCGCGTCGTCGTAGGGCAGGACGTCGAGTGGTGAGGGTCCATCGGCACTGGCGAGGGAAAGCCCGGTCAGCGGGTCGGCAGCCGGGCGACACGGACGTTCGATCTCGTTCTCACGCTCGCCCAGGCCTATGCGCCCATGCCGACTCTGCCGGGCTGGGATCCGCTGACTGCGGCCAATGCCTCGGCGCTGCCCTTCGTCAAGCTGCGCGAGGCGGGCCCCCGGTTCACCGAGGCCACCGCGGCCCGTCCAGTGATCCGCCCGAGGACGATCATCGTCGATGAGAGCAGCCCGTATCTGAGCCAGCACTTCGAGGACGTCTGCAGCTTCCTCGGCATCACCCTCCTCTACGCGCGCAAGGAGGAGCCTGACGACAAGCCGATCGTCGAGCGGCTTTTCTCATCGTGTGTGCGGAGCCGTCACCCGAGCAAGCAGGGTTCGAAGACGGTGGTGCGAAGGCCCGCCAGGGCGTGCTGTTCGGCCCGGTGGAAGTGGAGACCGCGTGCGATGCGCAGGGCCTCGCGGTGGTGCTCCGCGGCCCCGTGGGGGCAGCCGAGTGCGGACATCGCGCGTCCTGCCGCGTTGCGGCACTCCGCCTGGGCCCAGAGGTCGCCGAGCTCCTCCGCGACCTTGATGCCGGCCAGGCACAGGGAGCGTGCGGCCTCGTGGTCGCCCGCCTTCGCCTTCAGGGCACCCAGATAGGACTGGGAGAGCGCTTCGGGGCGCTGGAGCCCTCGGTTGTCCCTGCTGAGAGCGAGGCCGGCTTCGAGGGAGAGCGCGGCGGTGTGCGGGTGGCCGAGCGCCTCGTGGACCAGGCCCAGCTCGACGAGGGTCATCGCCTCGACCCCGCGGTTGGACTGCGAGCGGCTCAACCGCAGGCAGCGGAAGTAGAGGCGGTGGGCGGCGTCGGGAGCCCCGGAGTCCAGCTCGACCCGGGCGAGCGCGCCGTATGCGAGGGCGGTCCGCAGGTGATCGGGTCCCGCCGAGTAGAGCCGGATGGACTCCGTCAGGTGCCGGCGCGCCTCGTCCAGTGCGCCGGTGGTCCAGCGGGCACGCCCCAGCTGCTCACGGGAGGCGGCCAGCAGATCCGGCCAGTCGTGGAGCTCGCTGAGCTGGAGGGCTCGCTGGACGTGCTGCTCAGCGGCATCGAGGAGACCGGCGGTGAGGGAGGCGTCGACGAGGCTGAGGGAGAGCTCGGTCTCCGCGCGCGGATTCGCGCCCCGTTGCGCGGCCCGCAGCCCGGCCCGTGCGACGGCGAGCCACTCGGGAACCCGCGACCGGCGCTTGCAGGTCTCACGCAGCATGCCCGCGAGCGTCCAGGCGGCGGCGTACGGGCCGTGCTCGGCGGTGTGCTCCACCGCGGCGGTGAGGTTGCGCAGTTCGGCCTCCGCGTCCTCCGCGGAGATCGGCGCGTGCTCGGTGGCACGGGACTCCTGTCCCACCACGTGGATCCGGCCGACACGCCCGTCGAGGACGGTCGCGACCTGGGTGTACCAGCCCATGAGGCGGTTCAGCGCGTCCTGCCGGGACGTGGCCGGCTCCTCGTCACCGGCCCGATTCCAGGCGTACTCACGGAGCAGGTCGTGCGGGAAGCGGAAGCGGCCGGGGGCGTGCTGGACCAGGAGGTTCGCGGCGGTGAGAGCGTTGAGGGCGGGGCGGACGGCGGCCTCGTCCGTGCCGGTCAGGGTGGCTGCGGCCGCATGGGTCAGATCGGGGCCCGGGAGAAGGCCGATCAGGCGCAGGGCCCGTCGGCCCCGGTCGTCGAGCCGCTGGTAGGACAGGTCGAGCGAGGCAGCCACGGACGCCCGCTCGTCGTCCGCCACGGAGGCTCCGGCCAGTGGTCCGGCCGCGGCGAGTTCCCTGGCCACGGACCTGAGGTCGAAGTGCGGTGTGACCGCGGATCCGGCCGCCACCACCCGCAGAGCCAGCGGGAGATGGCCGCAGAGCCGGGAGATCTCGGCTACTGCGGGATCCGGCTTCTTCCCCGTGGGCCGCGGGCCGCCCAGCGCGCTTCTCAGCAACTCCGCCGACTCGTCGGGACTCAACACGGGCAGCACGATGCGTTGCGCGTCCTCGTGCACCGCCAGGCTGACCAGGGCGCGGCGGCTGGTGACGAGGACGGCGCAGCCCGGCGCGCCGGGAAGCAGGTGCCGTACGTGGTGGGCGTCGGCCGCGTTGTCCAGAACGATGAGCATGCGGCGGGTGGCGAGGACCGAGCGGAAGAGCGTGCCGCGCTCAAGGGCGTCTGTGGGGACGTGCTGGGCCGCCACCCCCATCGCACGCAGGAACGAGCCGAGGATCTCGGACGGATCAGCCGCGCCGAGACGGTCGAAGCCCCTCAGGTCGATGAAGAGCTGGCCGTCGGGGAAGTCGTCGGCGACCTGGTGGGCGCAGTGCACGGCCAGCGCGGTCTTGCCGATCCCCGCGGTGCCCTCCACACAGACGACAGGCATCCTTCCGGAGCGCAGCCGGTCCGTGATCCGTGCGATCTCCGCCGTGCGCCCTGTGAAGTCCCTCACGGCATTCGGTAGTTGGTGTGGTGTGGGGGGCTCTTCCGGTGGCTGCTCCGTCGGAAGCGCCGCGTTCAGGACGAACTGGTGCGCGTCCCTGAGCTCGGCGCCCGGCTCGACGCCGTACTCCTCGACCAGCCGATCGCGGATCAGCGCGTAGGCGTTGAGAGCCTCCACCTGTCGGCCGCTGTCGGCGAGCGTCCGCATCAGCAGGGCGTGCAGGCGTTCTCGGAGCGGGTGCTCGTTGATGAGGCGCACCAGTTCGGGCAGGTGGCGTTCCCCCTGCCCCAGCGAGACCTCCAGGGCGTACAGCTCCTCCTGGGCGGAAAGCCGGCGCTCCTGGAATCGAACGCGCTCCAGTTCGATACCGCGGCTCTCGGTTCCCTCGGCGAGCGGGCCGCGGACCAGGGCGGTCGCCCTGGCCAGGGTCTCGGCGGCGTCCGCGGGCCGGCCCGACTCGCTCAGGGCACGGGAGGCGGCGAACAGCTCCTCGAACTCCAGGAGATCGCAGGCGAACCCGCCGGGCATACCGAGCACGTAGCCGGCCTCGGAATGGGTGAGGGGCAGGGAGGCGGGCAGGCAGCGCCGCAGTCCCGAGACGTACTTCTGGACGAGATTGAGGGCGTGGGCCGGCGCGTCGTCACCCCAGACCATCGCGATGATCCGGTCGGCAGGAACGGGACGCGGGCCGCCGAGCAGCAGGGCGACCAGCACCGCGCGCTGGCGGGGCGGTCCGAGCGGCAGTGATCGGTTGCCGACCAACGCTCTCAACGAACCCATCACTTCGAAACGCACATATGAGTCAATCATTTTCCCCACCGGTAACAGTAAAGAGAGCGTAATCCTCCGACCGGTCGAAGGCGAATGCCTCTGACCGGGCGAATCTCTTGGTGATGAGCGGTGGTTTGTTGGACCGGGATGTAGATGTTGAGTGGTCTGCCTGTGCCGACGGTGTTGATCAGGGCTGGTAATTCGGTGGGCGGGTGCTTGGTCGTCCATGCTCGCCAGCAGTGTTGCAGCGTGGCCCAGGGCGTCAGCCAGCCACGGACGGCCCGGATGGCCCGGGGCCGGCTGGCCGGCTGCGAACCGTCCTGCTCGGTGCGGCGGCGGCGCTGCCGGCCGTCACCCCCGTGTACTGGACGAACGCCGTCGCGGAATCGCCGGGCACGGCCGCGGGCCGCACGGACCGCGTGAACGCCGTGCAGCAGAAGAAGAACCCGCAGCAGAAGACATGGAAGCTCGACAAGGGCATCTCGGACATCCCCGTCAGTTTCACCGTCCGCAACGTCAACCGGACCAAGGCCTCCTGCCCGGACGACGGTCGCACGTACACCGTCCGCGGGCACCTCACCGCTCCCACCCGTCGGCTGGAGGGCAAGGGCGCCGACAAGGCCGTCACCCTCTACCAGCACGGCATCGCCGCGGGCGAGTGGTGCTGGCGGCTGAGGCCGACGGCTACCTCCACGCGGAGGAACTGGCCGCGCGAGGCCACGCCTCGCTGACCATCGACCGCATCGGTGACGACAGCAGTGACACCCTGGACGGCCTCGCCGCCTGCATCGGCGGGCAGGCCGACATCACCCACCTGGTCGTCCAGCAGCTCCGCAAGGGCACCTACCGGAGCGGGGATGCGAAGCTGATCGACATCCCGAAGGCCGGTCACTGCATGGGCATGGCCCGCCAGGCCCCCCTGGTCCACGACACCCTCGCCGAGTGGCTCGACCGCCGCTGACGCTCGGGAAGCACCGCGCGCGCCGAGGGCTTCCCCGCCCGCTGCCCCCACCCTCTTCACCTCCTGACAGCCTCCGCTGCACGCCCGGCCCGGCAGGGCCCGGCCGGGCTTCAGCGAATCTTCCAGCGAGTGGTCAGCGGGGACGGTCATCGTCGACTGTACGGAGCCCTCCTGCCTTCCTCCCACCCCGATATCCAGGGAGTTCATCCCATGTCAGCCACACCGTCCACGCTCCACCGGCTCGGCGCCTTCGCCGCGGCCCGGCGGCGCACCGTCCTGATCGCGGGTGCGGTCCTCTTCCTGCTCGCCGCAGCATTCGGCGCGGGGGCCCAGGCCACCCTGTCGCTGTCCCGCTTCGAAGCACCGGGCTCCGAGTCGGCCACCGCAGAACGGATCCTGCACGAGGAGTTCAAGGACGGCTCCCCGAACTACGTCCTCCTGGTCACCGCCAAGGACGGCGGGACGGTCGACGACCCCGAGGTGGTCGCCGAGGGCCGGAAGCTGACCGAGGACCTGGCCGGACGCGAGGGCGTCGACACGGTCGGCTCCTACTGGTCACGCGGCGAGAACAGCGCCCTGGTCAGCGAGGACCGCTCGCAGGCACTCGTGGTGGCCTGGCTCCAGGGGTCGGCCACCGAGGTACGGACCGAACTGGCCGCCATCACCCCTGATTTCACCCAGGACACCGAGCTCCTCACCGTGCGCCCCGGCGGCCAGGACGAGGTCTTCCGGCAGGTCGGCGAGGAGACCCGGAGGGACTTCCTCCGCGCGGAGGCCGTCGTCATCCCCGCCGTGCTCCTGCTGCTCCTGTGGGTCTACCGCCGCTGGTCCGCCGCAGGGCTGACGCTCGGCATCGGCTTCTTCTCGGTGCTGGCCACGCTCGCCCTGCTCCGCGGTGTCACCGCGTTCACCGAGGTCTCCACCTTCGCCGCCAACCTGGCACTCGTCCTCGGCCTGGGACTCGGCCTGGACTACAGCCTGTTCATCATCTCCCGCTTCCGTGAGGAGATGGCCGCCACTGCGGGCGGTACCGACGCGGACCGGCACGCGGCGGTCGTCCGTACCGTCGCCAGCGCCGGTCGCACCGTCCTGTTCAGTGGCTTCACGGTCGCCGCCTCGCTGGCGGCGCTGTTCCTCTTCCCCTTCCCGTTCCTCCAGTCCTTCGCGTGGGCCGGGATCGCGGTGGTCGGGTCCGCGGCGTTCGGCGCGGTCGTCCTGCTGCCCGCCGCACTGGCCGCCGTCGGCCGGCGCACCCTGCGGCCAGGCCGGACCGAGCCCGCCGTGGAGACCGGCCGCTGGTACCGAGGCACCCTGAAGGTCATGCGCAGGCCGCTCCTCTACGGCCTTCCCGTACTGATCGCCCTGCTCGCCATGGGCGCTCCCTTCCTCGGCGCACAGTTCGGCCTGCCCGACGAGCGCGTGCTTCCCGCGAGCGCCTCCAGCCGCATCGTGCAGGAGGAGATCCGTACCGGCTTCGCAGCCGAGGAGACCGACGCGCTGCAGATCGTCACCACCGGCGAGGCGGCGGCGAACACACCCGTCTCGGACTACGCGGAGCGGCTGTCGCAGCTTCCCGGCGTCTTCCAGGTGGACACCGGGAGCGGCACGTACCGCGACGGCGACCGGGCGGGCGCGACGTCCGACCCCGGCCGCTTCGAGGCCGGTGAGCACACCCGTCTGACGGTCGTCCCCGACCAGGAGGCGCTGGCCGGCGACATGGCGCAGTTCGTCGAGCGGGTACGCGCGGTGGACGCCCCGTACACCGAGGTGCGGGTGGGCGGATTCCCCGCCGCGATGACGGACTTCCGCGGGGAGCTCCTCGACCGCCTGCCGTTCGTCGTCGCCCTGATCCTGCTGGTCACCTTCGTCATCCTCTTCCTGATGACGGGCAGCCTGCTCATTCCGCTGAAGGCCACGATCGCCAACATCCTCAGCCTCAGCGTGATGTTCGGCGTGCTCGTCTGGGTCTTCCAGGACGGCAACCTCTCCGGTCTCCTCGGCTTCACCGCGAGCGGCCGCATGGAGCCGAGCATCCCCATCCTGATGTTCTGCATCGCCTACGGGCTGTCCATGGACTACGAGGTATTCATCATGGCCAGGATCAAGGAGGCGTACGACCGGACCGGGGACAACACGAGCGCGGTCGCCGAAGGCATCCAGCGCAGCGCCCCGCTCGTCACGTCGGCCGCCGCGATCCTCGCCCTCACCTTCGCGACCTACAGCACCGGCGGCGTGGTCTTCCTGAAGCAGTTGGGCATCGGCATGGCGCTGGCCGTCCTGGTCGACGCCCTGCTGATCCGTACCCTCCTCGTCCCTGCCTTCATGGGGCTGGCGGGGAAGGCCAACTGGTGGGCACCGGCCCCGCTGCGCCGTCTGCACGCCCGGTACGGAATCAGTGAAGCGCCCGCCGTCCAGACGCCCCGCCAGGACCGGATCGAGGCGAAGTAGATGCTCGCGCCCCTGGTGAACCTGCTCATCGTCGTGGCCTCGGTGCTGATCCACCGCTGGCTGTGGGTCAGGCTGGTGCGCGACACCACCCCGCCGGGCGGTACCGCCCGGCGGGTGGGCAACGTCGCGATCGTCGCCTCGGCGGCGCTCGCGGCCGCCCCGCGCATCCTCGTCCCGGCGCTCGGCCCGGACACGGGACGGGCGCTGGCCTGGGCGGGGTACGTCTGGCTGGGTGTGCTGCTGTACCTGATGCTGGCTCTGCTGGTGATGGAGATTCCGCGTGCGGTCCTCGGGATCCGGGCGATCGCACGGCGACGGAACGGCACGGCGCCCACGCCGGCGGTTCCGGAGCCCGCGAGGGTTGTGGCGGCGACCGTCCCCCGCGACGCGGAGGAAGCCCTTCCGGGCGCCGGTTCGACACCCGGAGGGGCGGGCGGCGCCCGGGACACCGGGCCGGCGCGTCCGGACCGGCGTCTGTTCCTGAGCCGCGCGGCCGCACTCACCGCGGGCGGGATCGCCGTCACCACCACCGGGTTCGGCATGCGGACGGCGCTCGGCGACCCGGTGGTCAAGCGGGTGCCCATCCGTATCGCCGGGCTGGCACAGCCGCTCTCCGGGCTGCGGATCGCGGTCGTCAGCGACCTGCACCTCGGTCCGCTGCTGGGACGCGCCCACACCGAGCGCATCGTCCGGATGATCAACGGGCTGGAGGCCGACGTCGTGACGGTCGTCGGCGACCTGGCGGACGGAACACCCTCCGAACTGGCTCCTGCCGCCCGCCCGTTGCGTCATCTGGAATCGACACACGGCGCGTTCTTCGTGACGGGCAACCACGAGTACATGTTCGACGGCGCCGAGGCATGGGTCGATGAGCTGCACGACCTCGGGGTCACCACGCTCCTCAACGAGCGGAGGGAGATCCGCCACCACGGCGCCGTGCTCGACCTGGCCGGGGTCGAGGACCTGTCCGCCGCCGAGCACGGGCGCGGGCCGGACTACGAACGGGCGCTCGGCGGGCGGGACACCAATCGCCCGGTCATCCTCATGGCACACCAGCCGGTGATGATCGAGGAGGCCGCCCGGCACGGGGTCGACCTCCAGCTGTCGGGTCACACCCACGGCGGGCAGATGTTCCCGCTCACGGAACTGACCAAGCTCGCCAACCCCGTCGTCTCCGGCCTCGGGAAGGTCGACAACACCCAGCTGTACGTCACCAACGGCGCCGGATTCTTCGGCCCGCCGGTACGGGTCGGTACCGAGCCGGAGATCACGGTGATCGAACTGCGCGCCTGACGGCGGTACAGGGGAGGAGACCGTCCGGGCGCGGGTCGGTGTGTGCCGCCGTGCCGACGTGATGAGCGCGGCCGGGATCGAGGCGGCGCTCATGGAGGCCGAGGGATACGCGGCCGAGGCCGCGGCGGAAGTACGGCAGCCGTCGGCAGGGCAGCCGTTCCCGCCGGCTCCGAAGCGGGTGCTGTAGCCGGTGAAGGTGCCGACCTCCAGCACATCCGTGGTGCCAGCCGTCGCGATCAGAAATGCGAGAAGCCGCCCTTGCTCAGGCATTGCCTGCATGGCCTCCCCACCGGGCAGCTCCGCAGGCGCCTGGCGGAGATCACGCAGAATCTCGTCTTCCCGGAGCGAGGAATCCCCGACGTTCTTCAGACGCTCCGGGCCGATCGCCGTCTGATTCGCTGTGGAGAAAGCCCGCAGACGCCCGCCCATGGACATCCAAGAGCACATTGCGGTGCTGCGGCGACCGGACAAGTGTTGTTCGTTCCCGGACAACTGCCCGTGCGCGGAGGGGCATCGGGCCGTTCGGCGGAGCTCCAGGGTGGAGACGGGCGCGTCCACCGTTCTGTTGTCCCCGGTCCGCGGGACCGGCGGTCGGCCCTCCGACACGAGGAGATCCATGACCAAGAGGGGGCTGCGCGCCGCGCGCCCGACCATGACGGGCCGGGACCCGGACGAGCCGCACCGGGCAGCGACCTCGCTGGAGCTCCTCTTCGACCTGTGCTTCGTCATCGCCGTGGCGCAGGCGTCCCACGGTCTGGGCGAGGCGGTGGCCGAAGGGCACCACACCACGGGTGTGCTGCGCTACGCGGTGGTGTTCTTCACCATCTGGTGGGCGTGGATGAACTTCACCTGGCTGGCCTCCGCCTACGACCCGGACAACGTGCCGTACCGGCTGGCGGTACTGTTCCAGATCGCGGGATCCCTCGTGCTCGCGGCCGGTGTCTCGCGGGCCTTCGCGGAGGGTGACCTCCTCCTGATCACCCTGGGGTACCTCCTGCTGCGCACCACGCTGACGGCGCTGTGGCTGCGCGTGGCGCGGTCGGACGCGGAACGCCGACGGACCGCACTGCGTTTCGCTCTCGGTGTGACGGTCTGCCAGGCCGGCTGGGTGGGTCTGCTGTTCCTGCCCGAAAGGGTGTGGCCGGTGGGTGTGATCGTGATGATCGTGGCGGAGACGGCTGTGCCGACGTGGGCGCAGTCCGCGGGGGTGACGCCCTGGCATCCCGGCCACATCGCCGAGCGCTACGGGCTGTTCCTGCTGATCGTGCTCGGCGAATCGGTCGTGGCGGCCACGACCGCCATACGGGAGGCGTTCGGCCAGGAGCACGACTCCGGGGCGCTCTACTCGCTGGCGGCAGGAGGGCTGCTGACGGTGTTCGGCATGTGGTGGCTGTACTTCGCGCGCCCGGCGCGCAATCTGCTCGCGACGACGCACCGGGTCAACCGCCGCAGGTTCACCTGGGCGTACGGCCACTATCTGGTCTTCGCCGCGGCGGCGGCAGAGGGGGCCGGACTGGCCGCGTACGCGCAACTGCTCACCGGGCACGGCCCGGCGCCCGCTCCGGCCGCCGGCGCCGCGGTCACCGTGCCGCTGGCCGTCTTCCTGGTGACGGTGTGGGCCGTGCACGTGCGACCTCACCGCCGGGGTTCGGTGGGCGAGTTGGGGTTCCCGGCGGTGGCAGCGGTGCTTCCGGCCGCCGCGTTCCTGCCGCAGCCGGCGCTCGCGGCGGGGCTGCTGTCGGCAGCGCTCGTCGTCGTGATCGAGGTGACGGACAGAGCGGGAGCCGGATCGCCGGCGGCTCGATGAGGTGACCCTCCGGCCGCCTGGCCGGACACCCGGCCGCGGGGGCGAGGTCCAGGACCTCGCGCGTCGCGGCCGGATGGCGGCTCCGGCGCCTCAGCCGGTCGCCCTCACGGCCTCGGCGATCAGGTCGACCACCGTCTTCGGCTGGGAGAGTGCGACGGCGTGCGAAGCGTTGTCGCACTCCACCGCCGTCGCCCCGGCGCGCAGGGCGCCGAAGCGCTGCACTTCGGGGTGGAGCCCGCGGTCTGCGCCGGCTATCAGTGCCCAGGAGGGCCTGGTCCGCCACGCCGCGGCGGCGGCCCGCTCGGTGAAGGCGCCGACGGCCAGCGGACGCTGGGCCACGGCGAGCACCCGGGCGGCGGCCTCGGGCACATCTGCCGCGAACACCTGCGGGAAGGCGTCGGCCGTGATGGTGACCTCGACGGCGGGATCGCCGCCCTCGACCGGGTAGGTGGACTGCTGGAGGTTGTCGACCAGCGGGGTCGCGGGGAAGCGGCCCTGGAGTTCGCCGAGGCTCTCGCCCTCCTCCAGGACGTACGCCGCTACGTAGACCAGTGCGACGACGTTCTCGGCGACGCCGGCGACGGTGATCAGCGCGCCGCCGTAGGAGTGGCCGACCAGGACGACGGGACCGTCGATCCGCTCGACGAAAGAAGCGAGGTAGGCGGCGTCGGAGGCCAGTCCGCGCAGCGGATTGGCCGGGGCCGCGACGGGGATGCCGCGCTGCTGGAGTTCGGCGATGACACCGGACCAGCTCGCGGCGTCGGCGAACGCGCCGTGCACGAGGACGACCGTGGGTGTGCTGCTCATGGGTGGATCTCCTAGCGTCGGACGTCACGCCGGGCGTTCCGGCGGGGCGGGGGCGAAGGGGCGCGGAGCACCGGTGCCACGTCCGCACGCTAAATCCGTGGAGGCCCGGCGCGTTGCCCGTCAGTGAACCCGTACTGCTCCCCCGGCGCACGGAACGCCCCGGACGCGGTTGCTCCCGCCAGTGCACTGTGGGGACGGCGCCAGTGCACGCGCAGGAAAAGCACCGGGGCCCGCCCGGCCTAACGTCGGCCGGGCCGACAGACGCTGTGCCGTCGGCAGCTACCCCCGGTTCCGAGGAGCAGTACCGCGCACGTGGCCTCGGACTCCAGTCGTCCCGTTCCCGAAAGGGGTTGCGCAAAGTGTCGCCCATGCCCGTCGGCGGGTACGTCCCCCGAGCAACCGGTACCGCCGACCTCATCGTCCGCAATGCGGCCATCCACACCGGCGACCCTCGACGCCCGCAGGCGGAGGCGCTCGCCGTCAGGGACGGCGTGATCACGGTCGTCGGTGACGACAAGGACGTGGCCTCGCACATCGGCCCGCGGACCAGAGTCGTCGATGCCCTCGGCCGCCGGATGGTCCCCGGCCTCAACGACGCGCATCTGCACGTGATCCGAGGCGGCCTGAACTACGTACTGGAGCTGCGCTGGGACGGTGTGCGCTCACTGCGGCAGGGGCTCGCCATGCTGCGCGAACAGGCCGCGCGGACACCGAAGGGGCAGTGGGTGCGCGTGGTCGGCGGATGGTCGGCCGAGCAGTTCGCCGAGCGTCGGCTGCCGACCGTGGCCGAGCTGAACGCCGCGGCCCCGGACACTCCGGTGTTCGTACTGCACCTCTACCAATCGGCCGTGCTCAACCGGGCCGCCCTGAAGGCCGCCGGCTTCGGCAGGGACACACCCGCCCCCCGAGGCGGCCAGATCGTGCGCGGCCGGGACGGAGAGCCGACGGGCATGTTGCTGGCCGCGCCCAGCGCGCTCATCCTGTACTCGACGCTCGCCAAGGCACCGGTGCTTCAGGGCGAGGACCGCAAGACCTCGACCCGGCACTTCCTGCGTGAACTCAACCGGTTCGGGCTCACCTCCGCGATCGACGCCGCGGGCGGGTTCCAGAACTTCCCCGACAACTACTCCACCGTCGTCGAACTCGCCGCCGAGGGCGGGTTGTCGCTGCGGATCGCCTACCACCTCTTCCCGCAGACCGCGGGTCAGGAGCTGGAGGATCTGCGGCGCTGGACCGAGATGACCCGCCCCGGGGACGGGGACGCCTGGCTGCGGCTCAACGGCGCGGGCGAGAACCTCACCTGGGCGGCGGCCGACTTCGAGAACTTCGCCCAGCCCCGCCCCGAGCTCACCGGTTACGAGGCCGAGTTCGAGAAGGCGGTGCGACTGCTCATGGAGCACGGCTGGGGCTTCAGGCTCCACGCGACGTACGACGAGACCATCAGCCGCGACCTCGCGGTGTTCGAGAAGCTCGCCGTCGAAGGAGTGTTCCCGGCCGGAAACCGCTGGCTGTTCGACCACGCCGAGACCGTCTCGCCGGACAGCCTGGACCGGATCGCCGCCCTGGGCGGCGCTGTGTCCGTGCAGAACCGGCTGTCCTTCCAGGGCGAGGCGTTCCTGCGCCGCTACGGCCCCGGCGCGGCCGCGGACGCCCCGCCGCTGCGCGAGATGCTCCGGCGCGGACTGACCGTGGCCGCGGGCACGGACGCCACCCGGGTCTCCACGTACAACCCGTGGGTGGCCCTGCACTGGCTGGTCAGCGGTCGCACCCTGGGCGGTCTCGCCCTGCGTCCGCCGTCGAACCGCGTGGACCGGACCACAGCACTGGAGATGTTCACGCGCGCGGGCGCCGCGCTCACCGGCGAGGAGGACGTCAAGGGCGTGCTGCGCCCCGGCTGTTACGCGGATCTCGCGGTGCTGTCGGAGGACTACTTCGCGGTCGCCGAGCCGGACATCGAGCACATCGAGTCGCTGCTGACGGTCACCGGCGGCCGGATCGTGTACGCCGCCGCCGAGTACGAGGGCCTGGACGAGGAGCTACCCGCGATCAGCCCCGGCTGGAGCCCCGTGGCGCACTACGGCGGCTACCAGTCCGGCAGGCCGGCCCAGGTACCCGGTGTGCGGCAGGCGCAGCTGATCGGCGAAGCCGTCTCGGAGTCCGAGCAGCACCGGCTGTGGCGCACGGGCCGCGGGCTCACCCCGCACCCGGCGGGCGCGTTCTTCGACCCCTGCTTCGCCCTCTGAGCCCGGCCGGGTCACCAGCCGCTCCTCGCTGGGAAACCCCCCACAAGCCCCCGTCCACCGGACGGTGTCACCGCGGCCCGGACAGCGGTCCGCACCGGATCAACCAACGGAAAGGCTGACCCTCATGGTCGACATCACCCAGGTCACCGCGGCTCCCGGCCCGGACCTGCTGACCCCCGGCAACTGTGCGGTGCTCCTGGTGGACCACCAGCCCCAGATGTTCTTCGCCACGGGCAGCGGTGACCGCACCGCGATCATCAACGCGACGGTGGGCCTCGCCAAGGCCGCCCGGGTCTTCGGTGTGCCGACCGTGTTGAGCACGGTGGCCGCCGAGTCCTTCTCCGGCCCGCTCCTGCCGCAGCTCGCCTCGATCGACCCGACCAACAGGATCGTCGACCGCACCTCGATGAACGCCTGGGAGGACGAGGCCTTCGTCGAGGCGGTCAAGGCGACCGGCCGCACCAAGCTGGTCATCGCCGGTCTGTGGACCGAGGTCTGCGTGGTCGGGCCCGTCCTCTCGGCGCTCTCCCAGGGCTACGAGGTCTATGTCGTCGCCGACGCGTCGGGCGGTGTCAGCCCGGAGGCCCACGAGCACGCGCTGCAGCGGATGCTGGCCGCCGGTGCCGTGCCGGTCACCTGGGTGCAGGTGCTGCTGGAGCTCCAGCGCGACTGGGCGCGGGCGGAGACGTACAAGGCCGTGACGGAGTTGGTCAAGGAGCACGGCGGTGCCTACGGCATCGGCATCGTCTACGCTCAGGCCGTCATCGGCGAGCACGCCGTTGGCTGACGCGCCGGTTCGAGCAACCCCTTGCAACCCCGAGCAACTGCGAGTCAGGAACGGCGGAAGAACGATGGACGCTGGACTGCTGCTCCTCCGGCTGGCGGTGGGGCTGCTCATCGCCGGCCACGGGGTGCAGAAAGTGAGTCACCTGCTGGGCGGCGACGGATTGGCGGGCGGTACGGAGGAGTTCCGCCGCGACGGGTTCCGAGGCGGCCGGCTGACCGCCGTCGCCGCGGGAGGCAGCCAGATCGGCGCCGGCCTGTCCCTGTCCGCCGGGCTGCTCACCCCGCTGGCGGCGATGGCCGCCATGGGCGTGATGACGGTCGCGGGCACCGTCAAATGGTCCAAGGGCCTGTGGGTACAGCACGACGGATACGAGTACCCCCTGGTCCTCGTCGTCGTATCGGCCTCGCTGGCCCTGACCGGGCCGGGCCGCTGGTCCGTGGACCACGTGGTGGGTGTGACGCCCTGGCCGGTGTGGATCGCCGTTGTCGCGATCGCGGTGGGGCCGCTGAGCGGACTGCTCACCCGCGCCGCGCTGCACCGCTCGTCGGCCACTGCGGAAGGTGTCCGCCATGCGCGCCCTGCTGACTGACGCCTACCGGACGCTGGTCCCGCCTCGGGAGGACCGCCACGGGCCGCTGCCTCCGCTGATGCTGACCCTGACCCTGGTCACGGGGCTGGTGGACGCGGTGAGCTATCTGGCGCTGGGGAAGGTGTTCGTGGCGAACATGACCGGCAACGTGGTCTTCCTCGGCTTCGCCCTCACCGGTGCCGACGGACTGTCCGCGCTCGCGTCGGTGGTGTCACTGGCGGCGTTCCTGACGGGGGCGCTCGCCGGAGGCCGCCTGGGCACGCGGTTCGCCGAGAACCGCGGGCGGCTGCTGGCCGTGGCCACCGCGGTCCAAGCGGCCCTGATCGCCGTCACCGTGGTCGTCGCCGCGAGCACGGGCGGCGAGGTCACCACCACGGTCCGGTACACCCTGATCGTGTTCCTGGGCGTGGCGATGGGCGCCCAGAACGCGGTCGCCCGGCGCCTCGGCGTCCCGGACCTCACCACGACCGTGCTGACGCTGACGCTGACCGGGCTCGCCGCCGACTCCACCGCCGCCGGTGGCAAGGCGCCCCGTCCCGGGCGCCGGATCATGTCCGTGCTGGCCATGTTCCTCGGCGCCCTGGTGGGAGCCGCCCTCATCGAGTACGACCTGTTCGTCCTGCTGTTGGGGCTGGTCCTGCTGCTCGTCGCCGTCACGTCAGTGGCCGCGTACCGGCTGTCGGCCGGTGGCACCGCGTGGACGCGTCCGCCCTCCTGACCCGCCTCTCCGGCACGGACGGGGGGGGGGGGGGGGGGGGGGGGGGGGCGCGCGCCCCCGGCGGCGCCGCGCGGGGGGGGGGGGGGGGGGCCCCCCCCCCCCCCCCCCCCCCCCCCCCGTCCGCGTATCGGCATCCGTTGGCGGGGTTCAGCCGCCCGCCCCCTCCGCGCCCCGGCCGGAGGTCTCCCGCCACTCACGGGGCGACATCCCGTACGCGGCCCGGAACACCCGGCTGAAGTGGGGAGCGCTGACGAATCCCCAGCGGCCCGCCACGGCGGCGATCGTCCGTTGCGATCCGCCGCGCCGCAGCAGTTCGCGGCGGCACTCCTCCAGACGGCGGCGCTGGATCCAGCGGCCGACGGTCAGGCCCTGCTCCCGGAACAACTTGTGCAGGTAGCGGAGGGAGATGTAGTTGGCATCGGCGATCATCTCGGGCGAGAGGTCGGCGTCGGTCAGATGCAGCTCGATGTGGTCGAGAATCCGGGACATCAGCGACAGTTCGGCGCCGCAGGAATGCGGCGCCGCGCCGTGAAGCTGCTCGGCGGCGGCCGTGGCCAGCAGGTTCACTCCGTCGCGTACGAGTGCCTCGCTGACGGCGGGCTCGGAGTGGGCCGCGGAGTCGGCGAGGCAGGAGAGGAAGGGCGACAGCAGGGCGCCGAGGCGCGAGCCACGGGCCACGGGCGACCGGTTGAGCCCGTGCAGGACCGATTCCGACAGCCCGAGCGAGGTGAGCGGCACGAGGAACACCTTGGCGTGGAACACCTCGGGGAAGTCGAGCGACGTCGGCTGGTGTGCGTCGTAGAAGCAGATGTCGCCGGGGGCGAGGACGATCTCCGCGGGGAGTTGCAGGCACGGCGCGACGCCGCCGTACACGCCGGCGAAGAGGTACTCACCGCTGTCCCGCGCGACGAGCCGTACCGGGCGCCTGGCGAGGTGCGCAGCTATGTCCCCGACAGGTCGGGCGGTGCGCGGCAGGGCGTTCGGTGCGGCTTCGGAGATGACCACGTGCAGGCCCGGGGGCACGCGGCGCGTCCCCTCCGGCCGGAACGGGGCCGGCTCGTCGGACCGGAGAGCGGTGGTGGGGTGCATCGGCTGCCGTCGCCTCCGGGACCTGTCGGAACTGGGATCTGGAGCGGGACACCTTGTGGCCTACGGGTTCGCCCCCGGTGCGAGCGCGCCGGGCAGTTCCGTCGGGGTCTGGCCCACTCCGCCTGGAGCGTAGACAGACGGGTGTGCAAGAAAAGTGACGCCGAACGTCACCGGTCGGCGCCGTGCGCCTCGGCCAGCTCGGCGGCGAACGACCGCAGCAGCGGGTGGAGGGTGTAGTGGGCGGGCTCCTCCTCGGTCAGGAGGTGGACGCTGCTGAGCGCGCCCAGACGGGCGCGGACCTCGATGAGGGGCAGTCCTGTGAGCGCCGCTGCCGAAGCCGGCGTGATCCGGGGTCCGGGGTGTCGGGACAGCAGCCGGAAGAGCCCTGCGTGCTCGGTCGGCAGCGGCTGGTAGGAGCACTGGAACGCGGTGCGGACGCCGGCCGGGAACGCGTCGAGGCCACCGCCTGCCCGGAGTTCCCCGGCGAGCGCGGCGAGCGGGAAGTGGGGACGGGCCACAGCGCGGGCGGCGAGGGTGGCCAGCGCCAGCGGAAGGTTTCCGCAGCGGGCCACGATCTCGCGGACCGCCGCGGGTTCGGCGGCCACGCGCGCCGGTCCGATCCGCCGCGCCAGTACGTGCTCCGCCTCTCGGGCGGGCGGGACATGCAGCCGCAGCCGGCGGGCGCCGCAGGACACCAGGGCCGACAGGGCGTGTCTGCTGGTGACCAGGACGAGGCAGCCCGGCGTGGCGGGCAGCAGTCGACGTACCTGATCGGATCCTGCGGCGTCGTCGAGGACGACGAGTGCGCGGCGTCCGGCCATCAGCTTCCGGCAGAGATCGACCAGCGCGTCCTCGGTGTCCGGCAGCCCGCCGGCGGGAACGCCGAGCGACACGAGCATGCCCCGCAGGGCCTCTGGAGGATCGAGCGGGTGGCGGACCGGGTCGAATCCCCCGAGTTCGACGTAGAGCTGCCCGTCCGGGAAGCGGGCGGCGGCCTGGTGGGCCCAGTGGACGGCGAGGGTGCTCTTGCCCACTCCCGGAAGTCCGCCGATGACGACGGCCGCCGCGACGCCGGCCGCGCCTTCGGCGTCGGCGGCAGCGGCGTCAAGGGCGGCGAGTTCCGCCGCACGGCCGGTGAACACGGCCAGGTCGGGCGGCGTTTGGGCGGGAACGGGGTAGGTCGTCACGGAGGGGCGCGTCCGCCGCACCTGCCGGCGCAGCACACGGGTGTGGGCCGCGCTCAGCTCCGCCCCGGGCACGGCGCCCAGTTCGGCGGCGAGCCGGCGGCGCACGGTCTCGTAGGCGGCGAGCGCCTCACTCTGCGCGCCGACCGCGGCAAGGCTGAGGACCAGCCGGGCGTGCAGCGACTCGTTCAGGGGGGCGAGGACGACAACCTTCCTCAGACTCGGCAGGATCTGCGCACTGGCGCCGTGGCGCAGAGCGAGATCGGCCGCGGTGGCCGTGGCGCGGGCGAGTTCGCGTTCCACCACCGTGAACCGGGGGTGGGCGCGGACCACTTCGCGTAGATCTTGGGCGACCGGCCCGCGCCACTGGCTGAGTCCGTCGGCGAACTCCCGCACCGCGGAGTCGAGCCGTCCGGCGGCGGCGAGCCGGGTGCCCCGTCGGACCAGTTCCCGGAACCGCAGCAGATCGACCTCGGCGCTCTGGGCGTCCAGCAGGTAGCCGCCGCCGCGCCGCAGCACGCGCCGACCGGGGGTGCGCGGCGGAAGTTCCGGCTCCAGCTGCCGGCGCAGGGAGCCGACGTACCGGCGTACTGCGTTGGCCGCGCTCGCCGGGGGCCAGCCGGACCACAGCGCGTCGACGATCTCCCCGAACGGTACGGGGCGGCCGACCCGCACCAGGAGCAGCGCGAGCAGGGCGCGCTGCTGGGGGAACCCGAGGTCGAGTTCACTTTCCCCGCACCATACGCGCAAGGGTCCCAGCACCTCGAACCGCACCACCGTCGCCATCCCCGTCCCGGTCCGGGCGGGCCTGACCCGCCCCTTGTCCGAAAGGGTAGGGCGCGGTCGCGGGAACGGGCGGGGCGTGCGCCGACGGGTCAGGACCTGTACGCAGGCAGGCAAGGCCCTGAGCCACGGCGTACCCGCCTGATGCCGGAACGGGCACCGTCGCGAGGGTCCACGTGCCCTGGCGGAGAGCCGGGTTACGGACGGTGCCGGACGTGACACCTGCCCGTGACGCGACCAGGGCAAGGGGTCGCCGGGCCCGTTGCCGTACCGGGGTGAACCGGTCAGGCGGTGCTGCCTCTGGCGGTCAGGTTGCCGTCGGCTCGTTCGCACCGCTGTGCGTCCAGCCGCGCGCTGACCTGCTCGGCCAAGGGGTGCCCCAATTCGGTGAAGAGGGTGAGCGCCTCCCCCCAGGAGTCGCGGGCCGCCTCGATGCCGCCGGTCGCGAGATGGGTGTCGCCCATGCGGTTCAAGGTCTCGGCCTCCAGGTACGGAACACCGAGTTCACGGTAGAGGAGCAGTGCGTTCCGGTAGCCGACGATGGCTTGTGGATGGCGCCCCAGGTGGTGGTGGGCATAGGCGATGCTGTCCCAGGTGGCGGCCTCTCCGTAGCGGTCCCCGAGTTCCTGGAGCGTGGTCAGCGCCCGGTAGCAGTGGCGGAGTGCCTCGCGGTACTCCCCGAGCTGGGCGTGGTACCAGCCGACGGAGTTCAGGACGGAAGCCTGACCCGGCCGGTGCCCGGCGGCGGTGAACAGGTCGAGCGCCTGTCGGTTGTGGCGCAGCGCGCCGGCGGTATCGCCCTGCTGGTCGCTCTCCCAGCCGAGGCTGCGGTGGGTGTGGGCCCGGCCGATGTCGTCCTTCAGTTCGACGGTCAGGTCCAGGGCAGCAGCCAGACGCGGCCGGGACTGCTCGTGCAAACCGACCCGGCCCTCGGCGCGAGCGAGTCCGCGCAGAGCGCGGGCGGTGGTCCGCGGGTCGTCCAGGCGCCGCGCCAGGTCGAGCGCGGTGCGGTGGGCGGCCAGCCCGTCGTGCCAGTGGCCCCGGCGGTCGAAGAACGGCTCCAGGGACCAGATCAACCCGCATGCCAGCCGGTCGTGGCCGGACGCGGCGGCTGCGGCGACGACGGCGAGCAGCACGGCGTATTCGGCGGTGAGCCAGGCCAGCGCGCCCCGGTCGTCGGACACCGCCCCGGCGGCCGTCGCGCTCGGGGGGTCGGGTACGGGGTCCGCGGCGGGCGCCAGCAGTGCACGGGCTGCGTGAGCCGTGGCCTCGTAGTACCGGTACAGCCGGTGTGCGGCCTCCCGGCGTTCGGTCTCGGCGTGCCGGGTGCGCAGGAGTTCGGTCGCGTGGGCACGGAGCAGGTCGTGGAATGCGTAGCGTCCGGGCGCGTGCTCGGTAACCAGATGGGCGCCGACCAGTTCAGCGAGCAGCAGTCTGCTCCGCCGCACCGGGATGCCGGCGAGAACGGCTGCTGCGGGCGCGGTGAGGTCCGGTCCCGGGTGGAGTGCGAGGAGCCGGAAGAGGCGGGCTGAGTCGGCGCACAGGGCACCGGAGGACCACGAGAAGACGGTGCTGACGTCGACGGAGACGTCGGGCATGGTGAAGGCGTCGAGACTGCCGTGTGCTTCGCGTAGTTCGGTGGCGACGACGGACAGCGGGAAGTGGGGGCGGGCCGCGGCGCGGGCGGCGAGGCAGGCCAGCGCGAGCGGCAGACCCGCACAGCGCTGGGTGATCTCGCTCACCGCGCGGGGTTCGGCGGTGACGCGGTCGGCACCGAGGCGATGGGCGAGCAGTTCCCGCGACTCCTCGCCGTCGAAGGGGCGCAGCGTCAGCGTGTGGGCGCCGTGCGCGGCCACGAGCCCGGACAGTTCGTTGCGGCTGGTGACGAGGGCGAGGCAGCCGGAGGTGCCGGGCAGCAGCGGGCGTACGTGCTCCGTGTCGCGGGCGTTGTCCAGCACGACGAGGACGCGCCGACCGGCAAGGACACTGCGGTAGAGCCCGGCCTGGGCGTCCGGGCAACGCGGGATGTGTTCGGGCGGTACGCCGAGTGCGTCCAGGAAGCCGCGGACGGCGTCCACCGACTGCACGGTCGCCCCGGAAGGGTCGTATCCACGCAGGTTCGCGTAGAGCTGCCCGTCGGGGAAGCGGTCGGCTATCCGGTGGGCCAGGTGCACGGCGAAGGTGCTCTTGCCGACGCCCGCCATGCCGCTGATCGCTGCGATCGTGACCGTGCTGGGTGTGCCGGGGCCGTCGGGGAACAGGGCGAGCGCTCGGTCCAGCTCGGTCCGCCGCCCGGTGAACGTGGGCAGGTCGTGGGGCAGTTGGGCGGGGGTCGGCAGCGCCTGCACATGTGGCCTCGACGGGGCCGCGGTGGGAGAGGCGTCGATGAGCACGGTCCGGTGCACGTCGAGGAGTTCGGGTCCGGGGTCGATCCCCAGCTCGGTGGCGAGCCGCTCGCGGACCGCCTCGTACGTGCTCAGCGCCTCCGTACGTCGGCCGGTGGCCGCCAGCGCGAGCATCAGCCGGGCCTGGACCGGCTCGTCCAGCGGGTGGTCCGCCGCGGCGTTGCGCAGTTCCGCAAGGACGGCGCCGGGCCGGCCGGCTGCGACTGCCGCGTCCGCGGCTTCGCGTACAGCCAGGAGGTGTTCGTGGTCCAGAGTGTCCACTGGCAGTAGCGCCCGGGTCTCGGGTGCGAGTCCGTCGGCGACCGGTCCGCGCCACAGGCCAAGGGCCTCGGTGAAGAGGTCCAGTGCCCGCGCGGGTGCGTTCTCGGCGACCGCCTGCCGGGCCTCCTCGCTCAGTTGCCGGAACGCCAGCAGGTCCAGCGACTCCGCGTCCGTTACCAACCGGTAGCCGCCGGAAGCCCGGACCAGCCAGCGACCGGCGGCACGGACCGGGAGGCCGGGCTCCAGCAGCCGGCGCAGCGAGCCGACGTGGCGGCGGATCACGTTGACGGCGCTGTGCGGCGGCTGTTCCCCCCAGAGTACGGCGACGAGGTCGCTCATTGCGACGGGCTGTCCCGCCCGGATCAGCAGCAGGGCCAGCAACGCCCGCTCCTGGGGGCGTCCGAGATTCAGTTCGGCTCCCGCCCGCCAGGCCCGGACCGACCCGAGGACTGCAAACCTCACCGGTTCCACCCGCTCAGACTCCTCTTGGGACGCCCCTGTCAGGACGCTCAACCGTACCGTCGTCCCTGTCGTGACTCAGTATTGCCCACCGCGACCGCCGGAACGGGCGCCCGCCGTCGAGGAGCCCTTCAGCGCGCGCTGCCGTAGCAGTGGGAGCCCTCTGGGATTCTCCTGGGAATTCCGGCCAGTCGAGTGACAGACGGCACCGAAGGCGGGAGCCTCCATTCCTCTATCGGTTTTTCCATACACGGAAGGCCAAAAAAGCCGCACGGAGGAAGGGGCTTGACCCCGAATCCTGGACACGGTTATGCGGCTGGTGTCAGCGTAGTTGATGTTGCTCGGGGCGCTGTTTCGTAGGCGATGGGGCTGCGGTGTCCGAGGGGAGAGTGACGGCGTCGGGGGGTTGCAACGGTGCAGCCGGCGGAACGCGTCGAGGCGGGCCACGCGCTCGCTGGGCCAGTGCTTTGGGCCCAGGAGCGTCTGCGCGTCCCCGCTTGACCCGAGACAGCGGACCAGAAGGGTCCCGCGAGAGACTGAGGAGATCTCGTGGGCCCTTTGCGGCCACGAAGTGACCCGAATTCGGAGGAACCTGTATGAGTGATGGAATCGCCTGGATGGGCGCACACAGCACCACGGACACTTCAGTGCCTTTACCCGGCATGCTCGGAGGGATATCGCTGACCTGTGCCCGTGGCGTCGACGGGGACGAGTTCCTCATCGCGCTGGGCGCCGACCTCGACGAGCTCGCCCTCCGCACGCCCTGCAAGGACCTCGTCGTGCCGGGGCGGCGCCCGGACGGCCTGTCGCCTGATGTGAATCGCGCGATGTACGGGACGTGCGGCGAGTGGGTGTACGTGCTGGAGGACTGGGGCATGGCGACGTGGGCCACCGGCTACCGATCGGTGCGGTCGATGTGGCCCGCACCCGGCGAAGAGATCGTCTGCCTGACGATGAACCCGTGGAGCCCGCCGCGGCGGATTATCCATGTGCCGGGTGACGAGCGCGCCCGGGAGGCCGAGTTCGGGCAGGACACCGGGGAGGACTCGGCCCTGGACGCGGCGCTCCATGAGGCTGGCGCGGTGTTCCCGTCCATCGGAGAGGTGGAGGAGGCCGCCGTGGTGGCGTACTACGAGGAGCACGGGCCCCGGCTGCCCGTAGCGGTGTTCACAGCCGTCGGTAACTACTGCGGCCTGTCCGTCGATCAGGAAGCCGTTCAGGCCGGTGATCTACCCGGGGTCCTGATCCCCATGGTCTGACCGCCGACAACGGCGCTGGCCAGGACCGCCCAGGCGGCGGTCAGCAGGACCGAGGTGGGGGGTGTGACGCCGTCCGCGTCGGCCGACGGGTCGGGCAGAGCGTCCAACCGAACAGCCGTGTCCGGCAGTTCGCGCTGCTGACACGAGGGCCGCTTGATCAGGCAGACGGTGGCAGACTGGCGGCACATCGAAGCTCCGGTGATCAGGCGACTTGGTAGGTCCCCTTGATCATCGGAGCTTCGTTGCGCGTGGAGGACTCAAGGCCTACGAAGAAGCCCTCGGGGTCCCGGGAGAGCGCCGCTTCTTGAGGGCTTTCGGCCTTGACGTTTTCGAGCGATGCCGGGCTGGTTCAGGAAGCGGCGCGCCTGCCCTCGTTTCCGGTAAAACACCTGGTGATAATTCGGGCGTGCATGTTTTTTCGTCAGTTTCCTCTTGGAACAGGTCAGTTCACGGGGAACCGGTCGCCAGGGGCGGGTGTCGGGTCGTAGCGTCTTGTGCTGCCACAGATCCTGGGAACACGGGGCTTATCGGGGGATTGCGGCGGCGCTGGGGGGACTTGAACTGCAGCACCGCCGACGGGACCGGGCTGAGAACCAAATCCGGGCTGCGCGGACCGCTGGTCTGTGCAGCCTGTCCCTGCACGACATCGCCTGGAATCAGATCCGTCTCGAGATCGCCCATTTCTCGAATCCTCTGTCTGGCCGCGAAACTTCGAGCGGTCACCATGACCAATTCAGGCACCAGCAACTTCCTCTTCGTGGAGATCACACAATGAAGCATGACCGGAACAGACTCGCGCCGACGCTCTCCGTCGCCCTCCTGGCCGTGATTGCCGCAACTCTCCCAGCATCCGCCGAGGAGACCCCGAAGCCGCTCACTGACCCGACCCGGGCGGCCGCGCTGGCACAGCAGCTCGGCAATGACCGGACCGGTGGCGTGTACTACAAGGACGGACGTTTAGTAGTCACTGTCACTGACCAAGCGGCCGCGCAGACCATCCGCGACGCGGGCGGGGTCCCGAAACTGGTGGCCCGCAGTGCAACTGAGCTTTCGTCCGTTCACCACAAGCTTGACCGATTGGGGAACATCCCCAATACGGCGTGGGGTATCGAGGCCCAGGCCAACCAGGTGGGCGTCACGATCTTCGACGGGGTGCCCGCCGCCAGTCAGGCCAGGATCAAAAAGGTTGCGGCGGCTCATCCGGGTGCGATACGCATCGACCGGATCAGGAGCAAGCTGAGGTTCAAGGCCACCGACCTCCGTGGCGCCGAAAAGATAGAATCCGGCCGCTGGTATTGCTCTGCTGGATTCAACACCAAGAACTCGTCGGGGGCGATCTATATGCTCACTGCCGGTCACTGTGAGGAGCGTACCGGCAACATTTGGTACGTCGCCTACAACAGGGACAGAATCGGAACCCAGACCGCATACAACTTCGGAACGGGCACTGAAGGCTTTTGTGACGGTGTCACTCGCGCTTGCGACTGGGCCACCGTGAGGGCAAACGGCCCCAGTATCAACCCACTTGGGATGGTCCGATACGGCAGTGGCGATTACCGTCAGATTGATAACTCCCGCTATCCGATGGAACGAGAAGAAATCGACAGAGTCGGAGCCTTCAGTAAGGATACGACGGGCCACATCACCAGGAACAACACGACCGTCAACATAGGTGGGAAGACTCTATACGGCATGTTCGAATCGTCCGTCTGTGCTCTGAGCGGCGACAGCGGTGGGCCTGCACTCAACGGAAGGACGGCTCTGGGCCTCCTCTCCGGAGGAACCGACGAGACGGTGTGTAACTCCTCCTCCAGCGGCACCTACCGGAACTACTTTACGATGGTGCAGACAGTGCTGAATCAACGTGGCCTTCACGTCTACTGACAGCTCCCCCTTCCAGTTGCCGCAATCGGTGGAACCTGGCCTGGACCAGCCCCGTCACAAGTACTGGACAGCCCCCACACCATTCGTCCAGGAGGTGTCATATGCGCATCAGAGGCTCACGCCCCGCCGGCCTGTTAGCTGGGGTTGCCTTGTCCGCCGTCGGCCTGGGGGTCGGCTCGGGTTGCGGCAGCCAGCAGGAGGCCGGCGGCGGCACGGAGGTACAGGCACAGCGGGCCCGCCAGGTCGCCGCAGCCTGGGACGGATCAGCTGCGGCTGCCGAATGGCGTGTCGGCTTCCACCCCATGGGCGACGTGATCCAACTGCCGCAGGGCGGCCTGCGGAGCAAGGCTGAGCAACTTGCCTTCCAGGGCCACAGCTTCGTCCTAGAAGGCAAGTTGCCCGCCACCTGGCCGAAGGAAGGCCGGGTGAACTGGACCGGAAATGGATCGCTCACACGGCCTCTGGTGGGGGCGGACGAGTCGTACAAGGCCCTCGCCGTCGCTCGCGTCGGCGGCAAGCCACACCTCATTGTGACCGGGGCGAAGCTGGGTGAGATGATCGTGGCCACCAGCCGCGGACCGGCGGTGGTCCCAGCCTGGCTGTTCAACCTGAAGGGCTACAGCTCTCCCCTCAAGCAGGCCGCCGTCATCCCCTCGAAACTCCCTCAGCCTCCGATCAGGCAGGCCCTCGACGTCCCCGGACATCCGCTCGAGCAACTGGTCCGGATGTCCGGGGACGGGCGATCGGTCATCGTGGCCGCCCTACACGGTGTCTGTGACGACGGCCCCGTGGTGCATGCGCTGGAAACACAAGGCAGCGTGGTGCTGTCGCCCTCCGTCAAGAACCGGAAGGACGGTGGCAACTGCACCAAGCAGGGGAAACTGCAGCAGGTGACGGTGAAGCTGGACCGACCCGTGGGCAACCGTGTTCTACTCGATGGACACACCGGCCGCCCAGTTCCCTACAAGCCACCCCACGGGCCCTCGCCGAGCTGGAGCTGAGCCGCGCGCCTTGACACAGCTCCGCTGTGCACTGCCTTTACCCACACGCTGGTCGACTCCAGCGGTCCACCGGTCGCCTGAGTCGACCAGCACATCTCACCCCCCCCGTTATGTTCTTCGCGGTCCTGCAAGAGGGCCGCCGGCCTCCGGGCCCGGTATGACTGTGTCCCCTCTGTCGAAGGGTTGACCTGGGGGGTGTCGCCGGGCCCGGGAGGTGCCGTCGGAGACGCTGATAAGAGGTCCGGCAACCATCCTGCCCGGCGCAACGCCGGGCAGCTCGCGGACGACAGGTCTGCATAACGTGGGTGCGCGTGTACGACACCGATACCAAGGCCGGTCGCACCAGAGGAGTTGACAGCACAATGTTCGACACCGGCGACGTGGGCGTGTTCCCCGGCCCGGACGTCGGTAGAACCGCTCATCACGGTCACGGCTGACCCCGGCCGGCAAGAAGGTCTTCGACAAGCCCCTGCCCAACAGCGAACCCAGACTGCGGGCCGTGTTCGACAAGCTGACCGCGACGTTCGGAACGGTCCTGCTGATCGTGGACCAGCCCGCCTCGATCGGTGCCCTGCAGCTGACCGTCGCGAGGGACGCGGGCCGCGAGGTCGCCTACCTGCCCGGACTGGCGATGCGCAGGATCGCCGATCTCTGCCCGGGCGAGGCGAAGACCGACGCGAAGGACGTCGCGGTGATCGCGGACGCCCCCGCACCCTGCACTCGCTGGAACTGACCGACGCGGTCACCGCCGAACTGACTCAAGATCCCGGGTCTACGGTGTCCAGGATCCGGGGGGCATGGCCCGACCTCCCTGGCCGTCCGGAGCGGGCCGGGCAGCAGCGAGCTCCGTGTCGGCGGTTGGTGAGGCAGGTGGCGGCGAGCAGGACGGCTCCGGCCGTGAGGAAGAGCCAGGCCCACGGGGTGCCCGCGCCTGCGGCGACCTGTGCGCCCCCGCAGTGCAGGCCGATCAGGGATAGTCCGGCGCCGAGCAGTGCGGTCACGGTGCCCAGCACGGTGAGGGTGGCCGCGAGTATTCGGCCCGCGATCCGGCGGGCCAGGACGGGCGGCCGGTCGGGGAGGGTGGGCGCGGTGCTCATCACGTGCTTCCTGGGGGCGGTCCTGCGCGGGCGGCGTCAGCAGCAGTGGCCGCGGGATTCCCCCGGCCGGGTACGTCGTCGTGCCGGGCTTCGGCCGTGGGCTGCCTGGTGGTCCAGGAGCGCGGGCGGTGGCCCAGTGTCAGGGCGGTCACGGCGACAACAGCAATCACTGTGAGGACGGCGAGGTGTGTGGTGTGGGCCTGGACCCAGGTGGAGACAGCGGCGGAGAAGCGGGCCAGGCCGCCCGCACTGCTGGCGGTACCGGTGCCACCTGCAGCGGCCCATGCGTAAAGAATCAACCACAGCGCGCGGTCCTTGCCACATGGGCACGCGGCGCGCGAGTGAACGGCGCTCACGGATGCCCGGTTTCCCCGGGTGCGGGTGATGTGCGTGCGGGATAAGCTTTTGACAACAAGGTCAGGTTCTCTGGGCGGTTTTACAGACGCCGATCGCCCTATTCGCGATGTTCAGTTCTTTCTGTTGAGACCCGACGAGCGCGGTGTACCCCCCACGCATTTTCCAAGGGTGGGCAACGGCCGAATCCCTTCTCTCGAAGCCTGTCCCGCGCTTTGCGTGCCGGAGTGGCACCGGCTTCAGGGTCCGCAGCTTGCAGTCCCTGTGGAGGTCGGGATGAGAATTCTCGTGGACCTTTCCCGATGTGAGGGTTATGCGCAGTGCGCGTTCCTGGCTCCGGACGCATTCCGGATGCACGGCGAGGAAGCACTGATGTACGACCCGAATCCCGACGACGCCCGGCGCGACCAGGTGCTGCGCGCCGCGGCGGCCTGCCCGGTCCAAGCGATTCTGGTCGACCAACTGGAGAGACGGGACGTACTACCGGAGACGTCGACGTCATGACCAGCGCTGACAACCTGCGTGCGTTCAAGCGCGATGGCCGCATCGTGGTCGTCGGGGCGTCACTGGCGGGACTGCGGGCCGCGGAGGCACTGCGCGACGAGGGTTTCACCGGATCCTTGACCATGATCGGTGACGAGTTGGGCGAGCCCTACGACCGGCCTCCCCTGTCCAAGCAGGTACTGACCGGGTGGGTGCCCGCCGACGGCACCAAGCTGCCGCGGCGTCGTGACGTCGATGCGGAGTGGCTGCTGGGCGTGCCCGCCAGCGGGCTCGACCTGGCGACCGACCACGTGCGGCTCGCCGACGGACGCGAGGTTCCCTTCGACCGGGTGCTGATCGCCACCGGCGTGCGGGCCCGGCCTTGGTTCGTCGAGAGCGAGGCGGCCCTGGACGGAGTGTTCGTCGTACGTACGCGCGAGCACGCCGAGGGCCTGCAGCGAGCCCTTGCCGCCGGGCCCTCCCGCGTACTGATCATCGGAGCGGGATTCACCGGCTCCGAGATCGCCTCCGTCTGCCGAGAGCGGGACATCCCCGTGACCGTCGCCGAGCTCGCGCCGGCTCCGCTGGTCGGGGCGCTCGGTGCCATGGTCGGTGAGATCGCGGCGGACATGCAGCGGGCTCACGGCGTCGACCTGCGCTGCGGTGTCAAGGTCACCCGGCTGGAGGGCGACGCGCAGGGGCACTTCCGCCGTGCTCACTTCGACGACGGCACCACGATCGACGCCGATGTGGCGGTGGTGGCACTCGGGGGCATCCGCAACACCGAGTGGCTGCGGGACTCGGGCCTGGCAGCGGGTGTCTGGGGAATCGCCTGCGACACGGGGTGCCGCGCCCTCGACCTCAACGGCCTGATCACCGACGACGTCTTCGTCGCCGGAGACGTGGCACGCTGCCCGAACCCGATCTACGAGTACCGGCTCATCTCGCTGGAGCACTGGGCCAACGCCGTGGAGCAGGCCGAGGTCGCGGCGCACAACATGGTCAGTGGACAGGCGGACCGCTGGCCGCACCTGTCCATCCCGCTGTTCTGGTCGATCCAGTTCGGCGTCAACATCAAGTCCGTCGGCGTGCCGACCTTCGCCGACGAGGTGGTCGTCGTCCAGGGATCGGTGGCCGATCGTCGCTTCGTCGCCGCATACGGCTACCGGGGCCGCGTCACCGCGGCCGTGAGCTTCAACAACGCCAAGTGGCTGGACCACTACCGGCAGCTGATCGACACGGCCGCCCCCTTCCCGCCGCCCTGCCCCACGCCCGACCGGCCCGTCGACATGAAGCCGGTGCCCGTCGACTTCCCCGGCCCCATCCTGCTCGCCCAGGGCGCCACCGTGGTCGTCACCGGCCACGACCCGAGTGAGCGGCGCGTGACGTCCGTGCAGCGGCACCGATAGGAGGGAGAGCGAGATGACCACGACCAACACGCTGCTCCGGATCCTCGACTACTCCACCCGGGCCGACCCGTACCCGCTGTACGCCGAGCTGCGCGAGACGCCGGTGGCACTGCAGGAGGACGGCAGCTACGTCATCAGCACCTACCGCGAGCTCACGGACATCCTGCACAACCCGCACCTGAGCTCCGACATCCGCAATCTGTCGCATACGGTGGCGGGATTCGAGAGATCCGCCACGCCGTCGTTCATCAACCTCGACCCGCCCGAGCACGACCGCCTGCGGCGCATGGCAATGCGCCACTTCGGCCCGCCGCACACCCCGGGGCTGGTGGTCGGCCTGGAACCCGACCTGACCGCCACCGTCGGCAGTCTCATCGACGACTTCGCGGGCAAAGAGCGGATCGACATCGTCGACGACTTCGCCTACCCCTTCCCCGTCACCGTGATCTGCCACCTGCTCGGCGTGCCACGCGAGGACGAACCGGGGTTCCACCAGTGGGTGAACGCCATCATCGACTCGATCGACTACAACCCCAAGACCGACCCGAAGGAGAAGCTGACGAACGGCCAGCAGGCCACCACGGACTTGCGCGAGTACCTCGGCGGGCTGGTGGAGCAACGCCACGGCCGACCGGGTGACGACCTGCTGTCACGGCTGGCCAACGATGACGGGCCGGACGGGCGGATGACCGACGACGAAATCGTCGCCACCGCCAACCTTCTGCTGATCGCCGGCCACGAGACCACGGTCAACCTCATCACCAACGGCATGCTGACCCTGCTGCGCCACCCCCAGGTGCTGCAGCGACTGCGCGACGAACCGGGCCTCGTCGTCCCGCTGGTCGAAGAACTGCTGCGCTACGAGCCTCCCGTGCAGATCATTCCGTGGCGGGCGTCCTACAGCGACATCACCGTCGCGGACACGGTCATCCCCAAGGGCTCGCGGATCATGCTCATGCTGGCCTCGGGCAGCCGCGATCCGAACCGCTTCCAGGATCCCGACCGCTTCGACCCCGATCGGCGAGACAACAAGCACCTCGGCTTCGGCAGCGGCATCCACCTGTGCTTCGGCGCCCCACTGGCCCGGCGGGAAACCCAGATCGCGCTGAACGAGCTGGTACGCCGCCTCGACCGACCCCGGCTGGTCGCCGACCCACCGCCGTACCGGCGCAGCCCCGTTCTTCGCGGCCCGATCCATCTGCACATCGAGCAGGGCGACGGCTGACGCGACAGCCGAGCGAGGAGGCCAAGCCTCGCTCATGGGTGTGTCAATTTAACGGCCCTGTCTCACATTCGGTGGTAACGAACGGTGACGATCGTTACATGCAGTGATTCGCCCAGCTCAGGCTGCCATACGACACCTGGGTTCTGGGACCGCCACCAAGTAGGGCGGGAGTTCCGGGTGGACGTCCGCACGGCTCAATCAGGCACTCTGTCCATGACTCTCCGTTACCACCGAATCTGCGACAGAGCCGTTTCCTCTGAGTGATCTTCCGAATCGCTTCCATCACGGCGGGACTCGGCCCGGCGAGATCCCGGAGGAAGTCCTTCACGATGGGACTCGGCCCGGCGGCGCGGCGGTGCGCGGCGATCCTGTCCAGTAGCGCCCAGAAGCGAGGCAACGTGCCGTTCGGCCATCCCGTGGAAGGCTGCGTCGAACCCTCCCTAGTTTGCTCGGTCGGCTTCCTGGCGGCGCGGGCTTTCGCCAGCCTGCGCGACAAGGTGGTCGATCAGGTCGCGTCCGGTGGCATGGTTTTGAGGCCGTATTTACGGGCGTGGGCTGTACCCGTCCGGCGAGCTCATCCAGATTGCTCAGGTCACGGCGTTCGGCTTCGGCAATGACGCCGCCGATGTGACCGCCGTCGGCTTTGGCCTGGAGCAGGTCGACAACCGTGCGGCTGGTGGTGGTGACGGGCAGACCGTCAACCACCGTGGTCTCCGTGGTCCCCACAGGGGCAGTGCGCAGGCGTACGGAGGTCTCGGTCGTCGTCCGGCGGCGCGGGACAGTGATCTCCACGTCGGGGGCGGGGATGTCTCCCAGTTCGCAGAGCTGGCACCGCCGAGGCCACTCGGCCCCTTGCCGACGGCGGCTGGCCGCAGAAGACCTCTTCGCACACCCCTGCCGCGCTCTTGTAGGGCCTCGCCTTCGAGCTCGCCCACGGCGAAAGCGTCCGGCAGCTCCGAGACCTCGATCCGCCGCTGTTCACGCCGCTCGCTGCCCGCCCTCCCCCGCAGACCTGAGGTCGAGACCGCGTTCACCCATGCAGCGTTTCCCGGAGCCCTGGCTGTCCCCAGGAAGTGCTGACGTGCGCCGGCACACCGTCGCGCTGGTCCGGCTTGCGGGCTTCGGAGGACCCCGTGTCATGGGCACGGATCGCTTGGGCCCCTTCTCACCCCAGCAGCGCACCACTTGTTGCGGCGTCTCGCACCGCCGGGTGTGGTGGGGTTATGCAACCAGAGTCTCTTGCTTCGGGCGGAGATGCGTCACCGCCCGACCGGCCGCCGCTGGAGCGGTCGCACTGGGCGGCCTTCGCCGGGGTCCTCCTGATCCTGAGCGGACTGTTCGACATCATCAATGGCTTCGTCGCCTTGCTGGACAACGGCTACTACACCACGACCGCCGATCACGGCAACCGGCTGCTCATCTTCAACTATGACGCCTGGGGCTGGGTGTGGATCCTTGTCGGTATCGCGCAGATCCTGGCCGGCCTGGGCGTATTCATGGGGTCGAGATTCGCGCGGATCACCGGCATCGTGCTGGCCGGCGCCTGCCTGGTCGGCCAGCTGATCTTCCTCTCCACCTTCCCTCTCTGGTCCCTGGCGACCATGGCCCTGTCCGTGCTCGTCATCTACGGGCTGCTCGCTGTGCCTCGCCACGTTCCCGGCGAGCGGGTCTGACCCTGCCCGGTCACGTCCCGGAGCCGGGTGCGCGGAGGCGCACCGGTAACCCCCGGCCCAGCTCTGACGGGCGTCCGGCGGGTTACGGAACGCGGGTGCTTCCCCTGGAACTCGCGGTTGTCGGGAGCGGCGGGCACACCGAGGCCCCGTTCCCACCCCAGCCGGGTCCACAGGCGAGGCCCGAATACGGACCCAGGAGCGTGAAGGTCCTGTCGGCGGCCGGCGGCCTATTCCGGCGGACTCTCGGCACCCCGCCCGCCCGGGGCGAGCAGGACGACCGTGTCCCCCGGCCGGGGCACCGGCCCGCTGCCTTCCGTGACCGGCTCAAGGCGCCCGTCCGGCCGTACCAGGAACAGCAGATCGCAGCCGGGCGGCAGCGCATCGCCGGCAGGCTGCGAAAGGACGGCCGCCCCGTCCTCGTACCTGCGGGAGAAAGCCGCCCAGGTCAGATCCGCGCCGAACAGGCCCTCGCCGCCGAGGAACGGCGCCACCACGCCATGGCTCTCGGGCGGTGCGTTGAGGCGGCCGACCGTACCCTCCACACTGCCGCGCAGAAGCACCACCGCCAGGGCGTTGAAGTCGTCCTCGGCGGTGAGGAGGTACACCGCCGTGATGCCCTCCAGTCCGGCGGCACCACCGGTGGCGGCGGCCAGCAGCTCACCGGGCGCAAGGTCGATTCCGGCCTGTCGGATGCGTTCGCGCGCCGCCGCGCGGCATCGTCGCGGCCGCCACCCGGCGGGTGTGCCCCTTCAGCCTCGCGAGGTCCAGCCCGAGGCCCGCGTCGTAGAGGATCACGGCGACGGCCAGCGACACCAGCGGTGAGAACGCCGCCCCCAGCAGCCGCTCGGGGTTGACGTCGTCGATCAGCGCGCCGGCGGCGAAGCCGACCGGCAGCAGGACGATGAGGGCGGGGATACGCAGGCGGCTCGCCAGGATCTGCGATCCGACGGCGAGGACCAGGATCAGGCTCACGCCGGTGAGCACCTGGTTCGTCGTCACGGGTGGCCCTTTCGCTGCGTGATGGTGGGACGAGTCGGTGCTCTTGCCGGCCGGATGCGCGATGGGCCGGATGAGACCTCGGCGGAGTGCCGCGTCGCGACTACGGCTACCGGGCCTCAGGGCCGCACCGGTGCGGCGAAGCCCGCGGAGGTCCACATCGCGACGTCTTCCCCGGCCCGACGAGAATCAGGTCGAGGACCACGAGGGCGCCGTCACTCCCCCCACGGCGTGATCCCCCAGCGGACGGCGTGCCGCTCGCCGGGGTCGAGGCTGACGAGTCCGGTGCCGCTGCGGAAGGCGTCCGGCGGGCAGGTCATCGGTTCGATGGCGATCGCGCGGCGGCGTTCCTCCGGCGGAAGGGTGTCGCCGGTGTAAAGCTGTACGTAGTCGACGCCCTCACCGAGCCACACATCCGTGCCGAACGCACCCGACGGGTGTGCCAGGCGCACCACGGCCCGCCCGTCCGCGTCGCGGTCACCGAAGGGGGTGTCCAGTTGGAGGGTTCCGACAGCCTGTGGCGTACGCAAGTGGTACGCCGTCCCGGCCACCGGCTCGGCGGCCACCGGCAGGCCGCGCTCGTCGGTGCGCAGCCACGTCCGTGCGGGGACGGTCAGCACCGCCTGGTCGACGACCGCGGTGCCCGCGGTGATGTAGGGATGCTGGCCGAAGCCGTAGGGTGCGGCGCTCACGTCGAGATTGCGGGCGGTGACGGCGACGTCGAGCCCGCCCTCGCCCAGGGTGTACTCGGCGCGGACGTGGAGGTGGAACGGGTAACCCGGCTGCGGCCACAGCGGAACCTCCAGGACGGCCCGGCTGTCGTTCGCCTCCACGACCCGCCATGCGACCCATCGGAGCAGCCCGTGGATGGCGTTGCCGCCGGCCGGCTCGGTGAGCGGCAGTTGCAGGTCCTCTCCGTTCCAGCGGTACCGGCCGTCTCGGATCCGGTTGGGCCACGGCACGAGGATCTGGCCGCGCCCGCCGGTGATCCGGTCCTGTTCGGCGAATCCGTCCACCACTGTGCGTTCACCGACCGCGTACGACCGGAGCGCCGCGCCCAGCTCGACGATGACGGCACGCTGCGTGCCATGACGGAGGATCAGTTGCCGTCCGGTACGGCTCTCCTGCACGCGTGGCCTCCTCGGTCCGCCCGGCCGACGTCCTCGCACGTGGGCGTGGCCGTAGTGGTGGCCTGCGATCCCCGGCCTCCTCGTCGGGAGCGTGCGGCCCCGCACAGGCCTGGTCAAGCGTGACACGTTCCTGTGTGCGGAATCGCCCGGCACGTTCGCCCACTGGAGCCACAGCCGGCGGCGGGCGCGGCGGTGCACGGGCGCTTGCGGTGTTCCCGGACGGGGCGGTGGGGCCATCTGGCGCCTGAGTGCCCGGTGCGTCGGCCGATGCGCCGCCAGACAGCCCGTTGGAATCTGAGCGTCAGCACGCCCACCACGATCAGCAGCACGATGTTGAGCAGGAGTTGGGCCAGGGATCCGCGGGCCTCACTCCAGTTGGAGAACGCGCAGGAGACTCCGATGTCGGCAGCGCCCGGGATGGTGGTGACCGAGATGAAAACGCCGAGCAGCGCGCTCGTCCTGGCCTGGGTCAGCGACACGATGCCGACGATGCCCGCCAGCACCGCGACGACGACGGAGAAGACATTGGGGGCGTCGATCAGTGAGGACACCGGTCTGATGCCCAGGTCGAATGCCTCGGGTTGCAGGCCGAGGCCCCGGATCGCCCACGAGAACAGGAAGGTCACCACGACGGCCAGCAGGAATCCCGAGGTCAGGGCGGACAGTCCCTGCCGGATTCTGGTGCCGTTGCCGCGGTCGATGCCGAGCGCGATGCTGGTGATGGCTCCGTACTCCGGTCCGACGACCATCGCCGCGACGATCAGGATCTGGGAGTTGGTGAGGATTCCCACCGCCGCGATGACGCCCGCGATGACGCCCGCGATGACCAGATAGACGTAGAAGCTCGGCGAGTAGGTGCCTTCGGCGCGAATGTGCGCCTCGACCTCCTCCCAGACGGGCACGTGGGCGAGCGCCCCGAGTTGCTGCTGCTCCGCCTCGGCCGCGATACCGGAGAAGGCCATCTCGACCGGCTCGATGACGATGGATCCGCGGCGGTCGAGTTCCAGCTCTCGCAGGCCGCGCAGCACGGTATTGGCCGCACCCGTGAGGATGTCGCACTCGATCGCGTCGCCGTCGGGGTTGTGCGCCAGTTCGGGAAGCACGACCATGTTGAAGACATAGCGGCCGTCGGTCAGCAGCCCGACCGCCCGGGGAGTGAGATCCGGGGGACTCACCAGCCGGACGTGGATCATCTCCATGCACAACCTCCGGCCCTCGACGGCGGACCCGACCAGGCGCCGCGGTGCCGGAACACCGGGCCCGGAACCATCCGTGACCGGTCGATCCCCGTCAGTAACGCCCGGATGCAAGGCGGTCGGCAAGCCGAGAAGGGTCGCTTCAGCCGGGACCTCGGCCAGGCGGCCGAAGCGAGCGGGACCGCACATTCCGGACTTGCGGCCGGTCGCCATTGCGCCGCAAGGGTGGCGGTCCACGGACCGTCGCCGCCGGGTCCGTGGGAGGTCGGCCACCGATCGCTCTGCCGTGGCAAGGGCCACCCGAGTGGCGGATAGTGGGCCAGAGGGCTCTTTCCGAGACTTCGGAGCAGCCAATGGACCGCTACCCTCCCATCGCCGAGCACGGCCTGGTGGGTGACCTGCAGACCGCCGCGCTCGTCTCGTCGCAGGGAGTCGTCGACTGGTTCGCCGCTCCCCGGTTCGACTCGCCGAGCATCTTCGCCGCCCTGCTCGACCATGACCGCGGCGGGTACATGCGGCTCGCCCCCGAGCACCCCGACCTGGCGTGCAAGCAGCTCTACTACCCCGACACGGCCATTCTGGTGACCCGGTTCCTGTCGCCCGACGGCGTGGGGGAGGTGGTCGACTTCATGCCTCCGGACCAGACCCGCGTCGCCACCGACCGTCACACTCTGGTCCGCGTGGTGCGTTGCGTGCGGGGAACCGTCGACTTCACGCTCGAGTGCCGGCCGCGCTTCGACTACGGCCGGGCCGAGCACCGGCTGGACCTCGTCGAGAACAGCGGCCTGTTCCGGGCCCCGGGGATGGACGCGCACCTGCAAGCCTCCTTCCCGCTGGAGCGGGACGGCCAGGACGCAGGCGGCAGGGTGACGCTGAGCACCGGCGAGTACGGCGGCGCCGTGTTCACCGTCTGCGCCTCCGGCGGCGAGGCACCCGCACCCCTGAGAGTCGACGGGCTCACCGCGCAGGTCGAGAACACCGGCCTCTTCTGGCAGACCTGGCTGCACCAGTCCCGCTACCGGGGCCGCTGGCCCGAGCTGGTGCACCGCTCGGTCATCACCCTCAAGCTCCTCACCTACGCCCCCACCGGCGCCCTGATCGCGGCGGCCACCATGGGCCTGCCCGAGCAGGTCGGCGGAGAGCGCAACTGGGACTACCGCTTCACCTGGGTACGCGACAGCGCGCTGTCCGTACGCGCCATGCTGGACCTCGGCTTCGTCGATGAGGCCACCGCCTTCATCCACTGGCTGGTCGACAGGCTGCTGGAGCGCGAGGGCACGGAAGACGAGCCGCTCCAGACGATGTACCGGGTCGACGGCAACCCCGACCTGCCCGAGGAGACACTCGCACACTTCGAGGGCTACCGCGGCTCCTCCCCTGTCCGCATCGGCAACGGCGCCGCCGACCAGCTCCAGCTCGACATCTACGGCGAGGCCCTCTACGCGCTGTCCCAGGGCCGCGAGATCGCACAGCAGACCACCTACCGGGGATGGAAGGCGCTGACCAGGACGCTGGACTGGTTCGCCGAGGCCTGGGACCGGCCGGACGAGGGCATCTGGGAGACCCGCGGCGGCCGCCAGGACTTCACCTACAGCCGGGTGATGTCCTGGGTCGCCTTCGACCATGGGCTGAGCCTGGTCGAGCACTTCCGCAGGCCCGCCGACCTGGACAAGTGGCGCAACGCCAGGGACTCCATCCTCAAGCAGGTCATGGAGCGGGGCTGGAGCGAGAAGGAGGGCGCGTTCGTCCAGCACTACGGCGGCGACGTCCTGGACGCCTCCCTGCTGCTCATGCCCAGGGTCGAATTCATCGCCCCGAAGGACCCGGCCTGGCTCTCCACGCTCGACGCGATGGACCGCAGGCTCGTCTCCGACAGCCTCGTCTACCGCTACGACCCTGCCGCGTCGCCGGACGGGCTGCGCGGCTCGGAGGGCACCTTCAGTCTGTGCACCTTCCTCTACGTCGACGCGCTGGCCCGGGCGGGGCGGCTGCTCCAGGCCCGCTACACCTTCGAGAAGATGCAGACCTACGCCAACCACGTCGGGCTCTTCGCCGAGGAGATCGGTCCCAGCGGGGAGCAACTGGGCAACTTCCCCCAGGCGTTCACCCACCTGTCGCTCATCATGGCTGCCACCACCCTCGACGAGGCGCTCGACGCGGAGAACGGGCGCTGACCCATGGTCACGCGTGCCCGCCCGGCAGGAACGCCACGGCTGACCGCGGCCGAGTTCGACGTGCTGTACCGGCGCCTGCGCTCGCGCGCCGCCTGGGCCGCGGGTGACCGGGGTGCGCTGGACGCGCTCACTCCCGCCCGGGTGCGGACCGCCACCCGCGAGGTGCGGACCGGCCGGACGGTCACGCTGGCCGCGCCGGTGGAAACGCTGCCCGGCCCGGACAATCCGGAGCCTGCGAAGCACCGGATGAGCGGGCAGCCGGAGGAAGACACCTCCGGTGGGCTCCACTTCGCGATGGACAGCTTCGCGATGAACGTACACGGCGACGCCGACAGCCACATCGACGCCCTGTGCCACGTGATCTACGACGGCACGCTGCACGGCGGCGTGGCCGCGAACAGCGTCACGGCGGGCGGCGCCACGGCGCTCTCCATCGAGGCGGCCCGCGACGGGATCGTCGGACGCGGCGTACTGCTGGACATCCCGAGGCTGCGCGGCGTGCCATGGCTCGAACCGGGTGATCACGTGACCGCCGACGACCTCAGCTCTGCTGAGACCGCCCAGCACGTCCGCGTGGGCGAGGGCGACCTCCTGTTCGTCAGGGTCGGCCACCGCCGACGCCGTGACGAGGGTTGGCGGCCGACCTCCGTGGTGATCCAGCCGCACTCCACGGTGACCAGGCACGCGGCTCCCGCGACCGCGGCGCAGCGGAAGAACCAGCGGCTGCGCGGGAGATCCCGGTGTCGCAGCCAGGACCAGGCGTACCAGAGCGCGAGCAGGATCAGCAGGCTGCCGATGGTGACCATGATGTCGAAGGCCCAGTGGGCGATGGTGGCCTGGACGGCGGTGGGACGGTCGGAGGCCGGCACCGTGGTCAGCCCGGTCACCTGAGTGCTGGGCTTGAATCCGGCGAGGATCGAGTCCAGCTGGGGGATCCTGAGTCCGCCGGAGATCGTTCCGTCACTGTTCAGCCGGCCGAACATGTACTCGGGCACGTGAGTGTCCGTCTTCCAGACCATCTCCATGGCGGCGAACTTGATCGGTTGCTTGTGGAAGACGGCCCGGGCGGCGGAGTCGCCGAGCATGAACTGGACCGGTGTGAGGATCGCGGCAACGGTGAACGGCAGCGTGAAGCCGAGCCGGTGGTAGCGGTCCCGGCGACCGCGCAGCCAGCCGACCGCGTATACGCCCGCGACCACATAGCCGGCGGTCATGAACATCGCGACCACGAAGTGCCAGTACTCCGGGCCGAACATCGGTGTGAAGATCGCCTGCCGTACGTTGACGTCGACGGGGTTGCCCTGCGCGTCGAGGCGGAAACCCTGCGGGGTGTTCATCCAGGAGTTGGCCGCGATGATGCCGAACGCCCCATCAGGGCGGCCGGCGGCAGCGGCACGGCCAGCCAGAAGTGCGTCCAGGGCTTGAGCCGACGCCAGCCGTAGAGGTAGATCGCGATCAGGACGGCCTCCAGGAAGAACGCCCAGGCCTCGATGCCGAACCCGAGGCCGAAGACATCGCCCCAGCGGCCCATCATGCCGGGCCACAGCAGGCCGAGCTCGAAGGACAGCACGGTGCCGGTGACAACGCCGATGGCGAACTGAACGGCCATCACCGCCGACCAGCGCCGCGCGAGCTCAAAGGCGACGGCGTCGTTGCGGCGCAACGCCCGGTGGTGCATCAGCAGCGTGATGAACGGCAGCGCCACGCCGAACGGGACCAGCAGGATGTGCATGCCCAGGGTGAAGGCCATCAGTTCGCGGGCCGACAGGAGTTGGGGCGGCGGGTCCGCCAGAAGGGCCGCTGTGGTGAACATGCGCGCCTCGGAGGTCTGCCCCGCGTGAGTCGGCGGAGCGAGGAGGGACGGGTGTGGAGGGGGCGGCCGAGGCCCGTTGTCAGGGATGCGGCGGGGGCGCCTTCGGCTCGGGCGGCCCTGCGGCCGGAGCGCCGGTGTCGGGCGTGGTGAAGGCGCGCTCGCGTCGCGAGCTGGTGGCGAAGGAGATCGACCAGCTGAGCACCGCGCCCAGTCTGCTGCGGAAACCGGTGAGGAAGGCCAGGTGGATGAAGAGCCAGGCGAGCCAGCCGGTGAAGCCCGACAGATGCAGCGGCCCGGCCTTGACGACGGCCCGGCCACGGGCGATGTAGGCGGCGCTGCCGAGGTCCAGGTACGTGAAGGGCTTCGGCTGCTTCCTCCTGCCCTCCACGGCGTGGCGCACGAGCCGGCCGGCGTAGGCGCCCGACTGCATGGCGACCTCTGCCAGGCCCGGCAGCCGGTTCAGGCTCATCACGTCGCCCGTGACGCGGATCTCCGGGTGGCCGGGGACGGTGAGGTCGGGTTCGACGGCGATGCGTCCGGCACGGTCCTGTTGGGCGCCGGTTGCCCGGGCCAGCGCGGTGGCGATCGGCGGGGCCTCGACGCCCGCCGTCCACAGCACGGTGCGTGCGTCGAACCGGGTCGTTTTGCCGTCGTGGTCTCGTACCGTCAGGCCCTGCGCGTCGATATCGGTGACCATCGTGCCCAGGTGGAGCTCCACGCCGAGGTGCTGCAGGGTCCGGGCCGCACGCTGGGCCAGCCGGGGGCCGAACGCGCCCAGCACCTCGTCGGACCCTTCGAAGAGCAGCACCCGGGCCCGGGCGGAGTCGATCGTGTGGAACTCCCGGTCGAGCGTGTGGCCGGCGATCTCCCGGATCTGTCCTGCGAGTTCGACGCCGGTCGGCCCGCCGCCGACCAGCGCGAAGGTGAGCCACTGCTGCCGCTCCCTGTCGTCCGCGGCCGTTTCGGCCATCTCGAACGCCCGGTAGATCCGTCGGCGGATGTCCAGCGCGTCGTTGAGAGTCTTCATACCCGGGGCGTGCGCGGCGAACTCGTCTTGCCCGAAGTAGGACTGGCGCATGCCGACGGCGACGATCAGATCGTCGTAGGGCACTGCGACAGCCCCGCCGTCGGGCCGTCGGGCGTGGACCAGCCTGGCTTCGACATCCACGTCGGTGGCCTCGGCGAGCAGGCAGCTCACGTTGTGGTGGCGCCGCAGGACCGCGCGGAGCGGCTGGGCGATCTGGCCCTCGGACAGGATCCCGGAGGCACATTGGTAGAGCAGTGGCTGGAAGAGGTGGTGGGCACGACGGTCGACCACGGTCACGGCGACCGGCGACCGGCGCAGGGCGCGGGCGGCGAACAGCCCGGCGAACCCCCCGCCAAGGATCACCACCCGGCGGGGCGTGACGTGATCCTGCATCGGAGGTCAGCCTCCGGTGGCGAAGCCGGGGAAGAGCGTCATTCCGCCGTCGACGAAGAGCGTGGTGCCGACGACGTAGTCGAGCAGGTCGGACGCCATGGCGACGACGGCGTTGGCGATGTCGTCCGGATCGCCCACGCGGCGGTACGGGATCAGCCGCAGCAGTTCGGCCTCGGCCTCGGGGGTGGACCAGGCATCGCGGTTGATCGGTGTACGGATGGCGCCCGGGGCGACCGCGTTGACCCTGATCCGCTGGGGGGCCAGCTCCTGGGCAAGGGTCTGCATCAGCATGCCCACACCACCCTTGGAGGACGCGTAGTTCACGTGCCCCGACCACGGGACGATCTGGTGAACCGAGCTCATACAGATGATCTTCCCGGCAGACCGGGACACCTCCTCCACCACGCCGCGCCGCACGAACTCCTTGGCGGCCTCCCGAGCACAGAGGAACTGGCCGGTCAGGTTGACGTCGAGCACCTTCTGCCACTGAGCGCGCGTCATCTCCGTCACCGGCGCGTCCCGCTGGAGGCCAGCGTTGGCCACCATGATGTCGATGGTGCCGAACTCCTGGACCATCCGCGCGACCATCGCGACCACCTGGTCCTCGTCGGACACGTCGGCCTCGTGGGCGTAGGCGCGGACCCCGAAGCCCTCGATCTGCGCCACGACCTTCTCGGCCTCGTCCGCACCGACGACGTAGTTCACCACGACGTCCGCTCCCGCCCGGCCCAGGGCAACGGCGGTCGCCAGGCCGATGCCCGAGTTGGCACCGGTCACCAGCGCCTTCTGGCCCCTGAGAAGCTGCGCGGAGATCGCCCCGCGGTTCTCGTTGACGCTTTCAGCCACCACGATCTCTCCTTCGGCGTTTCGGACAGAACGCACGCCGAGAACGGGCGACGCGCATGAGGAAGGCCGGGGCGGCCGCCGGAACAGACACAGGAGCCGCCACATGCCCGGCCCCCAGACCAAACAAAGCACCCGGCGCCGGGAGAGGGCCAGACCGGCGCGCCCCGCGGCCTTACTTCGGCCGGGCAGATCACGCGGTCGGGCTACGAGCTGCCTCCGAACCTTGCCCGGGCACCGGCGTTTCTGCCGTTCATCCGGCTGCGCTTCTCCGGATACCCGGTGAGCGAGGGGAACCTGGCGTGCCGGTATGGACGCGATGCGGGTGGCGAGAACCCGGGCAGGTCAGCGATTTCCGCGGCTGAGCACTCGATATGAGCACGGCCACGCGGCTCGCAGCTCCCGGCCGGCATCGGCCCTATGGTGCGTGCACGATGAAGAAGGTCGTGGTCGCGCCAGGGCCTGTGTGATGTGGTGATCAGATACTGGTTCCATGGCCTTCGGAGGGCGGAATCCGGCACGACAATTGACCGTGAGGTGCAGGCAACTCACCTACGAGCAAAGGTAGTTCATCGAGCCCTGCCTGCCGATCGGCGGGTTCGTCCGTACCCGGAGCGGTTGCTGGAGCAGTTCGAAGGGGGTGATCCGGCGGTTCCGCTCCAGCGCCCGGTGGCGGGAGATGCCTGCCGGGTTCGGCCCCTGAGCCACCGTCTGCGGGCGCTTTAGTACTGTCCGGCGGCACCGTTCACGGTCATCCGTCCACGAGGTGGGCAGAGACAAACGGCGGTCTATCAGCGTCCGCAGTTCTCCGTCCGCTCGGCCGTTCCGGAGTACTGCCCCCCCGGCCGACCGAACCCCCTTCGTCGGGAAGCCGGTGTCATCCACGATCAACGGCGCCCGGAGAGCATCGAGGCGCTGTGCGAGCGGATGTGTTTCGGTGAGTCCCTGTCCGCGGATCATACGACCAGCGGCCGAGGGCGATGTGTCGGTCCATGGGAATCATGATCCTCTCCGCCCCGGACCACCGGTCGAGAGCAGGCAGGCGGACCGGGAATCGTGAGCTCATCGAACCCGGGCGCCCTCTGGTCTCAACCGCAGCCCGCGCGGGATGATTCAGCCATTGTGTACCCAGGGTGCCGCGCTCTGTGCCGCACCGGAAGGCCTTCCGTCTGCGGGGTAGTCGTCAGGGCGGTGGGGTGTTCCGGTGGTGGTCCGATAGAGGGCAGAGGCGGACGACGGCAAGCGGGCTCGGTGGTGAGGGGGTGCACGCGGGCCGGCTTCCGGGGACACGCCGCATCAGCGTCAATCGGTATCCGGGATGAGGACCACCTTGCCTGTCGTCGCCCGTGTTTCAAGCGCGGCGTGTGCCGCGGCGGCCTGCGAGAGGAGGAAGGACTGAACCGAGGGCACCATGATCCCTTCGGCGGCCGCGGTCAGGGCGCGGGCCTCGTCGGTGGGCGCGTCCTGACCCTCCAGCAGCAGTGCCAGGGCGTCGGTGAAGCTCACCTTCCGGTCCTTCAGCTCCTCCTCGTCGGGCCGGAACTCCTCGCGCGACGACGCCCCGATGCTGACGTACCGCCCGCCTTCTGCCAGCAGCCCGAAGGCGGCCCGTCCCTTCTCGCCCTCGACTCCGTCCACCACGGCGGTGACGCGCCGCCCGCCCAGGGCGGTGCGGACGGTGTCCGGCCAGTCGGGGCGGTTGTAGTCGACGGCCAGGTCGGCGCCCAGCTCCCGCACCGCCGCGGTCTTCGCCGGTCCGCCGGCCGCGCCGACGACCGTGGCCCCGAGATGGCGGGCGAACTGCAGGACCAGGCCTCCGACGCCTCCGGCGGCCGACGTGACCAGGACCACGTCGTCGCGGGTGAGGGCGACGATGTCAAGGAGGCCCACGGCGGTGGCGCCGGTGACGACCATGGCGACGGCGGCCCCGTGGTCCAGGCCGGCGGGAATGCGGTGCAGTGACGAGACATCGGCGACGGTCCGCTCGGCGTAGCCCCCCGGTGTGCTGTGTGCGGTGACCACCTCGACGCCCACCCAGGCCACGTCCACGTCCGGCCCGACCGACTCCACGACGCCGGCCACTTCTCCCCCGAAGACCGCCGGGAGTTCGGGCAGCGGCGGGCCGATCGCCAGTCCTTGCCGCATCGCCGTCTCGATCTGGTGAACGCCCGCCGCCTTTACCTCGATACGGACCTGGCCATTGCCCGGCACGGGATCGGGCACGGTCTCGAAGCGGAGGTTCTCAGGGGGACCGAACCGGTGGAGCACGACAGCGCGCATGGCCATTCCTTCCAGTACATCTGCAGAAGAACATCATCATCCGACCTCAACCGCGGTTGAGGTCAAAACAGCGCAGCAATGGACCGGCCGTAGTACCGCCAATGACGGCACCACCGACCGTTCAGAACGCAGGCATGGAGGCCGCCGGGGTCTGGGGCAGCAGGATCATCCACGATGCGGTCCAGGCCAATCGGAGTGTGCGCGTCCCCTTGATTTGTGCCGTAGGCGAGGGGAAGCGCCAGCCGGGCTGGCGGGACCTGCTGGGTTGGGCGCGCTCGCACGGCACACTCACCGCGGTGGGCGTGGAGGTACGGGCGCCTTCGGCGCAGAGCTGGCCAGGGCGCTGACCGCGGCCGGCGTCACGGTTGTCGATGTCGACCGGTCGGACCGCAAGACGCGGCGGATGAAGGGCAAGTCCGAGGCGATCGACCCCTACGCCGCCACGACAGCGGTTTGCCTCGGGGCGGGCCACACCTACGCTCTGCCCGGCGCTGACCGGCTCACCCTCGCGGTCGGCGACGCCGTGCGGGTGCGGGTCAACGACTACCGCAGCGGGCCGGACCTGCTGAACGGGTACCGGGCCGTCGTCAGCGAGATCGCGCCGGACGGGCGGATCGAGATCACCTGGCGCAACCGTACGCGCCGCCCGGACGAAGCGGCGTTCCTGTCCGCGTGGCTGACGCCGGACCAGGTCGCCTCCGGTGCCCTGTCGCTGGGGTACGCGATGACGATCGCCGCCTCCCAGAGCATGACCTGCGACACCAGCCTGCTGTACGGGCACGGCGCCAACGCCTTCGCGACGTACCCCGGCCTCACCCGTGGCAAGTAGCAGAACCACCTGTGGCTCCCGCTCGCCGTCATCGAGGACGAGACCACCCAGGCCCGGCTCGGTGCTCGCCCTCGTTCAGCGCGGCCGGACGCCCGAGCGTCTTGCCGGAGGCTTCGGCGGCGGCGACGCCCTCCTTGGAGTTCTCCGAGATCATGTCGCGCTGGAACTCCAGCACGGTGCCCTGCGCCATCATGCGGCACGCCCGTGAGGCCACCTGGCAACTGTCAGGTAGCGCGCCTCCTCGGATCGTCTCCGTGCTGACCAGCTCGAACTCGGTGGTGTATTTGATCAGGACGTCACGGATCTGCGGGGTGTAGTCGTCGCCCGCGGGGACCTGAACCTTGACGACCTGCCGCTGTACGTTGAGCGCGAACCAGTTGAACTTGGACATCACCAGGATGACGGCGCAGATCACGACGGCCCCGACCGCGGCCAGAGTGTAGAAGCGGGCGCCGCACGCCATACCGATGGCCATGACCAGGAAGATGAAGCCGACGTCCCGGGTTTCCTTGACCGCGTTGCGGAACCGGACCACGGACAGGGCGCCAACCAGCGAGAACGCGCGCGCCAGGTTCGAGCCGACCACCAGCATGATCAGGGCGACGATCATGCCGACGATGACCAGAGTCTGCACGTAGGACTGGCTGTAGGAGATGTTGCGGTGCGTGTACCGGTAAACGTAGCCGATCAGCGTGGACAGGACGAACGACAGCGCCATCGCCGCCACGACATCGGCAACGCTGAACGTGCCGCTGAGTTCCTGTAGATCGAGATCGAAGTTCACTGGGCTCCTACCTTCGGCGGCGTATCGTGCTGTGCCGGCTTCTCGTGAGTGGGGGCCGGAGGCGGGTAGTCCGCCTCGTTGACGTGGAAGACCGAGCGGGGGGCCAGCCCGAACGCCTCGATGGACTGCACGTACTTCGAGATCCGTACGAGGTTGAGGTTGCGGCGCGCGGTCAGGTCGGTGATCCAGTGCGGGGTGCGCTCGTTGACCTTGATCTCCATGACCGACAGGTGCGGCGGGATCGTGAACCGGTTGTCAGGCGTACGGGTGCCGAAGTGGAAGTCCCGGTCCCGGCCCCGGACCCGCCGGTCGAGGGTGACCCGCAGCCCGGTGTCGGCGTCCCGTCCGACCAGGGCCTCGCGCTGGTAGCCGGTGATCGCGGTGGGCCGCAGATTCAGCCGCACCACCAGTTCGAGGACCTCCTGGACAAAAGCGCTCTCCTTCGGCGAGTGGTCCACCATCTCCCGCTCGTCGCACCACCGTCGCGCGACCCCGTAGGGCAGGGTGATGCGGCGCTTCTGGGTGACCCGGTTGACACGCTGTTTGATCTCCACGCAGACTGGCGAGTCCTCCGTTGTGCCGTGGGGGTCGCCGTACTGGCGGATGCGCAGTTTCCGGCGGAACTTCAGTCCCTCGATCTTCTCCCAGTAGAACCGCAGCTGGGGGGTGTCGTAGTACAGGCTCCACACGCCGTACCCGCCTACCGGGCTGTGCAGGTCCCGGTCCATCCGCTCGGCCAGTTCGTCCCGGATCTCGGCCGCCTGCTCGACGGGGACCAGGTACTTCAGCTCGAACCGGTTGAACGCGTGCAACCGGCTGGCCACATGCAACGGATCCTCACTCACCCCTGCCTCACCGGCGGGGGCCCGGACGGTTTCCCCTCGGCCTTCACCGACCGCGGCTGACCTCGCTGGGAACACCATGTGCCTCCATTGCTCGTGCTTTCCGGACCAACCGGTCTCGCACAGGCAACCAACGACGCATGAAGAGCCCATGAAAATCACGGGTCGATTCCAGGAGTCTTCGATGCCGCGAACGGGTTGAGAGGAGCTACTGAGCTTTCCGTCGAGTTGTCGGGGTGGCTGACAGTCCGGTCTCGGCGAGGCATCCGTCGATGAGGTGTGGCCGGCGTTGGATGCGGCGCATGCCGCTTCGGACGGCTCTGACGAGGCGGTCTCGGTCGGCGAATAGCATGTTGGCGGTGGCAGAGCGCCGGAGTAACGACCAGATACCTTCGACCGGGTTGAGTTCGGGCGCGTAGGAGGGCAGCTGGACGATGGTGAGCCAGTCGTGATCAGCTGCGTACCGCCGTAGCCGACTGCAGCGATGAACGTTGAGATTGCCCCAGACGACCACGATGGGGCCGCCGAGCTGCAGGTGACCCCGGACAAGAAGGTCTCGGTAGTCCTGCCGGGTGAACCCTTGGTGTGCGCCCCGGTGATGGCCCTGGATACGGGGACGGTTGATCAGCCTGCTGCGTTCGCCGGACGTGAAGCAGGCCAGGGCGGCCATCGAGATGCGGCCTCGGGAGGCACCGTTGAACCGCACGACAGGTGTGCCGCCTCTTGGTGCACAGGTGCGTGCGCGGTGCGACGTCATCGAGACGACGGCTTGGTCCTCAACGATGAGCCATGCCCCGAGCGCCGCCGCGGTGGCTTTGCCCGCGGCCAGGTCTCCTTCACCCAGCCGGCCACCGCAGCGTCGTCCCGCTCGACCGCCCGCCGCGCAGGCTGCTGACAGGACCAGCCGTGCCGCCGGAGCAACTCCCCCACACCGTGCATCGACAGCGACACACCCAGTCGGACTGCGACCGGCAGCCGCACACGCCCGAGCGTCCACCGCTGATCCGCCCAGGCGTGAGCCATCGCGCCTTCCAGCAGCGGTGGCTCGAGTACGGCGAAGTCATGGTCGTCGGCCTTGGGCCGCTTGGCCGGGCCTGAAGGGCGCAGTGGCTGTCGTCCTCCCTTGCGCCAGGGCCGCCGCCACCGCTCCACCGACCGGGCGCTGACCCGCAATCCTTTTTTGCGATCACCGTGTTCTTCTCGCCCCGGGCATAGCCATCGGCGGCCGGTATGCGTACGCGCTCCCGCGCAGCCTGGCCCCGCGGAGTGAGACCACCTCCCTGCGAACATCTCATGACCACGGCGTACCGCAGGGATCCAACGGTGTCACCCCAGACAACTCAGCGGAAAGCTCAGTAGCTCCGCTTGTCGGCACCCACCTTGGATCAGATGCCCTTTCGTGGACCACAGAGGGGTGTTCTCTCCTTGTCGATGATCGCTGTGAGGTCGATCTGGTCATAGTTGCTGAGGATGACTCCGCACCAGTTCAGATCACGGTAGATGGTCCAGTTGGTCGATTCGCCTGCCGCTCCGCCGCCGTGCGTGAGGAGCTGGTGGTTGTTGACTATGGGGGCAGTCGCGCCGTAGGCCATGAAGCTCCGGACACCGGGAACCGCGGCACCGCGTGGGCGCATGGGCAGCTTCGCGTTCATGAAGAGTTCGGTGTAGGCGGGATTGAGTAGTTGGCCGCCTTGTAGCGCCTGCGCGAACCTGACCAGGTCCGAGCCGGTGGAAAAGGCGTTGCCGCCGCCGGTGCCGATGAACATGCGCGCCGCGCCTTCTCCGGCGCGGACCGCGTCGATCCGCTGTCCGGACGGGTTGAGCGTGTAGGGGTGCGCGATGCGCTCGTCCGTCAGCCACTGCGGTCTGGTGTAGAAGTCGCTGCGTGTCATACCGGCAGGGGCGAAGATGTGTTGGCGTACGTATTCGTAGAACGACTGCCCGGAGACTGCGGCCACGATCGCGCCGAGTGTGTCGTAGCCGTTGTTGCTGTACCGGTTGCTCGTGCCGGGTGCGAACTCCAGCGGTTGCTTCTGGATGATCTTCACGAGCTCGGTGGTGACCTCGTCGGCTCCGGTCCATGTGCCGACCTTTTCGAGGAACTCGCTGTTGTTGAGGAGGTCGCCCATGCCGGAGGTGTGGGTGAGCAAGTGATGGACGGTGACGGTGTCGGCAATCGCGGCCGGGAAGCCGGGTAGATAGGCACCCAGCGTCCCGTAGCAGTCGATCTTTCCTTGTTGTGCGAGTTGGAGGACGGCCAAGGCGGTGAACGGCTTGGAGGCGGAGGCGAGCGCGAAGATGGTGTCCGTCCGGTTCGGTACGGACCGCTCTTTGTCGGCCATCCCGTAGGCCCTGGACAGCACGGGTCTTCCGCGGTGGCTCAGCAGCACGGTTCCGGAGAATCGGTCCTGCGCGGCCAGCTGTGCGACGAACCGGTCGTACGCGCCGCCGGGAATCAGGTCCTCGGGTATCCGTCCGGCCGGGACCCGGTCGGCGGTGTCGGCCAGGGCGCTGCCGGTGACCGCGAGAACGCCGACAGGGGCGGCAACGCTCAGCGACCGAAGGACAGTTCGCCGAGTCGTCGCAGGTTGGTCTCGATTCATGACGCTGATACAACAGGGCGATGTGTTTCCCGGCGGTTTCCGCGATTGCCGACAGGCACCGGGTGAGAAGCACCCACCCTTGTCGTGGCCGTGGTCGCCCGGCACTGCCTCCGGGCGGCGCCGGGGGCGGTCCCCTACTGGCCACGCATGGCCGGTACGGCCTGAAGGAGTGGAATCAGCCGGGGTGACATCGGTGCGGTCGGCGCCGGTCAAGGTTGCGGCGAGCGGCCCGGTGGTCCCCTCGAAGATGATCTCGTCAGGGGTTCCAAGAGAAGTTGACCTGGCAGTCCAGTACGGTTTTGTGATCTGTCCAGCAGGTTTGTCGTCGGTAGTGGCGGTGTCGGGCTGTTGCCTGGTGGTGTCTGCGCCAGTGGGACCAGTGCAGCGTCCTGGCTGCTGACTGGGCCGGTGGGCCGAAGACGAGGGCGAGTGGACGGCGGATCTCCGGGACGGTCAACGGGATCGGATCGAGGCTGCGGGCGGGATGGCAGGGATCGTTGGGCCGGTTGGTGGTCTGGCCGGCGGCGACGGCGGCCGGGAAGGCCGGGGCGGGCATGGCGAGCGTGTTGTGCCGGTGCCATGAGGTCCAGTTGCGGACCTGGCAGTGGTCGAATTCTGACCTGGCCTTCGGCGGCCTGGAAGCACTCCTCGACGCTCCAGCGGACACCGGCGACGCGGACCAGTTCCGGAAGAGTCACCGCAGTGGGTGACCGGCAGAGGTAGCAGGCCGGTTCTCCGGTGGTGCGGTTGCGGCGGACCAGCAGGTGGCGTGGTCCGTCGGTGCCGATCTGAACCCGGGCCCCGTCGTAGTGGCGCAGGCCTTTCGCATCGGGGCCTGCGCTCTGCCGCTGCCGGGTGGTGGCGGGCAGGCGTTCTGCGACGGTGTCCGCGCGGACGGGGGTGCGGCCGTGGTTGATGCGCACCCGGGCGGAGCGGGCGACGGCCATCACGTAGCCGGTGCCGCGTGCCTCCAGGGCGGTCCGCAGGTGCGGGTCCTGCCCGTAGGCTTCGTCGCCGGTCACCCACGGTGCCTCCACCCCGGCGTCCAGCGCGGCGGCGATCATCTCCCGGGCCAGGCGGGGCTTGGCCGCGAACTGCGCCGTCTCGGGTATCCCGGCCGTGTGTCTGCGTCCGGGATCGGAGCACCAGGAGTGCTCAGGCAGGCAGAGCCAGCGGTCGATCAGCGCCCGTCCCCGGCTGGTAGCCAAGGCGAGGAACACGCCGGCCTGGGAGTTCTCGATACGTCCCGCGGTGCCGGTGTGCTGCCGTTGCACGCCCGCCGAAGCGTGGCCCTTCTTCAGGAAGCCGGTCTCGTCCACGATGAGCACCGCGCTGTCGGTGCCGAGGTGGTCGGCGGCGTAGGCGCGCAGGTCGTCGCGGACGGCATCGGCGTCCCAGCGTGCGTAGCGCAGCAGGCGCTGCATCGGCCCGGGCCGGACGTGACCGGCCTGCTCGGCCAGCTTCGGCAGTTCTTCTGCTCGGCCCTCGACAGCAGCCCGAGCAGACAGGCACGGGCGGTCGCCCGCGGCTCAACCCGGCCGAACCGGCCCGCGATCCGGGCCGAGGAACGGCCCACGAAGCCACGATGGCGCCTGGGGCGCCAAGGGCGTGCGTCTCTCGACCACTGTCACGCGAATGGGTGTCGGTGCTGAACAGCGGGTCTCACGTCGACTGCACAAGTGCAGTCAGAGTGCAACCGGCCCTGAGACTGTGCAACGAATTTTGAGCCCCTACACGGTTAGGGTCTCGCCGCTCGTGACATGTCGATCTTGCGTGACCTGGGCGTTGTTGGCTGTCTCACGGCCTTGTCACCCATGATCAGTCTCAAATCCGTGGCATTTCCTCGCGAGGGCGAGGTCGAGATCAGGCGGCTTGCCCGTGTCGGCCGAGTACACCACGCTGAGCCCCGAGCACGAGGACTACCGGCGAGCCCAGATCGCGCACCGATGAGTTTCCCGCGCCGCGCTGGTCTATACGCCGGACACCCACGAACGGAAGGCTGAGCCATGCGGAAACTGATCTACGGCATGAACCTGAGTCTGGACGGCTACATCGCCGCGGCCGGCGACGACATCGGCTGGAGCGGACCGCCGAACCACGAGCTGTTCCAGTGGTGGCTCGACTACGAGCAGGCGAGTGGCCTGTCGCTGTACGGGCGCAAGCTATGGGAGACGATGAGCTCCTACTGGCCGACCGGCGACCAGCAGCCCAACGCCACCCCGGCGGAGATCGAGTTCGCGCGGAACTGGCGGGACACGCCGAAGGTGGTGTTCTCCTCGACGATCGACAAGGTCGACTGGAACACCCGCCTGGTCACCGGCGACGCGATCGCCGAGATCACCCGGCTCAAGGCCGAGGACGGCGGCGCAATGAACATCGGCGGCGCAACGCTCGCCGGGGCGGCCATGCGCGCCGGGCTGATCGACGAGTACGCGATCGCCGCCCATCCGGTCCTGGTGGGCAGCGGCACGCCGTTCTTCACCGCGCTGGACAGCTGGGTGAACCTGAACCTGGTGGAGACGCGGACGTTTCCCGGCGGCGTGGTCCTGACCAGGTACGAGACGAGGCGCTGAGCAGCAGCACCCACGCGCTGGTCTCACGGTGATGTCGTATACGACATCGGTACGACACGGCCGTGAGATGACGACATCAGCCGCGAGACCCTACAACGGCGCCGGGGGCGTGTTCTCCGGAGGTGAGTGATGCCCCGTCCCATCTGGTCCGGCGCCATCAGCTTCGGCCTGGTCACATCCCGATCAAGGTGGTGTCCGCGGCCGAGGGCCGGTTCATCAATTTCCGCGTGATCCACACCGAGGAAGGGGGCCGGACCCGCTACCGCAAGATCTGCGAGCCGACGGCCGGCAGCTGCGGGATGACGAGATCGGCAAGGGGTACGAGGTGTCCAGGGACCAGCTGGTGGAGGTCGCGGACTCCGACCTGGCGGCGCTGCCGCTGCCGACGGCAAGGCGATCGAGGTCGTCGCCTTCGTCCCCGCCGAGACGATCGACCCGATCCGGATCGCGGCCGGCTACTGCCTCACCGCGGATGGCCAGGTCGCCGCCAAGCCCTACATCCTGCTGTGGAAGGCCCTGGAGCGCAGTGAGAAGGCCGCCATCGCCAAGTTCGCGTGGCACGGGCGGGCGCTGCTGGGGATGCTGCAGGCCCTGGAGGACGCGATCGTCCTCCACGCGATGCGCTGGCCGGACGAGATCCGCCCCTCCGAGACACTGGCATCGGAGCAGGTGGACCTCGACGAGGACGGGATCGACCGGGCACTCGCACTGATGGACACGCTGGCCGAGGACGACGCCACCGGCTACACCGACCGCTACCGGGAGGCCCTGGAGGAGGTCATCGCGGCCAAGGCTGAGGGCCGGGACCTGCCGGAGGCCGGTCGCGAACCGGGCGGTCGGGCAACGGTGGTGGACCTGATGGCCGCGCTGGAGAGCAGCGTGCAGGCAGCCAAGGAAGCCCGCAGCCAGGGCGGGGAGCCGGGGACGGTGCAGGACATGCCGAAGAAGCGGGCCAAGAAGGCCGCCGCGAAGAAGACGTCGGGGCGGAAGCCGAGGTCGGCTTGAGCGGGGGCGCACGGATTGTTCATGCGTCCCCGCCGTGTTCACCGGTCAGCGGTCTTGCTGTGGTGCGTGGTGTCGGCGGTCAGCAGTTGCGGACCTTGCCCACCGGTCCCCAGTCGCCGGAGAAGTCCCAGCTGTGCGCCGGTTGAGTAATGAAGATGATGTGGCTGGAGCTGTTGTACATGATCGCCTCGGTGCCGTCGGTCTGGTTGTTGTCCCAGGAGCCCCAGCCCCACGCCGCCGGGATGTTGTAGAGGCCGCAGGCGCCCATGGCGATCTCGGAGCCCGTGTAATCCTGGCCGGAGTAAGCACAGAAGAAGTAGAAGTCCGCTCCCCCTGGGTGGCAGTTCGGGCTGGCGGCGGCTTTGCCGCCGCTCAGGTCGCGGGGGTGTTTCTCGCCGGGGATCGCCACCCTCAGCGTGGCCTGGTTGCCCAGGTCGACCGTGTTGGGCGAGGTCTGGGTTCCGCCCAGTTCCGTGAGGTAGCGGTCGACCTCGGCCTGGAGGGCGGTGGCCTCGGCGGAGGTCAGGCCCGCCGCCCTGGCCTGTGCGGTGAAGCCCTGCGGGGCCGCGCTCACCTGAGGTGCCCCCAGGGCGAGCATCATCATCAAGGCGCCCGCCAAAGCGGCCAGGACGCGCTTCATGTTGGTCCGTTCACGTGTGTGCGGTCGCATTATGGTCCGGGTCCGTAATCGTCCGAGCATCTGTCCTCCTGAATGCAAGGGCTGGGTCAGGGCATCAGGATGCGAGCGGTTCCGTACCGGACTCCATGAACATCCGTACACAGCCTTGGGACATGCGTGCACATGCCGACGGCGGTCGGCCGCGCGCGTGATCCGGCGGGACGGCCCCGCGTCGCCCTGGGCATGAGCCATCTCACTGACACCCTCGCCGACCTCATCGACGCCCCCGGGGAGCGGCTCCCGCTGATCACCGCGGGCGAGGCGCGCGATCGCGGTGCTCCTCGGGCTCCTGGCCGAGGCGGGGAGCGATGAGGGGCTCGTCGCGGCCCAACTGCGGGACCGGCTCGCGCGACGCACGCCGACGACCCGACCGGCCTCGGGGAACATCGGTACAGCCGTTGGCGCTGAGAACGATCATGGTCGTTCAGCACACCGACTGGAGGCTCGGCTGGGGTTCGCGGAAACGGGCCGTTGAGGCGGGGAGGTAGACACCATGGGCTTCCAGGAGCGGGCGGACGTCTTTCGCTGCGCGGCTGATGGTCATGGCGGTGGTGTTGAAGAGCTGGCCCAGGAGGTCCATGGTCGCGAGTTTTCTCAGGTGAAGCACGGTGACCAGG